>JAKVBD010000012.1 GCA_022446985.1 Lentisphaerales bacterium
TTTTTTAAAGAGGGACCTCATATGTAACTATTGTTAATGGTCTCAAATATTGATGTTTAAAAATGGGAAAAGTTTAAATTTATAAAATGTCTTGAACAAAATGAACAAATGACAGGTAAAGCTCCCGCCATAATCAGTGTAGATGATGGCTATTGCTCCTGTGACAATTTGAATCATGCTACACAGAACGGAACCGCATTGATCAGCTTCAGCGGCTCAAAAGATCGAAAGCTTTTGGGAGACAATGTTTATGAAAGTGAAAATTATCAACTGGCAAGAAATTTACGATCTATTTCTGAAGCAGGAATTTCTAAACCCAAGAATTATCATAATCTTGCAAGATATACTGTCTGCGGAATCAAAAGAGTTTAGCAACAAACCCTCATAAAAGCAATTGGATTCAACTTTGAGAGGCTCTGTCAATACTATGCCAAAACCATGGGGAAGTCACCGCATAGTATGTCGGAGTGCATCAAGTAAGTCTGCAACTTGATCATGTGGAATATTCATTTTGCGTATGTCAATGTAGCCTTTGTAGTGGGCAACAAAATCATCCGAGGCATCATCGTAGTATTGATTACAGATTTTTTGTATTAAAGTTTGTCGCGTTGGTTCTATATGGCTCTTAACTGATTCTCTCTTGTTTCAGCCTATAATCAATACTGCAAAAAGATAAACTAATCTTATACTTCTTAAATTATATCATCAAAAGTCTCTCTTTTCATGTACGACGCTATTTAATCCAGGCTTTTGATAATTAAAGCTTTTTCATTAAGAAAATATACAGCCGGAAACTTTTAAATGAAAAAAGGCGCTTACTGTGCGGTCAGCTTCTGGGTGGTGTGTGTATTATGGAGTGATCTCCACTTAAAGGAACTGATGAGTTAGGGACTTGCGACACGACTTTTTTAAAAATTATATATAAAAATAGAGCCGGTACGAAGCCGGCTCTATTCATATGTGTGGTGTGTTATGAGATTCGTTTGATATATAAATTGTCACAGAATTTGTTTTAGTGATAAATAGTGAAAAATTATTTTACAGGTAATCGAGAATTCCTTTGAAAGTACTCAAAACCAATGGCCGAAGACAAGGCCGCTGAGCCAAATAAAAGTGGCGATAAATCGACGCCTTCAACTCTGTGAGCCTGCCAGTCTTTTAATTTTTCTGAATACCGCCAGGGAATCCGGCCCTCAGAGTACTTGAAGAAAATAGCATTTTCAGATTGAGTAAGTTTTATGAAATCGTTTTTATATTCTTCTTTGAAAGGACTAAAAGCCATAATTACTGGTGCGTGAACATAAAGATCGGTATTTTTTCCAGGGTGATCGACGTTATAACCTTTTTTTGAGGCTCCGGCACTACTTCCCCAAAGGTAGCTTTTGGAGGTCTGAGAACTCCACCATTTTTTGTCTGCTTCCGCGGCGAGGAGACATTCTACTAGAAAACTTTTATCGTTGGCTCTATAAGGACTCAGGTAGAGAGGGAAAATAAAAGTGAACAGTGGCAGCATGCGTTGTGGTAGATCAGATAAGACTTTTTTACCATTTAATTCAGCTCTCAGCCAATCCTCGGTGATTTTGACTGGTGGAGCTTGTGCTGACCATGAGCAGAGATCTGCCAGAATGAGGTACTCATTGAAAATTTTGGTAACAGCACTGGGCTTGCCATTTAAATCCTGCACCATGTAGTACTGACGGTTATTTTTCTTACAACTTTGCCAATTAACAGAAAATAACAGCTGATTAGCTAATTCGGAAATTATTTTATTTTCTTTGAATTCATTTCGACAAAAGTTGACGCCGGTCATCAGCAGTGCCGTATCGATTGTGCTGAATTCACTTTTCCCTAAGCCGCTTTTAGCATTAAAGAAATGTCGGTACAAACCATTTTTATTGCGCTCCGGTTTTATGCTATCTTTTCCAAGCAGTGTTTTAAAAGTCGTAATGACTTTATTGGCTGCTCGAGGATCGATCTTAGCTTTATTGGCGATTGCCAGGGAGATTAAGCCGGCTCCAACACTGGCAGTGGAGACTGTAAAGTTTTTACTTTGGCGGTTTGGATTTTTGTACAGGGCATCGAGATACAGGCCATTGCCTGTTCTCATATACTCGTAAATTTTACAGGTATTTTGCAGTATATTGACAAAAATCTGATCTGATGGTTTATTGGCAGGATTCTGCTTCTCGGCTGTCACTTTGCAGGACAGTAAAAGTAGTATGATGAACTTAAGTGTGTTTTTTGTCATTTGTGTATGTTTGGTGATTTTCATGAAAGAACAACGCCTTTGCGCTTCGCCTGTTTGACAGAATTCTTGATTTATGTGTGAATTTTAAATAGTTTATATGAATGACAGATAAAAATAACAACGACGAATTCTGTAATACCCGGGAAACTCTTCTCATCCGTGTAAAAAATCAGCACGATGAAAACTCCTGGGAGGATTTTGTCTTCTACTACAAAAAATTCATTTATATCATTTGCCGGCGCATGGGATTAAATCATCACGATGCCGAAGAGGTTGTGCAAAAGGTCTTACTTAAACTTTGGGACAAGCTTCCGAAGTTCGAGTACAATAAAGGAGATCGCTTTCGCGGTTGGCTTTGCATGGTGACAGGGAATACCGTAAAAGACTTCTTTCGCAGTTATAAAAGAGCCGAAGATAGAAAGATCAAAGCCGCAGAGTACGAGCACTGGAATCCGGAAATTGTCACTCAGCCAGCTGTAAATAAGATGGTTTCCAAAGAGTGGGAAAATTACATCTCAAACATGGCTTTAGAGAATATACGTCCGAAATTCTCAGATAATGTTATCGATGTATTTTTGAAATCCAATCAGGGAAAGCCGGTAAAAGAACTCAGTGAGGAAATTGGCGTCCCGGTCAACACTATTTACGTTTACGCCAAGCGCGTAAAAAATAAACTACACGAAGAGATCCGCCGACTTTGTCAAGAGCTTGACTGATGAGTAAAGAAGAGATCTCAGAAGACTTTTTTGATGGTCTACAGCCGCTTAATAATCATTTTGATGATGCTTTTGAAAATGAGCCTGAAGAAGGTTTGTTGATAGAAGAATTATCCCATATAAATAATCGCTATGAACAAGGCGGTGAGATAGGGCGGGGTGGTATGAAACTCATTTCTTCTACGACGGATAAAATGACTTTACGTCAGGTGGCCAGAGCTTCTTTGAAGGAAGAAGACCCGCACCATGAAGATCGTTTTGTTAAAGAAGCCCGCTTAACTGCATCTCTCGAACACCCAAATATCATTCCGGTTTACGATCTTGGTCTGGAGAAGGGCGAGCCTTTTTTTACGATGAAATTGGTCGAAGGGGAAAACCTTTCGGACCTCATTCGCAAAATGAAAAATGAAGGTCTGAAAGTTCCGCTGCAGGAATTGATGCAGATATTTCTAAAGATCTGCGATGCAGTGGCCTTTGCTCATTCAAAGAAAGTAATTCATCTGGACCTGAAGCCAGCCAATATACGGCTAGGACAATTCGGTGAAGTTATTGTTTGTGACTGGGGACTGGCAAAGATTATCGGTGAAGTAGAAGATGAAATCGACACCCTTAGTCTTGATCCGAATTTATACAATGACATGACGCTCGACGGTATAGTGAAGGGCTCACCGGGTTATCTGGCTCCGGAGCAGGTGTCTAAAGATTTTGGTTCTAAAGATGAACTAACGGATATTTATTCGCTGGGAGGCATTTTATACAGCCTTTTGACTTACCGGTCACCAACTCATGCCAAAGATTTAGATAAATGTCTCAAGCAGACAATTGCAGGAAATATAAGCAATCCTCTCGAGTATAATTCTAAGTTACCTCACAGTTTAATTGCTGTTGCTATGAAAGCATTGGGAACAGAAAAAAAATCGCGGTATGCTTCAGTAACAGAATTGAGGCGGGACATAAATCGCTGGCTAAGCGGTTTTGCGACGGCTGCAGAAGATGCCGGGTTTTTAAAGGCAGTCTGGTTGTTGCTTAAGCGCCACAAAGCGGTTTGTGGCTTACTGTTTTTTATAGTGCTTTTATCTGCAGTATTGACTGTGAAAATCATCGTCAATGAAAAGGCCGCATTAGAAGCAAGGGCTCTGTACTTACACGAAAAGGAGCAGAGTAAACAACAGGCGGTGGAAGATGTTCCCAGACTTTTAGAACTGGTGAAGCAAGGCTATAGGGACTATGACTTTGACAGAGCTCTTGAATATGCAGCATTGGCGGTTAAAAAAAATCCAGCGTCAACATCAGCCTGGAGTATGAAAGGCCGAGTTCATCTTATGCGTCAGGAGTTTAATGCAGCGAGTCAAGCTTTTAGTCATTTAGAGGCTGGTGAACAACGACGTTTACGTGAGTTGGCAGAAGACTATGGTAAGCTAAAGAAGGATGATGAATTTTTGTCGGTAGAACTACTCAAAGAATTTCTCATTCGATTGGCTCATATTCAGTATTCATATTTAATATGCGGTTATGTAGATAATAAATCACCGGACTTGAACTATCGACTTCAGGTCGGCTTGGTTTTTATGCAAGAGATCGTCAATCGACACATCGTTAACTGGGATTTCGACTATGAAATCAAAGATGGCTATGTAGAATTTGATTTCAGCAGAATGCAAAACCTTTATTCCTTGGCAGGAATCCGCAATTTACCGGTTAGAAAACTGAATATCGCCAATACAGCTGTTTCGCAGACGATAGATGTTTTAAAAATGCCGCTAGAGGAAATCGACATATCCAACTCTCTCATTTTAGACCCAAGACCCATCGTAAAGATTGCTTCACTTAAAAGGATAAAGATTCATAATACTCAATACCGCAAGATGAATTTCCCAGATAGGGTTGAAGTCATTAGAATTGAATAATTTGTCAAAGTGCTGAGACACAGCTGCGTTGTCCCAGTAAAAAAGGACATTAAATGATTTTTAGACTGTTAGCTTTACTCTTTTTGCCACTGGCTGTTTCTGCTGAAGTTTTGACTCAGTGGTCAGGCGCGACAGAAGTTAATCAAAAATACACCAACTCACTTAAGATGGATTTGGTTTATATTCCTTCTGGTTCTTTTATGATGGGAAGTCCCGAAGGGGAAGCTTACAGGACAAATGATGAAACACTTCACAAGGTTAATTTAACTCAGTCCTTTTTGATGGGAACGACCGAGGTAACTCAAGAACAGTTTCAGCAGGTGATGGAACTGGGAATGAAAGAGTTAATCAGTCGTCGGCAACAAGAGGCAGATGCCGCTAAAGAGGCAGATAAAAAGTTGACTGCAGGTATGAGCTCGGCAGAGAAAAAAGCTTATCTCGCTAAAAAGAAGAAATTGGTCAATGAGATTAAGTATCCCGGTGGTCCAAGGCAGGCACCTAAAGTAAAAGCAACTCCTGAGCAAAAGGCTCAGCAAAAGATCACTCAAAAGGAAATTCAGGCCCTTAAAGAACAGTACAAGAATGATAAAAAGGCTGGTAAGCATATAGGTTTTGGGGCGAATTATCCCATCGGTTTTGTCAGTTGGAGTGAAGCCGTGGAGTTTTGTCAGAAGCTTACAAAAATTGAACACGAGAAAGGCACGCTTCCTAAGGACTGGGTTTATCGACTGCCTACAGATGCAGAGTGGGAGTATGCTTGCCGTGCTGGTTCACAAACGCCTGTATTCACTGGAGCGCAGCCAACAGTCATTGACCGAAAATCAATAGTTGAGTTTAAAGAATACGCTTGGTCAAATACGAATTCAGGCAATAAAACTCACCCGGTAGCTCAGTTAAAAGCAAGTCCTTGGTTACGACATCTATGACAATGTAAGTGAGTGGACTCTGGATATCTATGCTCCTTACTCTTTAGATGAGGTGACAGATCCATTAGTATTGGAAGGAAAGGGGATGATGCGCGTTAATCGCGGTTTAAATTCGCACTGTACTATGACTGGCTTTCGCAGTGCCCACCGTAAAACAGGTGGCCCGAAAATGCCTTTTTACTCTTTCTTTGGATTTAGAGTTGTTTGTGCTCCATATAGTCAGAAGTACGATAATTTACCACACAACCATTCTAATCGTTAGAACTTTTATAGAATCTTGGCAAAAATCTTGTTTCCTGTAAGAACTCAGCATAATGTAACAGTATGCGGATAGTTACAGAGGGGATTTATGGCCAAGATTCTGGTTATAGATGATAATGAAATATTATTTTAAACAACTTCTGAGACCCTGAAATTATCGGGTTACGAAGTGTTTGCGACAAGTAGTGCAGCAGAATTGAAAGATATGCTGCTGCAAAAAAGCTTTGATCATGGATATCATTATGCTGGATATCGAAGCATTGGAGATTATCATGTATGCTAAAGAGAAGTACCCCGAACTCAAAGCCATCGCTATGACCGGCAAAGGCTCTGAAGAATCCGTCAATATCCTCGACGTTGCTTCAGGTATTGGAGCAGATGCCACTCTCAAAAAGCCTTTCTCTGGAGATACTCTTCTGAATGAAGTTAAGAGTGTTTTAGGGTAACTTTAGAATATAAGATGCGTTGTAGCTATTCTTAAGGCGCTTATTCCTACATTAAGCTTTCTTTTCTTAGACTATATATTCTCTGCGATTCTCACCGTGCTCAGTGTCATGAATTAAAATAGCTCACACAGAGAACGCTGAGCGACGCAGAGTGATGTCGTTTAAGAGATACATTGCTAAAGCCCCTTTTTAGAGAGTTCTACAAAGCTACGTTTTATGGGCGTGGATCTTTACTTGATCAACCACGAAGCTTTAGAAGGTTATGAAGGGAAGTAAAAGTAGCATTTTATCCGAAGTATGACGTCTTATAAGTTCCCGTAACGCAATATGAAATATCGTAGTGTATAAGCTGTGCAACAATTTGTTGCAAAATGGTTTTATTAAGTATATCTTATCTATTAAGATAACATATTCAATATGAGGAATACTTATGAGCTCAATGTCAGCGCAAACCGTTCGTTTGTCCGGTCAATTTGTCAAGGACGCTAAAGCACATGCAGCAGCAGAAGACAGGTCTATACCTAAGCAAATTGAGTATTGGGCGAAGATTGGCAGAATAGCCATCGATAATCCGGATTTACCTTATTCCTTTATTCAAGAACTTCTTATTGCTGACAACGAAGAGTCTGTGACAGACTTTGAGTTGACTCGATGAAACTCGAGTATAAGCCGAGATTCATAAAGGCCTATAAAAAGCTAACTAAAGATAAGCAAAAAGCAGTGACTGCTGCTGTGGATCAATTACTCGAAGATCCAACTTTAGGAATTCAGAAAAAAGGCGACCTTTCACATATATTTGTCTATAAATTCAGATATCAACGTCAGGAATATTTGATTGGTTACACATACGATCCAGAAACGATGACTTTGGTGGCTGTCGGAGTACATGAGAATTTTTATAGAGATCTGAAGAGGTAAATATATTAGGGATGTTCTGCATTAATAATTATAAAATATGAATCTAAAGTAAATTAGCTGACATTCTATCTTAGATAGGGTTACATATGGTTTAAGCCATTGATATATGACTAATTTTGACAAAAATAGACAATCTAGTATTGATTCTGCGTATCCTAACTATATTATTTCGGTCAAAGATTTACAGGATTTTGCATGATAAAAAGCTTTGGGGCCAAGAATTTCGGTTGCTTTAAAGAGCAAGTTGATATTTCATTTGAGAATAAAGGGGAGATAGCAAATACACTTTGTATTGAAGGTGCAAACGGATCTGGTAAGACCACAGTTTTGAAGATCCTTGAATTCATAAATATATTTAACACTGATTCATTTACAAAATTCGAAGCAAATTCTCCTATAAATATAACACCACACTTTCGATCGAAGGCTCCAATCTACCTTTACATTAATTTTATTTATAAAAATATTGATTACAAATATGAATTAACTGTAAAGAATTATGAAGTGGCGAAAGAGATTCTTTTCAGGAAGAAAACACCGAAATCCAGATTTTATACTGTTTTCCGAAGAGAGGGGAATGAGATAATATCAACTCTTAAAGAGTTTGATAATCTTAAGACAATGAATCTAAGATCGAACGCATCTGTTATCAGTACGGCAAAACAGTATAATTTTAAAATTGATGATCTGCATTATTTCTTTAATGATATCACATCAAATATATCAATAAAACAAGGGTATACAGAAAGGCATCTTAGTGATAGTTATAAAGAATTATCTGAATTTCTACACAAGCGACCTAAATACACTAAAATTATTGAAGAGGTTTTAAAAGCATCAGATTTAGGAATAACAGCTTTAGAGATTGATGAGTTAGATGTTGAAGGTGAAAAGGTTTATTTTCCTGTTTTTCATCACGGTGATTCTGGTGTATTAGGCTTTAACTCAGAGTCAAAAGGGACACAAACCCTATTCATGTCTCTTACACCCTACGTGATTACGAAAGTTTATGGGGGGATTTTAGTACATGATGAATTTGATGCTCATTTACATCACCTCTTATTACCTCGAATAATGGATCTTATTAATAGGAATGATGCACAATTCATTTTCACAACTTTCAATATCGATATCATGGACAGTATGGGGAAATATAAAACCTACATTGTCGAAAAAGAGGATAACGAAAGTTATGCTTATAGACTTGATGAAATTAAGGGATTAAGAAATGATCGACCTATATCAAGTTATTATAAAAAAGGTTTGTTAGGAGGAGTTCCTAAGTGAGCTCCAAAAAAAGCAGAAGGTTAAATGCTCTTTCCAGAGGTTTAACTACTATAAAATACCAGAATGGTTGTGCTTTCAATTTCTACTATTTAGACTTAGAGCAAACCCCTGTAACTTATGATAACTTAAGTTTACTCATTGATCGTTTAAAGTTTCTATCTGAGCAGAAATTGGAACACTGGAGTTCTAGGCCTATTGCTGGCGGAAGAAGGGGACGAAATAGGTATTTCAAAAAACTCAACGACTTTACTTTCAGTAATTCTAATTTGACTCAACCAGCCAATGTAAGAGATGATGTTGAATGGAGCCAGTTTTATATCGCACCAACATTTAGGCTTATTGGCTTTACTGAAAAAGTTGAAGCTGACCCGGATGCTATAGATATATTCTATGTCGTTTTTATTGACCCCAGTCACGATTTTTATTCTCCTTAACTCGGCTAGTAAACGAATCTTTTCACAAACGAAGGTTTCGTTATATTAACTTAAGTTGGCGGAGAGGGAAGGAATTGAACCTCCCAGGGCCGGTATTATCCAACCCCTACCGGTTTTGAAGACCGGTTGAAACACCAGTTTCGTCCTCTCTATAAGAAGTAGGTAGAAAGATTATAATAATAAAAACCTTTTGTTAAAGGTTTTTAAGATCAATAAACTTTACTTTTGCCAGGCACTTAATCTGGCTAGTGCCGATGCTAAGCGATCAATCACTTCATCATCGGCTATTTTGACAGTCAGTTCCAACTCACCTTGTTCATTTCTTCCGAAACGACTCAGCAGGTGTTTTCTGATCTCAGCCGGTACCTGAGCCGGTATATCCGAAGATGCCGGACTTGGTACTATATCTGCCAAAAAGTTAAGCGATTCAGCCAGTAATTGACCTGCCGATTTTGCCAGACCGTCTCTGTCAAGAGTGTTTATAGACACCACAGTTTCGGAATGGTGCCCGGATTTCTGAGAAGAAGTCAATAAAGTTTGCAGTTTTGTCCGCAGGTCGCCCATACCACCACTCATGCTGATTTCCGTAATGTCGGTTTCAGGATCGAGGGCAGCTGTGAACAGCTCCAGTTTTTTATCGAAGTTATTGAATAGTCTTTCTTCAATAGTATTAGCCGTTATAAGGTTGATCACATGTACCGGCTGATTTTGTCCGAGTCTATGAGCACGGGCATTGCGTTGCTCAATTCGCGCTGGGCTCCAGGGGATATCGACATTTATAACGGTGTCAGCCGATTGCAGGTTTAATCCTAAAGAAGCGGTATTGCCACAGAGAAGAACAGCACTTTCTGAGTTATTGAACTTGTCAACGGTTAGATCTTTTTGGTTGGCATTCATCGTACCATCGATGCGATTGTAAACGATGCCTTTGCCATCTAAGGCACTGCTGATTTTATCGAGCATAAGGTTCCACTCAGAGAAAATAAGGACTTTTGATTTTGGGTGTGCCTCTAATTGTTCGAGAATATCTGTGATCTCTTTGAGTTTACCACCGTCATCTTCGGCATCTTTATTAACCAAAGCTATACAATCAGCCGCCATTCGGCTTTCTGTCATGGCTTTACGCAAGCGCAGGATATCCATTTCACTCAAATGCTTCTTGGTAATCAGCATTTGCATCTGTTTACGGCTGGCGGTATCGAGAGCCAGTTGAGCTTCAGAAGGTGGAATGAAACGGTTTTCCGTAGAAAGTGGCGGTAGTTCTGGAAGAACATTTTGACGTGTTCTGCGAATGAGTACTTGACTCAGTTTTTCGCGCAGCTTATCGAGATTCTTGTATCCGGTTAAACGGCCTTTGTCATCTTTGACCTGATAGTCATCGAAGAATTGAAATGCCGGACCGAGTAAGCGATTATCGACAAAGTTGATAATCGAGAAGAGATCTTCAAGACGGTTTTCTAAAGGTGTACCAGAAAGCACCAGAGCATAAGTCGAACGCAGCGATTTAATCGCTTTACTGGTTTTCGATTCGTAGTTTTTGATGCGTTGGCCTTCATCGAGGATAATCATATCCCAGGCGAGACGCTCAACAAATGGTTTATCTTTAAGAATCTGCTCATAGTTACAAATGGTATAAAAAGCATTGCCATACTGTTCGCTGCGCTTTTCAGCTGAACCTTCTACAATGATAGCCTGTTTTTCGGTAAAACGAGAGATTTCTTTTTGCCATTGTCTTTTGAGTGAAGCCGGAGTGACAACCAGGATTTTCTTTACCCCTGCCTGTTGCTGTAAAAATTCCGCAAAACCGATAGCCTGGATAGTTTTTCCTAAGCCCATATCATCGGCTATTACACAACGTCCGGCTTGTACGGCAAAGGCTATGCCATCGAGCTGATACGGTAGAAGAGGTTCTTTTAAAAGACTGGTGAGAAGAGGGTGACTCGCGGTATTGGCTCGTATCCTTTGAACCTGGTCATTGATTCTCTGTTTGAAGAGGGCAGCATCGATAAACTCTGAAGCGTCCGGATAAATGACAACTTGGTATCCACTTGAAAGCGATTGTTGAATAGCCTGGACCAGTGAGCCGATATCCTGAATGATATCTTTGGCGAAGGCTTCCAAGGCAGGAGGTGGATTTTCAGTTGGAAGCTCCACTTTAAGCTGAATCTCTTCGCCATAAGTTAAAAGTATAGTCGCATGCTTGCGAATGTAGACTGAGCTAAGAGCATCATCAGAAAACTTTTCTTTCAGTTTCTGGTGAGCAAAGATCAAGTGTTTACAAGTACCAAGGGTGTTGCACTTGAAGTCGGGGCAGGAACAGTAGGATTGACCTCGCTCGAGTCCTCGAATGGCAGCTCTGTAAGTTTTGCCCGAATTGTTGCTCAGAATACGGTAGTCGCCCCAAGGGCCGTCGCCTTCATTGGGGCCGATGAGTTGCATGTCTTCTTTCATGGCCCTTTCTTCCCGAAGGCTAAGAGCCTGTTTGATAATTTCACCGCCGGTTTTTTCGTCTGAATAAGGTGAGATATCTACTAATCCTAAAGCTTCCTTTTCTTCCAGAATTAGTGCTAGTGCAGCACCAAGATACTCTTGTTTAAAGAGAGTCTCGGTGCATGAAAACTGAAGACCATTCTCTGTTGCTGAGATAGTCACGTAGGCATCAGGAAGATTAATCCAAAAAATGTTTTGACCAAGAGATACCTGAGAGTCAATATCGATTTCATAAAAACCACCCTTTCTGAGGTGCTCCTCGCCGTTTTCTCCTAACAAGGCACAGGCTTTGTTATAAGTGAGAGCTGACAGTTCTTGTTTTAAGTTCTTCATACTCTCTTCCTTTTAGATTCTCTTTGAAATTTCTTTGGCGAGTAGGTTACACATTTCCACTTTAGTGCGGGCTTCCTGGGATTGTCCACTTGGATCAATGACATAAGCAACGTGATTTTCGCCATCCATATGATCCAGGTCATTGGCAACGATCAAATTGGCATTTGAAGCTTTAAGGCTGTTGATGGCGATGTCGTAAAGTTCTTCTTTAGTAAGTCCCACCTGAAGTTTGAACTTTACCAGGAAAGTATTTGGTGCTTTTTCGCGAATTCTATCCACTAACTTGGCTGTTGGCTCGAGTGGAATGCTCAGATCATTTTTGCCAGATGGAGTCTTGCCATTATTGGCATTTCTGATTTTGTAATCAGAAACAGCCGAAGAGTGGATGACTATGTCGTAGGATTTTTCATCGAATTCAGTTTCGATAAGTTCAGCGAGATCATCGTAGTACCAGAATTGTTTGACGGTCATTTCTGTCCAGTCTTCTGCTGTGAACTTAGCACGGCCGGGGCCCATGAGAAGGGTAACGTCGGCACCTAAGCCTTTAAAGTGTCTGGCAAAGCGCAGGCCGGTTTCACCAGAAAAGATTGAGGTCATGACGCGAACGCGATCCACTGCAGACCAGGTAGGGCCGGCAGTCACTAGAACTTTTTTTCCTTCGAACATTATGTGTTCCGATTAAGGATTAAAATAAAAACCCGGCATAAAAGCCGGGTAATTTTAAATTATTCGGGACCAGTCCCGAACCCTGTTGGGCGATGTTCGCCCAAACCCCCAATTTGAGGATACAGGTAAATCATTTCCTCGTCGAGGTTTGGAGCAGAGCTCCAATAGTAGGGGCTCTGCCCAAAACACCGATTAGGGGATGATCCCCTAACAAACTCAATTCTTTTTACGAATCGCCTTCGAACTGACCAGCTTTCGCAAGAGCTTGTGCTTCAACGCTGATGATGTCGGCATAACCCTGAGAACTAACTGGGTTAAGGCCATCACTGGCTTCCATAGAAGAGTCTTCTTCATTGTAAAGCGAAGCTGCAACATCAGTCATGCTGACGAAGAAGATGTTACCTTTGTAAAGACCAAGTTTAACAGTACCAGATGCGCTAGCTGTCAAAGTGTTGATTGCTGCCTGAGCTGCTTTAGTTGACTCGTCGAAGTAACGGCCATCATAAACATTGTCAGAAATAACGCGACCCATTTGCTCGTAAATCGCACAAGCACGACGGTCAAGTGTAGCTTGAAGAATCTGCTGTAGACCCTGGTTAAGAACTTCCATGCCCGGAGCTTCATAAACACCGCGACTCTTAGTACCGATGATGCGGTTCTCAAGAGCGTTTTTCATCCAGATACCATTGCGACCACCAATTTCGTTAACTAGAGTCATAGCTTCGAATGGCGTTACCGCTTTACCGTTGATTTCAACAGCGTATCCAGCTTCATAGCGGATAGTGATTTCTTCGATTGAATCAGGAGCATCTTGAGGCCAAACACCCATAGTCGGCTCAACGATAAGACAAGAAGTTTCAAGGCTCTCCAGGTCTTCAGCTTCGTGAGAAAGACCAGCCAGGTTGGCGTCTGTAGAGTATTTTTTCTTCATGCCGATAACAGCAGGAATGTCGAACTGAGCCAGGTAGTCTGCCATTTCAGAACGTCCTGGGAATTCTTCGAGAAGATCTGGATCACGCCAAGGAGCGAAAACGTCCATTTCAGGAGCAAGAGACTGAGTGTAACGCTCGAAACGCATCTGGTCATTGCCACGACCTGTAGCACCATGAGCCAAAACGTTTACACCACGAGCTTTCATGGCTTTGATCAAACCCTGAACTGTAACAGCACGAGCAATACCAGTAGTATTCCAGTAGCCGCCATCGTAAGTAGCGCTTGCTTTGATTGTTTCGAAACAGATGTTTGCCATCTCTTCTTTCAGGTCAACGATAACAGTCTCGGCACCACAAGGTTCCATCTTTTTGATTACGTTGCTGATATCGTCTTCATCCGGCTGCGCCAGGTCTGCAGAGAAACAGATAACCTTGTAGCCTTCTTCCATAAGTTTTTTAGTAACAGTTTTACTGTCAAGACCACCGGAAATGCACATGCCGATTGTCTTATCTTTCAAATCTTTCAAAAACATATTTATTAGTCTCGTTTAATCACTCTGATTTTATGATCCTTAACGATAGGTCTCGCGCGATGAAAATCAATGTCTATTTTAAGACTTCGGTGTCAGTAAGTTTGACAGAGAAAACTCAGCTAATATACTAAGCGAAAGTACCTATCAATTTAACTCGAAATGGAAACGATTTATGAGCTACTGCACTGAAGTTAAGCAATTCAGCGATGCCTGCAACGATGCAAACCCGACTAATCCTAAGTTGATGACTAAAGAAGCTATCGCTTTTATTCGCGAAATGGTCAATGACGAGTTGGATGAGCTGGAAGAAGCGACAAATACGATTGAGCAGGCAGATGCTCTGGTTGACGCTATTTACTACATTTGCGACACAGCAGTGCGCCATGGTTTGAACCTTGATCCGCTTTTCAAAATCGTCCACCGCGCCAACATGCAGAAAGTTGTTGATGGTAAAGTGATCCGCCGTGAAGATGGCAAGATTCTTAAGCCTGAAGGCTGGGAAGATCCAGAGCCATACCTCAGAAGAGAAATGGAAAACCAGGATAAGAATGGTAGCTGGTAGGCCATTGGTGCTTTTTAGCAGTTAGCTGCTTTAGACTGGTTTGTAGGCTGACTACTTATTACTTTTTTATGCCGCACTTCTGTAAAGAATGTGCGGCTATTTATTGCATTAAAAAGTTGCTGTATGATTTGAATTTTTGCCTAATGAATAAACTTTCTAAAACTAATTTAACGTAGTGTATTTGAAAGAGGGCAAAAATGTTTTTAAGAATTTTCTTATTTTTATTTGTGGCAACAGCTTACGGCAAGAAACCGGAAACTCCTGGTTCCCACAAAAATATAAAGTGCGATAATGGGTCTAAGTATACATTTAATGTTTTTATTCCCAAAGCTTATAGCAAGAACAAAGATAAACACTTTCCTGTTTTATATATTTCTTCACCGGGTGGTAAACCGAATTTTATGAAGCTCGAAAAGTGGGCTGATGAAAGAGGTTTTTTGCTGATTACTGTCAATGAGTCAAAAAATAAAATTCCCTGGGAGACTATTTTTAAGATTCAGGATGATGTTATGAGCAGTACTGAATACTTACGCAAGCATCATTGCCTGCAGTTTGCCACTGGTTTTAGTGGCTCAGCCTGGGCCAGTGTCCACTTTGCGAATCGTTACCCAGAAAAAATTGCTGGGGTTTTCATGAATTGTCACAGCGGCAATGGAACTGTGCTTAAAGATAAAAGCTGTTCAGTTACTTTGGTGGCTGGAGAGAAAGATAAGATTCATGCGGCGTCCTATGTCGAGAGGGTTTATAAAGATTACAAAAAACGTGGTTTTCACACTAAATACGAAAATTTGCCTATGGGACATAGCTGGGCGCCTCTAAATAAAAAAATTGAATATTTAGATTTCATGTACAGTTACCAAAAGTTTGCCAATAAAAATTTGACAAACCAGGAACTAATTTCTGCATATGAACAGCTTGAAAAAGTAGACATTAAAAGGATCTCAGAAGATCCAAACAAGAAAAAGGCCATGGGGCAATTAAAGAGTTTTTTAGCAGTCCCTAAACTCATGAAGTCAAAACTTGGCTTGAGAATTTATCAGGAGTGGGGCAAAGCTGCATTTCATTATATAAATGACCTGAAAGCAACAGACCCTGCAGCAGCTTACTTTTTTATAATGGATCCTGAAAATTCAGCGCTAATAAAAAAGGCACCAAGTCAAGAAAAGTCGACAATTGCCGCACATTTAAGAGATTTACAAAGAAATAAGCTGGTCATTGCAGAAGTCAAAGCAGATAAGGATTTTCAATACTATGTCCGCACCATGAAAAGAATTAAAGATAAAAAGGCCGCGGATCGTTTAATTCCTAAAATTGAAAAGTTTATCGATAAGTATCAAGGAACTAAAGCAGTTGCAAAAGCAAAGGCTGCAATAGCCGACCTAAGAAAGGTTAAGTAGTTAAAACCTTCTTATTGTCGCAGAAATGCTTTAATTGCCAATAAAAAGTTTGCTTCCAATATCGTACAACGTGTATGTAGATTTTATAGGGTATTGGAATTGCCGGGGAATATACTTTTCAACCGGATTTAATTCTCATGGATATGAGAATACAAGATATGGATTGTATAGAGGCAACTCAAAAGATTAAGACTGGTAACTCTGTGCCTGTTATAGGTGTCACTTCATAAGTAATGAAAAATGAGATGACAACGATTCTGGTACCTTAATCCTGCTTCGGTTCTTATGCCTGCACTCAAATTTTTAGGGTAACACCCAGAATCTTTACTTTCACAAATATAACAAATATAGGTGGTCCAGGGAGCATCTTTTGAGCCTGTTATAGGAAGTTTGTTTGGCAGCTTTTGTGTATCACAACTAATCATAAAAATGAATTAAAAGGTAGCAAAGTATTTATAATTAGTGCTCATGAAGTTTCTTATAATTGTTGCCTAAACTAGTTTATTGTTGTTCTAGATATGTAAGGACTTCAGTTCGACAATGATGACTATCTGCACGGAAAATTAGCTTTACATTTGAGAAACGTGTTCTTATTTTATCCACTATTCTTTTTAGAACTGTTCTGATTTATGTTCCTGAAGGCGTTTTCCCCGGGCGGAGAACTGTCGTAATTAATTGTCCTGTAATGCCATCATAAACATGAAAGGCATGAAGCTATAACCATCGGCGAAACCATTGAATAACACTATTTATTGATCTCCATAAACTCTATTTTCTGTAGGCTCCACATCTATTACTATAACCACAGGCTCTTCAGCAAAACTATTGAGAATAGTTATCGCAAATAGCATTTGATACCCGAAGTAACTCTGGCCGCGATATAGAGTTTTCAAAGCGACTCATAGTAGGTTGAGAACTTAAAAGATTACCAAGCTTTTCCTTACTGGAAATTTGAAATAAAGGATCATTTTTAAGCAAATCACAGTCTTCATGACCTGTAACTATTTGAAAGATACGCTGCTTAGAAAATTCTAGGAAAGAGTGCTTGGCGTAAGACTGATTCCGACTATCGATAAGAGAGGCGGAAAAGCTCTCAATCTAACCTGTATGCATCTCAACTTCACGAAGTAAAACAAGACCGCCACCAGAACAGGTATTCGGCTCGGAGAAAAGAACCCCAATTCTTTGGATCTATAGAGCTAAAAGGAAAGGGAGCTTCTTGGAAATTATTTGTTGAATCCATAAATTAAAATGTTGTTTGTTATGGTTTTCATATCGTTATTTAAACTTACCAACAAAACAACATTTCTCTTTTACTCTCGATCATTTTCTAAAGCGGTTTTAAAGTTTATGAATTATTCAGCCTAAATTAATAATTTTTTTAGTTAAAGGTAAGGTATTGTAAAAAGCCCGCCAAAAAAAATCAGCGGGTTATTCCCCTCAGAGGTCAATAAGTTTCATGCTAAAACGTCCTCGATGACATGACCATGAACTACAGTTAGCCTCTGTTCAAGACCGTTGTGGTAGTAGGAGAGTCTTTCGTGATCGAGTCCAAGGAGATGTAGGATGGTGGCATTGAAGTCAAAGATCTCAACCGGCTTTTCGGCACAATTGAAACCCCAGGCATCGCTACTGCCATAAGAGTAGCCTTTCTTAACTCCAGCACCAGCAAGGAAACAAGTGAATGAATTCGGGTTGTGGTCACGGCCGGTACCATTTGCCTGTAAGAATGGCATGCGACCGAACTCTGTACACCAAACAACGAGTACGTCGTCCAACATGCCACGGCGTTTCATGTCGCGAATCAATGCGGCAGTTGGCTGATCCATGATATCCGCCTGTTGCTGGTGAGTATCTTTGATATTGTTGTGAGAGTCCCAGTTGTTGATTCCATTTGGAGTATTGGCTCCATTGTAAAGTTCAACGACACGAACGCCTTGTTCTAAAAGACGGCGAGCGAGAATACAGTTTCTGGCATAGGCACTTTTAGTTTTATTACTGCTATTTGCACCATATTCATCAATTATGTACTCAGGTTCTGCATCAATATTTGAGACTTCTGGAATAGACATCTGCATCTTTCCGGCAAGTTCGTAACTGGCAATACGAGCAGCCAAGTCGGTATCGCCTGGGAATTTCTCCAGATGTTTCTCATTGAGAAACTTTAATATGTCATTGGTTTTTTTTTCAGACTTGTTAGTTATAGACTTTGGTAACTTAAGGTTAGAAGGCAAAGTATTAGCACTAAAATCGGTACCTTGGTAAGCAGCCGGAAGAAAGCCTGAGCCCCAATTGTTTTTACCAGAACGAGGTCTACCGCGTGGATCATTGATTGCCACAAATGCTGGTAGGTTTTGATTTTCTGTACCTAGAGCATAACTAATCCAGGCACCGCGCGACGGAAAGCCTTCAAAAGTTGAACCGGTGTTGAAGAAGTTTTCTCCCTGTGGGTGGGCACTTGTCTTCGTTGTCATGGAGTGAATGAAGCAAAGATCATCAGCCATTTCACCAAGATGAGGAACAAGTTCAGAAACCATTTTGCCGGACTTGCCACGAGGTTTGAAGTCCCAGAATGGTTTGGCGATATTACCGGTAGGACCTTCGAATGTGACAGCCGGAATACCAGGAGGCTTTTTGCCGTGGAATTTATAAAGATCCGGTTTGTAGTCAAAAGTATCGACATGACTCACTGCGCCAGGACAGTAGACAACAAGAACCTGTTTGGCTTTGCCCTGATAATGACCACGTCTAGCAGAGTAAGGTTCTTCTGGGTTTATTTTCGGTCTGATTGGTGTTTTCGCCTCCCCGGAAGCACCGAGTAGGTTTTGCTGACCAAGAAGACTAATGAGGCCAAGAGAGCCAAAGACTCCACCTGTTTGGCCTAAGAATTTGCGGCGATTAAGAAGATTACGACCGTTATTTGAAATATTGAATGGATTCATGTTACCTCCCCCGATTACTGAATGAAGACAAATTCGTTACTGTTAACTAGAGCTCGGCAAAGGATATTCATCCCTTCTGTTTGTAGTACTTGAAGGCTCATTTTGAGCTCATCGGTTTCTGGCTGCCTGTTATAGATGGTTTGGAAAAGTTTTTTGACAGAAGCTTTTTTGTCAGATGAATGAACTTTATTTGCCAGGATACCACACTGAGTTTCGATAAACTTACTATTCATCAGGTTTAGAGCCTGAAGTGGAGTTGTAGACGACGGTCTTTTGGAAAGAACCTGTCCACAATCGGGGAAGTCGAATGCTGTGAACATACGGTCATCAATGCCACGCATTCTTTCCTGATAGATCATTCGGCGCCAAGTACTTTCGCTGTGGTTGTCTACGACTTCCCATAGAGCGTATCTTTTCTTTGTATTGTGAATGCGGTAACTGATACCACCGACTTTTGTGTCGAGTGAAGCAGACAGCTTAAGAACTGAGTCGCGTAAAACTTCAGCTTCCGCTCTTCTTGGAGGAAATCGCCATAGAAGTCTTGAGTTTGCATCTACTTTTTGAGCGGCGACGATTGGTTTGTTATCCTGCTTGAAAGCCTTTGAGTGAACAAACATTCTAAGCATGCTTTTAACTGACCATTCTTTATCCATAAAGTCAGTGGCTAGATAATCTAAAAGTTCAGGATGTGATGGTTTAGCTCCGGCATTGCCAAAATCAGACAGTGTCGAGACCAGACCTGTTCCAAAGGTGTGGTGCCAAAGGCGGTTAACCATAACTCTTGAAGTCAGCGGGTTTTCTTTAGATGCCAACCATTGAGCGAATTTCATTCTTCTTTCTTTATCTGGTGTGTCGCTACTCATGTTAAGAGATTTGGTAATTTCTGTCATAGTACCAGGAACAACTTCAGCTCCCAGGCTATTTGGGCTACCGCGTAGTAGGACATGACTCTTCACAGGCTCGATAAAACGGCCGATGAATTCGTACTGAACACCTTCATTTCTGTGGCGCTTGATTAGAGCATCAATTGCTTTAAGTGCTCTTGCAGAGTGAATAGCTTTAGTGAGCATGATCCAATTCCCATCCAGTTCTTGGATCTCAACTTTGAAGTTAGGGACACCGCCTGCAAGTTTTGGCCAGATTTCGTAGTTAGTATTATTAATCTTCTTTCTGTCAGTACTGATGTTTAAGTAGCTGACATCTGTTGGTTTGTCGAAAGTGAAAGTCAAATGACCTTTTTGTTTGGCCGGTACTTGTCCACGCATGGCGAAGAAGTTACCAATTTCGCCATCGGTCAATTTGCTGATTTCAGCACGAGGACCAGTCATGTTTGTTGAGATATTTGTCAAATCGGTAATTTCATCGCCGTTTGGAGCATGGAAATTGATTTCATCGATGTTTACTCTCTTACCACCAAAAGTCAGGCGCATACCTTTGATCTTTTTATTGGCGATGTGAACCTGAACACTTTCGAACCAGTTCTCCATCCAGACTTTAGATTTAATTTTTTTTCTATGAGACTGAATTTCAGCCATGATTGCTTTGCTGTTTTTAACTGCAGGAGCATGGTCTGCAAGTTCTGGCTTGCGGATACCAAACTCAACTCCCTGGAAGTTAGCTAAAATTGAGTAGTAGTCTTTGATATTGATTGGATCGAACTTGTGAGTGTGGCAGCGAGCGCAACTAAGAGTCATGCCCATCATGGATGCCCCTACAGTAGACAAAAGCTGGTCTAGTCTGTCGTAGCGTGCTTCTTTAATAGCAAATGGTTCTTGACCTACAGTTGCAGGAGGAACATGTGGACCTGCAACCATAAAACCAGTTGCTCTCGGAAATCCAGTTTGGTCACCAGCAAGTTGATCAATAATGAAGTTGTCGTATGGCTTATCTTTGTTAAAGGAGTTGACAACATAGTCGCGATATTTCCAGGAATTATTGCGGTAAAGATTACTTTCAGAACCACTGGTTTCTGACCAGCGAATAGCATCTAGCCAATGCTGAGCCCAGCGTTCACCGTATTGCTTTGAGGCTAAAAGCTCTTCAACTTTATCAGAATACGCTTTCTCAGGATTGACGTTCCACGCTTGTTGGAAGCTCGCAGCTTCTTCTGAAGTTGGAAGTAGACCTGTTAAAATAACCTGTAAGCGGCGTAGGAGTGTAGAAGAGTCTGCTTGATTGCTGAATGTTAAGCCTTTGTCAGCCAGTTTCTTTTCAAGGAAGGCATCGACTGGATTTCCTTTTGCAGGAACAGTAGGCTTTGAAACAGGCTTGAGTGACCAAAGGGTTTCACCTTTTTCGATCTTTTTCTCTGGCATTTTAGCGCCTTCTTTGATCCACTGAGAAATAAGAGCGATTTGATCTTTGGTCAGTGGATCGCCTTTAGGAGGCATGATCTCGTCGTGATCTTCATCTAAAGATATAAGTTTGATCAAGGTGCTTTTCTCTGGATTACCAGGAACCACAGTTGGCTCTCCAAGGTCACCACCTTTAAGTAAGTTCTCTCTAAGGTCTAATCTCAAATCTGATTTCTGTTTTTTCTCACCGTGGCATTTAGCGCAGCGGTCATCAAAAATAGGCTTGATATCTTTTACGAAATCAACAGCTTGCAGACAGTTGACCGTAAAGAAGAATAAAATTAAAAATCTCACAGAATCTCCATACACTATTTGGTTTGTTTGCAGCTTTACTCCCGTTGCCGCTTGAACCTAACGGGGTGTTATAAAGAAAATATAATTTTTTTGGAGATGAGATACCAATTTTCTTGCTAAGTAGATCCAGGGGTGTCTTGGATGTTATATTTTACCATATTTGATATTGGCTGTATTGATGTTTTTGATATATTTTTGATATAAAGTAACGGGAGCCTGTAACAGGCCGTAATTTTCTTTCTTCTATAGCTGATCGATTAACTGAAAGATTAAGGAAATGTGTGATGTTGAGGCTTTGTTTAGCTTTTCTCTTTTGTTTGACTTCTTTGTATGCATCTGAAACTACGGTGGTTGAGGTTCCCAGTACCTCTATGAAGAAGAATGTAAATGTCAGTGTAGTTCTTCCTGATTCATATGAAGGAGGGGATAAGAAATACCCTGTTGTTTATTTGCTTCATGGTTATAGAAATAATCATACAAACTGGCCCCGGCATGTGACTAAGTTAGTAGACGAGTATCAGGTTATCGCTATATGTGCCGATGGTAATAAAGACAGTTGGTACTTTGATTCTCCAATGAGAGAGGATTATCGCTACGAGACTTTCTTTACTGAAGAATTAATAAGCTTCGTAGATCAGAATTACCGTACGATAGCTAAAAGAGAGAAGCGTGCCATCGGCGGAGTCAGCATGGGCGGTCATGGGGCCATGTATCTCGCGTTGAGAAATACCGATGTTTATGGTGCTGTAGCGAGTATGAGTGGCGGTCTTGATATACGTCCATTTTATCGTGGTTATGCGATAAAGACTCATCTCGGGAATTTTAAGTCTGACCCAGCATTATTTGAGGAACACACGGCCATTAATCAAATTAAAAATATCAAAAATGGAGAGATAGAAATTTTTCTTGATTGTGGATTGGGTGATTTCTTTTTAGATGTCAACCGAGTATTCGTAAAAGAATTAAAAGCACAGTCAATCAGTCATTTCTATGAGGAAAGAGAGGGGAGTCATGGCTGGCACTTCTGGAAAGACTCTATAAGGCTGCACATGAAATTATTCGATACTTACTTTAAGGAAAGTAATTAAGAACACACCTCCAACTGCTTTACACGGGGAGAATGTCTAAGTTCCCCTGTGAACCAAACTGCTTATATTTAAAATCTATATCTTCTTGAATTGACCTTTTATGTAGAGGCGATAAACTGCGGCAGCAAAATGGATTAGAACTATGGAAGATAAAGTAGAATTGACCGGTAAGCAGAAAAAATATCTGCGTGGTTTAGGGAATCGCCTTGAGACTAAGGTTGTCATTGGTCATGGTGGTTTAAGCGATAATTGCCTTAAAAATATAGATGGCACTCTTTTAAACGATGAATTGGCTAAGATACGTCTTCAACCGGCGTCGGGTTTGGACAGGCATGAAGCAGCTGAAAAAATTACCGAGCTGACAGATTCTCATTTAATTAAAGTGTTTGGCAGCACGATTTTAATCTATCGTGAGAATGCCGAAAACAAGCAAATAAAACTGCCGTAAATCGGCTTGTTAAAAATTCTTTAAACGAAACATGTCAAGTGAGTGGAAATGGCACGATTGTCCGGTACATTCCCCTAAAACTTTAGACGAGAAGGTTATAAAATTAGCTAATGAGCAAGTGGAACTGGAAGGAAAAAAGAGAAAAGCCAGCCTTTTTGGCGCTTGAAGATGGAACAATTTACCGCGGCTACTCTGTAGGTGCTCCTGTAGACAAAGTAGGTGAGTCTGTTTTTAATACGGGTTTAACTGGATACCAGGAAATTTTATCTGATCCATCATATGCCGGTCAATTTATCAATATGACTTATCCTGAGATCGGTAACTACGGTACAACAACTGTTGATATGGAATCACGCCAGACTTTCTGTAATGGCTTTATTCTTCACTCAGACAACCAACCAAGTAACTTCCGTAACCAAGACTCTCTTGCTGAATTTTTAATTAAGAACGATATACCGGCTATCGCTGGTATCGACACAAGAGCTTTGACTCTTAAACTTCGCACAGACGGTGCTATGAAGTCTTTTATGTGTGTTTCCAGTGAAGTTTCTGAAGAAGAAGCAGTTGCCAAAGCAAAAGCATGGGAAGGCTTGGAAGGGCAAGACTATGCAGCAAAAGTTACTTGCTCTGAAACTTTCGAGTGGGATCCAGATGGTAGCAATACTACTGGCTGGGGTATCACTGATTCACTACCTGAGACTGATATTCACATAGTTGCTTACGACTTTGGTGTTAAATACAATATCCTTCGTGGCCTTCGTCGCCAGGGAATGAAAGTTACAGTAGTTCCAGCTAAGACTCCAGCTTCTGAAGTTATAGCGATGAACCCAGATGGTGTTTTCCTTTCTAACGGTCCAGCTGACCCTCAGGCAGTAACTTATGCTATCGAAGCAGCCAGAGAAATTCTTGGCAAGAAACCAATGATGGGTATCTGTCTTGGTCACCAGATTCTAGGTCTTGCTTGTGGTGCGAAAACTTACAAAATGAAGTTCGGTCACCATGGTTGTAATCACCCGGTTCAAGATCTTGAAACTAAGAAGATCGAAATTACTTCTCAGAACCACAACTTCGCAATTGACTACGATTCAGTCAATGAAGAAGAACTTGAAGTAACTCACGTGAATCTGAATGACAATACTGTTGCTGGTATTAAGCACAAGAAATTCCCAATGTTTGCTATTCAGTATCACCCGGAAGCAGCTCCTGGCCCACACGACCCTTATTACTTATTTGAAAGGTTCAGAAACTTGATTCTTGAAAATAAACCTGCTTAATCTGCAGTGATTATATAGATTTTAAAACCGGCTATAGAGCCGGTTTTTTTGTGCCTGGATTGGATTGATTTTTACCGGCGAGCCGCCGGTGGTCCGAGGTGAGGGGGTATTTTTTCAGACATGAATAGCAAGATTGGTATTAGATGTACAAGAGTTTTTTTTATTGATGAGTTGGTGTATGGCCTTGTTTAGGATCTTTTAGACAAGATTGACGAGATTGGTATTAGATGTACAAGAGTTTTTTTATTGATGGGTTGCTTATTATCTTTGGATATGATTGCTAAGGCGATGGCGTTAGTGAATATGAAGATTAGTAGAGTTTAACTATTATAAAGAAAGGACTGCACCTTTTGATACAGTCCTAATAAGCATTTTGGATGGTTTTTATCTTTCTGGGGTGCGAGTGACTAAAATGACCAGATCCAGGAAGTCAGCCGCGCTGCTCTCCATGTTTGTCGTTCCCAATTCGAAGAGAATGATAATTTCATTACCTTCAAGAACTATGTTTCCTTCGTCATCGATAAAATCTTTGAGGAAGCTTTCAAGGTCACCTTGATCGAGACAACCTTCAATATTTGGGACAGGGGCATCGTTGACTAGAATTATAGTTTTTGTTGAGTTGTGGTCATCAACTTCCATATACTCAGTCCAGTGAGACTCATAGTCACCGGATTTTTTTGTACTGTTTTTTTTCATAATGCCGCCTCGGTAACAATTGTTGTCCCTGCCTCATAAATGTTGTCTGGAGTGTAAGAGTGCTGACTGTCATTGTTGACATTACCGGTCATTGCACTGTCGTAATCTCCAAACATTTCTGGAGTAGTATTGGTACCGCTGGGTGAGGCTATCTGGAACTAGATCGCTACTGGCATGTCGTAGCGGTCGCCGTATGATATAGCTGAACTAATGACTTGAAAATTGATGCGGACATTTTCCTTTATAGTTATGGTGTGATCATCGACATCGAAATCCGGTGTATCATCTGGATCACCGTTAGTATTTACTGGATCAGGAGAAGGTATATCTGTTGGGTCATTTGAAGAAGGGCTACTTTTCCAGATGTTGATGCAATTGTACCTTCATCTGGGAATAGAGTCATGATATTTGGAGACCCATTGTGATTACTTAGTTTTTTTATTAAATATAATGGAACTGTCACTAACGGCATAAGCAAATTCGTTGTCTAGGATAAGTTGACTTAAGTAATATGTCCCAGGGACATAATAATAGCTGGATTTATCAGTTAATTCACTCATGTCAGCATCGCTATAAGAAGGACAGGTAAAAATATCGAGGCCTCCAGACATGTAGTCTTCAACAAATGAGAAGTTATTTATAGTGGCTTTACCTGAATTGAAGTCAGATTTCCAGGTACTTGTGTAAGGAAGGTTAGATTGGTCTTTTCTGAAGAGCTCTGTCATATATGATATTTACTTGATGTTACTTTTACAAGTAATGTCTTCGGAAATTTCATAGCTATACTTAAAGTATGGCTCCACCCGGGAGCGCCATTATAGCAATCACCACTATGACTGCGATGAGAGTGAAGTGTTTCTGTTTAATGTTCCAACCAGTTTTTTTGTTCCTTAATCAAAAGTGATAGGAGTATAAAGTTTTCTTGAACTTTTTGGTTTGGGTTGCAATATTTTTATAATAAGATAGTTATGAATAATGTATGACCTTTTTTCCTTTTGGAAATGTATTAAAAAAGGGCAGTAATTCTAACTTATGTGTATGGGGATTATAACGTGTTAAATTATTATATGTTGTTTATGAGTTGTTTGAGTGCTTTGTAAAAGAAAAACCGGTTCGTAAGAACCGGTTTTAGAGAAGGCTACAATTGTTTTTATTTAGCTGGGACGAATGTTACCAGGATGACCAGATCTTGGAAATCGGCTGCACTGCTACTCATATTTGTGGTTCCGAGTTCGAAGAGGATGATAACTTGATTTTCACCAAGATTAACTGTTCCGTCTTCGTTAATGTAGCCATCGAGGAAGCTTTCAACATCGCCTTGATCGAGGTAACCGTCGATGTTTGGAACAGTATCACCATTGCTTAGTACTTTAGTATTGGTTGTGTTACTGTCGTCAACTTCCATATAAACTCTCCAGTGAGAGGAAGAATCTCCGCTTAGAGAAGAGCGTCTCTTTTTCCATGAGGTTGCTTCAGTCTCGATAACGGTACCTGCAGTATAAGTACTGTCTGGCGTATAAGTCTGCTGCTCGCCATTATTTACATTGCCATCAACTGCATTACCATAGTCTCCGAAAACTGGAGTCGCCGCTGAATTGCCATCAGGAGAAGTGATTTGGAACTGGGTTGTAACAGCCATGTCGTACTGACCGCCATATGAAATTGCCGCTCCCAGAACGGTATAGATTGCGGTAGCCTCTTCATCGAGTGTTATAGTATCGGCATCAATTGTGATATCGACTTTGTCATCAGCTTGAGCATCATTATCATCCGCTTGCGTATCCACTTGGTCTGCATTGTCTACGTTTGCTTGATCATTGGTTTCAGCTATTGCAACTTCAGGAAGATTTACGATGTTTGCACCATCTAGATCGAGTAGGTTACTGTCACCTACGGAAGATATCGTACCAGATTTGCCTTCTAGGAGGGCATCATTGTCATCGTCTCTATATAGGTAGGCAATGTTAACTTTGCCATTGTGATGAGAATCAGATTTGTCGTAGATAATGCCATTTTGGCTGGCGATAAGTTCATTGGCCCGAGTAGCGTCTATGCCATATTTTGCGGCATCATCAATATTCTTGGCGAGTTGAGCGCCATTGGCAACATAGTAGTAACTGGTATTGTGGGTCAGTTGTGAATGCTGAGTTACTTCGTAGTCATCAGAGCCAGGGCACTTAAAGATATTTAAGGCATTTCCTTCATCGAGATAATCTTTAGCGTAAGAAAAGTCAGTCATCCAGATTTCGGAGTAGGGGAGACTACCATGATCTTTTCTGTATAATTCAGTGACATCTCTAATTTGGTCGATGTTACTCATGCATGTTGCCTGTATGGCGATCTCTTTACTTGCTTTTACAGAGGAAACGATTATGGATCCTAGAGTTGCTGATACCGCAATTACAGCTAGTGTTTCGATCATGGAGAAGTATCGGTTTTTCATTTCTAATCCCAGTTGTTGATTTAATTAAATGTTACCAAGCATAATTTGGGGACAGAAAAGTTTTTTGAGTTGTAAATCATTTTTATTCAATATTTTATGTATTTTGTTGATCTTTGCGTTCTAGTTGGGTGTTTTAATATTGTACATGTGAGTGTACTATTCTCATACTTGTTTTGGTTTTGTCTTGCAAAATCTTTTTTGAGAAGATGGAGTTACCTCTTTATTGATTTTGAGAAGGGTATAGGTGGCTAAGATTAGTTTTTAGTCTAAGATATAAAAAAGGTCGCAACGTGTAGCCTAATTTAAAATATTAATTAAGGATAAGATATTCTTTTATTTGGTGATGTTATTGTTACCATTACCACCTTCTATGTTGTCATCACCCGCACCACCATTAATGGTGTCGTCACACCATATATCGTCATTTCCTGCACCAGCCAGGATTGTATCGTTACCTGAGCCGGACTCTATGTAGTCATCGCCATATCCACCGACGATGTAAACGTCTAATTTAACTCCTGAACCTACTTGGCAGTAATGGTTACCGCCTCCAAGGCACAGTATCTAACAGAAAGTGACCAACTGTCCTATTTCCGCTGAAGCATTACAAATGAGCTGATAGTAAAATAACCCATATAAAATTCTAAAGAGCCTAAGATAATGAGTGTTGTCTATTAATTTCAATTGTTAAAAAATTAATATCAGTATTAAATTGCCAACGAAGAAATTTTACAGACAGATTTAAGATAAAGAGATTTGAGATGTCAGAAAAAATAAATATAGACTTTAAAGATTTGAGTTATATGGCGAGTGAAGCTTTAGATTTCTTTTCAGAGGAAATTCGTCAGGGGAATAATATTTTGGTGAAGAAGTCCGACAAGATATTGGAGTTTTCAAGTATTCGCGATTGGGATAAGTTTTTGATTGACTCTGGAATTGTTAAGCGGGAAATTAAGAAAGATATTCGCATTTAAATGTGAAAGTTGCTTATCGACTTTGAAAGCTTAAGCTCAAACGAAAAGGTAGATCCTTCATTGCTTTGACTACTGACCTTAAGGCTGCTCCCAAGTGTTTCTACAGCTAATGATGCCAGGGCCAGGCCTATGCCCATGCCTTCAAAACTTCTGGTTGTACTGGGATCTTCTTGAGTGAACGGTTGACACAGGAAGTTGAAGTTTTCAGCATTGAAGCCAATGCCGGTGTCTTTCATTTTGAATTCAATGTGACTTAGATCGTTATCTTCAGAGATAAGGTCTGCAGTTAGTTCTATGTGTCCTTGATGGGTAAATTTAATGGCGTTCGAAAGCAGCTTTTGCAGGATGAGGACTAGTAGTTTTACGTCAAAATAAAAGAGTTGTTCAAGTGAAGGGGAATACAGCAGTTTGATGTTTAAGCCTTTTTGAACAGCATAAGCTTCTTCGCGTTGAACGGTGGTATTTAATACCTCCGGGATGGATCCGGGGCCTGGTGATAGTCTTTCGTCAGAGCTCTTTAGTTTTACATAAGTCAGCAAATCGTCGATTAAAGAGATTATTAATGAAGCACTCTTTGAGGCAGTGGATATATAATCTCTATGAATGGGAATGAGGTTTTCTGAATCTCTCATAAGATCCAGTAGACCGATGATTGCATTTAGCGGAGTTCGGAACTCGTGACTGATATTTGCCAACATATGCTTGCGGGTCACTTCCATGATTGATGCTTTATGAAGGGCGTCATCGAGGGCGAATTTATTCTTTTTTACTTCTTCCTGCAGGTAACTAACTTCACAGTGAAGTCTTTGGCACTTTTGCTGTAATGATAAAAAATGGCCGGTTTTGCGTAGAAGAACAGAAAGTAAAGGGGAAACAGTTTCGGTTGTTTCGAGAATGTTTTCCGAATGGATGCCAATGAACATACCGAGGATTTTATTTTTGGAATGAAGAGCATGGAGGATTATATAGCCGGATTTATCTTCAAGTGGTACAGGTAGGCAGTTTTTAATTTTTAGAGCTTTAGCAAAGGCTCTTTGCTCAACTTTGGCGTCAACTTCTTTCTGAATAAAATCTTTGTCGTGGGTACCTCTATTGAAGCTGATATCAAATGACGTCGAGTCATCGAGATTCATAAAGGCGATTGTTGTGAAATCGATAAAATGATTCAGGTGATCACAGGTGACATGATAAATGTCGTCAATTTTGGTCTTTTCAGAAATATCGGTAAAGTAGGATTCAAAGGAGTTGATTTCACTAAGAGCAATAAGAGTACGACGGTTTTCCTGTTCTAAAAATGAAATTCTTTTCTCATACCAGTGTGAGTCTTTTTGCATTTTCAGCTCAGAAACGTTGATGTAATTTCAGAAAATTGTTCTTTGAGCTCTATGAAAGACTCTTCCAGACCAAGGACTGTTAGTTGAAGTTGTTCCATTTGTGCATCTGTAAAATTAGGGGTGTAAAAGTCTCCATTGTTCCCCAGGCCGACAGTTTGAATGACTGTGTGTGCAAGTCTGATAAGGTGGCACTCTTGACTGTACTGAGTTTTTTCAGGACTTAGGTAGTTTGAAGAAATTTCATTTATGGCTTGTGGAATATTCCAGGCGTTCATGAGAGCTCTGTTGACTGCAAGGTGGTTAAAGCCAAAAACTTTTGTTTCGGCTTCAGTCATGGATATACTTTCCTGTTGATTTAATTCGTGGCACTTTACGTAGTCGTCAGGTTCAGCAATAGCCATCAACAGCTTGCCAATATTGTGCAATAAACCACCGACAAAAATTCGTTCGCTATAGGAACCTTTTGATTGCGAAGCGAGTATTTTTGCTTCAAGGCCACAAGCCAGGCTGAATTTCCAGAAGTCTTCTAATGTAAATGGTGCACATTTCTGTTTGTTGAAAAGGTTAATTATTGAATGTGTCAGCACGAGGTCGTTGAGTTGCTGCATACCGATGATAACAATCGCTTGAGGTATATCTTCGATTTCATGAGGAAATCCGTAAAAGGCGCTGTTGACCATTTTGAGAACTTTAAGAGTTAATGCAGGATCCTGGCTGATTATTCGACTGATAATGCCAGTTGTGCAACTGGGGCTGTTGATGGCTTCATTCAGTTTGTGATAGACAGAGGGCAAGGTTGCCAAATCGGGGCATTTGTCGATTAAGGCTTCCGGGCTGAGTGTCATGCTTGATCCCTTTTAGCAGAGTGTTCTACAAAAGTTTTCTTTAGAAAACTGCAAAGTTGAGACTGTTGATCGAGATATTTGAATTTTTCATTGGCTGTTTCCAGCAGAGAGTCAACGGTTTTAGAGGGGAATTGTGCTTTTAAGTAATCAAGGTTAAGAGTGTATGTGGCATCTTTAATGTCGATTTCGTAAACACCCCACATTTTAAGTAAAGTGATATGGCTGTCAGAGATATCTTCATTGGCACGAATCAAGGTATGTCCATGCTGGTCGACAACTTCTGAGTTTGTTGTCATGCCGGCTTTAAGCTGGTTTATACCTAATTTTGCCATTTGGAATTTAACCTTTTTATCTTGCTGAGTTGATAATTTTACAACAGAAGATATTGGGAGTCAATAGCATTATTTAAAATTAAACTTCAGTTTATATGAGCTTAATAATTTACTTTATCTCTCTAAAAAACAACGGCTTATTTTTTTGTAGTACCTGTTGTTTTTTATGAGTTTGAACTTGCACTAGTTTGAGGAGAGCTTCAGTGGTGTTTTTTCAAGCTTATTGCCACGGATAAAGGAGATCGTGACTTCATCGCCAATTTTGTAATTGTCCATGGTATGATAAAGGTCATTTATGGTATTGATCTCATAGTCGTCAACTTTTAGGAGTATGTCCCCGAAGTACAGTCTTCCCCAGCGATCTCTGGAAATACCTTTTAAGCCTGCGTCTTTAGCATTCTGGTTGGTTACGGTGCGTATGGCGAGACCTTGACTTAATCGTGCTCTTGGTTCTATTTCTATGCCGATTGTCGGGCGAATCTCTTTGCCGTACTTTATAAGTTGCGGCACAATTCTGTTTATGGTATCGACTGGTACGGCAAAGCCAAGGCCTGCACTAGTACCTGATTGACTGATTATTGCGGTATTTATGCCGATAAGTTTTCCATTTGATGCGATTAACGGGCCACCGGAATTTCCTGGATTGATTGAGGCGTCGGTTTGAATAATATCGTGTATTTCAACTCCCCAGTGTCCATCAATTTTGCGATCAAGGGCAGAAATAATTCCAGTTGTCAGGGTGTTGTCGAGACCAAAGGGATTACCCAGGGCGATAGTTTTCTGACCGACCATGAGGTTATGAGATTCTCCAGTTGGTATGGGTTTGAGGAGTTTTGATGGAGCATCAATTTTTAAAACAGCGATGTCTTTTCTTGGAGCCCAGCCAACTACGACTGCCGGGTACTGAATGTTATCTGCATTTATAGAAACAAAGATTTTATTGGTATTTTGAATGACATGAAAGTTCGTGACTATATGACCATTTTTGTCCCATATGAATCCAGAGCCTCCATTTGGCTCTTCATTTGAAGCCAAAAAAGGTTGATTGCTTTTGATGCAAGTAACGTTGACGACTGAAGGCGCAATTTGATTGTAGATGTTTATGTTATTTACTTCATCTGGAAGGAGGTTATTCACTTCCTCAAAAGTCGGTTGAGGAAGTTGGAGGACTTGTGGCGTGAGTGTTGATTTTACATAAAGTGATGTGAAGTAGATACAGCTGCAAACAATAGCAATGAGTAAAATAATTTTTTCTTTCATAGTAAATAGACCTTTTTAGTCTTCACGTTTGAATAAGGCGTTTTTATGCATCCTTAATAGGACTGGTAACAAAATTAATGTGCAAAGCAGAGCGAAAGTGAGTGAAGTTGTACCGAGTATACCAAAGGTTTGTACAGGTGGAAATGGAGCCAGGTAGAGGAGGCTAAGACTGGCCGAAAGAATGAGGCTTGTGCAAATAATCGGCTTCGATTTCTGTTTTAGGGTAATGCTTAAGGACTCATAAAAGTTTTTCTTTGTGTCTAATTGCTTTTTAAAGTAACAGATGAAGTGAATCGAGTCATCGACACAAATTCCCAGGATGATAGGGGCAACCATGACATTTATTGAATTCAGAGAAACTTTACACATAGCCATAACTCCAAAAAGTAGTGCCAGTGGGACAGTGTTCACTAAAGTAGCGATGAAGGCCAGTTTTAAAGATCTCCAGATAATGATGAAGAGAACAAAAATTGAGATGAGGCTGCCTGCCAAACTATAGATTTGGCTTTTGACAATTTTCCTATCCGATGCCAGGAGTGAGTGAAGACCATTTTTAACGATTACCTGTACGCCATCGGGAGCCATAGAGTTTGCTGTTTCAAGGACTTTGTTGATGATGGCCAGAAAGTCTGCAGAAGGCAGGTCTTTAGTCCTTATGAATAAAGTTGTTTCTGAAAGGTCTTCATTTTGAAGAATGTTTTGAAAGGGGAATTTTTGACTATTGATGATTTTGCTGTAAAAACTGGCTTGAAGTGGGGGCGGAAAGACATCGCCAATACTGTAGTTATCGGCTAAGAAAAGCTGATGAATCACGGTATACAATTGTGAATAGCTATAGGCACTGTTGATTGCAGGGAAGGTTAGGATTTTTTGTCTAAAATCGTGACAGAATTTAAGGGCCTTGTAGCTTTGGACTTGTCCTGGCGCTGGCGTTTTAACTACCAGTTCAAAAACATTGACTCCGCCGATTTCATTGTCGATAAGTTCGATTGATTGGCGAGTAGTACTTTTAGGGTGAAGGAACTCTTTGGTTCTAACGTCTATTTCTATATCTTTAATGAGGGCAATACTAATGGCACTTAAAGCGAGCAAGAAGTATGAAACGAGTTGAGCGATTTTCAGGAAACGGGGATTACTTGAGCTATTTAATTGGTCTGTAGGTTCATGAACTGATTTATTCGAACAGGTTCTTGAGATGAGATAAGGCGGCAAAAAGGTTAAAGCAAAGACTGCGAGAAGGGCTTGAATACCTATGGTTCCTACGGTTTTAATAACGGCGATTTCACTGAAGTGGAGGGTGGCCAGTCCAATACCTGTGGAGAGCATCGCCAATGTTGAAGGAAATAGTGTAGTTGAAAGACTTTTATGGAAAGATGCACTTAAGCTTTGGTCTGTAGAAATATGTCTTTTGAAGACAGAGTAGAAGTGAGTTAAAAAAGTAAGCTGAATAGCAGAGATAAGGGGAATGACGATAAAGGTGTAGACGTTTATGTCGGCATAATTGAAGTAAAAAATGAGCGGGAAAATCAGGAGACCGCAAATTTGATTGCAGGTCATCAGTAAAAGTATGCTTAAGGACTTAAAGACAAGGAAGATAATTAAGCTGGAAATGACGATGCTTAGGATGGTGTAGCGAATTAAAAAGTCTGTAGTCATTTGGTAAAACTCGGTAGTGACAAATGGTTCGCTTAGAAAATTAAACTCTATGCCTTGGTCTGAGAATCTTTGCAGGCCCTGGATAGTTAATTGTTTGGTCTGCTGCTTTTCTTTAAGAGTGTTTAAGCTTTCGCTTAAAACCGCCATGATCATAGCGTATTTAGCGTCTGCAGAGACAAGGATGTTTTTGGTCATCGGGTAAGATGTCGCAAAAGCGGCTAATTTTTGCCATTCTTCAGTCGTTTTGGGAAGCGTATCAATAAATGGTTCAATTTTAATCATTTTCCGGATGTCGAGGCTAAAGCCGTGGCGAACGGGTCTGCCAGAGTGGGTGAGACTTTTTATGTCTTTTAGATGAGGCAATGATGCCAAAGATTCGCTTATATCGTAGAGGGTTTGAGAACCTTTATTGCTAAAGAGGTTAGGAATTTTAGCAATAAGAACTACGGCATTTTTACTATCAAAGGCTTCGTTGAACTTTTGGTAAGAAGCTTTAGCCCGCTGATCGTTTTCCATAACCTGTTGAATGGATGAGTTGAGCTTCATTTGTTTGAAGCTCCAAAAGGAAGCAGGGATTAGTAGAGCCAGTACAATAAGGCAAATTAGTATAAAGGGAGTAGATTTCTTGACCACGGTTTAAGTCTTGTGGAGTTTATTCTCTATAAGGAATATATAGATAGAAGGTTGTAATTAAAGTTTAAAACTTAAGCAAGGCACAAAAAAGGCCGCAAAGTTTGCGGCCTTAAAAATTTTTACGAGATGGGATTAGCTGTCTTTATTCTCTTCTTCTTTAGAAGCTTTTTCAGTACCTTCCTCATCTTCTTCTACCATGACGTACTGAACAGTCACTTCACGTGTAATAGCCTGGTAAAGGTGTACTAAACCGCCTTCTGGTTCCTGGTGTGACCATGGGTTACCGTGAAGCTGCCAGCCATCGTTCATACACTGACTTACCATTTCGTCGAACGGTTGTCCTTCAAGGTTGAAAACGACTTTATACTCTTTCATTTTTTCCTTTCCTTCCAAGCTGATATTCAAGTTTAAAGATAATTCTAGTCTAGCATTGCTTTGGTAAAATGTAATCTAAAATGAAAATAAATTTCATTTTTGGCAATTAGAATCTGACAAAACCACTTTTACAGATTTTAAATAAGGTTCTACTTTTTAGTAGCGAACTTGTTTAGGTAAATAACCAGTCTTAAGCCGGCATAAGTAGGAGCGTTTTGTCTTTCGACTCTAGCACGGTAGGCTGAACGGCACTCAGCTTCGGTAAAGTAAAAGGCGCCCCCACGCAATACATAGTAAGAATGGTTGTTTCTGGCAGCATCATTCCGCACCCATAATTCTTCATTTGGATCCCACTCGGTATTTGAGTTTTTGTCGTAGTAAAAAAGACCGTTCTTAGCGCCTTTGGCACCTTCGGGGATTTTTTTAGCAAACATAAGAATTTCTTTGTCTATTCCTGGATCAAAAACGTTAAGAGATCCTTCACTAAGGTGGTCTTTCCAGATAGCTTCATGATTATCATATTTATCATTGTTGTTTGTATCGTGGTAACAAAGGTCGAGGTTTGAGCCAATTGTTCTGGTTGGTACATTGAAGTTATCGAGAGGAGTGATGAGGTTTTCCGGGTATTCTCCATCGTAGAGAGGTGTATCCCATGAACTGTCTTTTATTTTAATGTTGGCAGCTTTGGCCTGTTGCATAGTTATACCGGCATATTGATTTTCATTGCAGGCATATATAAAGAAAGGAGTTCGAGTCCATTCTATGGCGTTGCCGTGCATGTCAAAGAGACCAAAAGCATTTGGTAAGCGACTTCCTACTGGTTCAACATTGTGAGTTCGAGTATTTGAGCGGTAAACAGCATAATCATCGATGGCAATCCTAGGGCCAAATGAGTAGTCACCTTCAGTTCCCGCGCGGCAGCTGTATTCCCACTCATTTTCAGAAATAAGGTAGTATCTGTAGCCAGAATCTTTGTCCAGGCTTCGATTGATCATCTGTATAAAAGTTAAACAGTCATTTAAGCTAACGCCAGTAACCGGATTATTTTTAATTTTTGTGCTGTTATGGGGAAGGTTGCCCATAACTTTTTGCCATTGTTCAACGGTAACTTCATATTTACCGACATAGACAGGCCTCTTAACTTCATTGAAGTGTTGAAATTCAACATCGCTTGGATCATCATCTTTCTTGGGGCTACCCATAAGAAACTTTCCAGGAGGAATTAGGCGGAAAGCCATGTTGTACTTATCATTTATTTCTAATGGCAGATTAAACTTTTCTACTGAGGCTTTTTGATTTGCAACAGCTTGTATGGCACCAGGCCCGATAAGTTTAGACTCTGGAACTTTTGCGTAGTGGCTTTCTTCTGCAGGAAGAAGGCCAAAAGGTAGTTCATTATTTGCTGGATTTTGGGCTAATTCGCCTTTGGCAGCAATTTTGGGGACTGATCTTGGGTCTATGCCACCACTTAAGCGGTCTGCTTTATTTCTAAAGTGAGTTATACTTGCCAAAACCAGAACGATTCCTACCAAACCCAAGGCGAGAACTTTAACCGGTGATTTGGTGTGCATCTTGATTTTTTCTTCAAGTTGCTCTTTGGCAAGCTTTTCTTTGAGCTCGGTCGATTTTTTCTTAAGTGATTGTAATTGCTCAGGTTTTATTTTACTTTTAAGATCAAGCTTTGAAGGCTTGTTTTGCTCAGGTTTTTTTTTGATTTTCTCTTCAGGCATAAGAAATCTCAGTTAAATCGTATTAAAGATATAGTATGTGGACTAAATGATAAAATCAACAAAAGTGATAAATTTATTTTTTCAGGCAGAGGGATGCTCCCAGGAGTAAAAAGCCTAATGTCGGAACGGAACCAGCTACGAACGCCGGTAAGACTCCTGAATTACCCATTGCTTGAAAGAGCTGCATAACGACATAGTAGCCAATCATTATGCCAATTGCTTTTGCTGAGGATGTCATGGCTCCTTGACGCTGTTGAGTGATTGACAGAGGAATACCTAGAAGAACAGAGAGCATGCAGGCAAATGGAGTGAATATCATAGAATAATATTTAACATCCATTATGCGTATTTCGGAAGGAGAAAATTGAATGTTAGATTTCTGTCTTCGGGAGATTTCTGTTAATGTCAGGTGTTGGTTGAGGTTGTGATACTCTTTCATTTTGACGGGGTCGTCTTTAAGGTCTTTAAGCGTCAGCTCTTCGAGGTTTTCGGGCGCAGAAGGGAACCATTCTTTTGAAAATGTAGTGCGTATAAGGTTTTTGAATTGCCAACCTTTTGCTTCTGTGAATTCTCCTTTAGCAGCATCAACCGTCCAAAGTGGTTTACCTTCTATGTCGTGTTGGGCCAGAGAGATTTTGGAAAAGCCTTGTTCTTCAAATGTCAGGTTCCAGATGCGTTTACCTTCGTCACTGTCGACAGAAAAGCACAGAGATTGGTTATCGGCTTTGTCGCCGGTCATTAAAACTTCCAGGCGCTTGACTTCATTATCAAAGAAACCTTGAAAGTGTTCATTGGAAATAAATAAAACACAAGACATACAAAGAGATAAAGCAACTGCGGGTATACTCATTTGAGCAATAGATATACCTGAGCTGCGGATAGCACTGATTTCATTATGTCTATTTAAGTTTGAGAAACTGTACATGGTACCGAGCAGAAGTGACATCGGTAAAATCAAAGGGATTTTCTCAGGAAGAAGATACATAAAGTAGAGGAAGATATCAAAGTAACTTTTATGGTCGAGCAGATCGCTCAGGTCATCTTGGATATCAGCTATAAAAAAGAGAAACAAGAATCCAAAAAAACAACAGCAAAAGGGCAGTAAAATCTGTCTGAGGATGTGACGGGCAAGAATCCCGTACAAATGAATTGTCATTAAAAAATATTATCCCAGCTTCACTTTGACGACACGAATACCGGCTAAGGTTTCGTGTAGTCCTTTGTTGAATATATAAATCAACACAGGCGCCAAGGGCAATGTAAGTAAAAAGAATAATGCAGAAAAGGCTGCTCTACCTACTAGGACAGGATCACCAAGGGTTCCTCCGCGGATCACCATTATTCCAAAAAACCAATATCCAAACGACTGTGCTTTGTAGCCGAGTGTCAATCCATAATAAAGTATCGGTATGGCAACACAAAGCCCCAGAAAAATAGAGCTAATCTGAGTTTCATCAAGACTGCTGCCGAACTGTTTTAGTAGATTATGAGAAAGTACTAATGCTGCACAGATTACGAGAAGGTCTAAAAAGAAAGCCATAATGCGGTAATTTATACTGGGAGCTTCAACCATACTGGCAGAGCGATGCAGGTTTTTGGTGATGTGTGACTTATTGTCGGTGAATGCACCTTCAGTTTCTTTGAATGTTTTAGCCAGGATAGGGATTTTTTCAGCGTTCTTAAATGACTTAACCATGGCGTTGCGAACCTGAGATTCTTTGGAGATAGTTCCATCTTTTGCCAGGTTGATTAAATGTTCTTCGGATACCGGGCCGGTCTCATTGCCCTTTGAGTCCTGATAGTAGTATTCCATAATGCACTTCTTTAAATGAGTTTCTCTTAAGATAGTCATAGTTAAAAATTTGCAAAGTTGCATCAGTTGAAATCTAATTAATGTTCAGTAACTTCATGGGATAAAAAAACAGTATGTAGGTCAAGCACAGATTGGAACCCATTGAAGAATACACTTTAAAGGTAAATAGCAGTAAAAACCTTTTGATTCAGTTTTCTTTGCTAAGAGGAGTTGACTTTATTTCGTGGAGTCTTTGTGCGTTTTATTGTTTCGGCCTATTTACTTTTCAAGATATTTATTACACTAGCTTTCCTTACTTAATCATGATTCCTTTGCTATCGTTGATTTATGGCGCTTTCCTCTTACCTGATGGCTTTCTAGAAGACAAGAATTGGCGAACGATTGTGACTAAGTTGCGTTGTTACTCTTTGGTGTGTGGCTTGAACTTTCCTTTTGTAATTTTTATTCAAATGTCAGATAAAAACAAGTACTTTGCTATTTGCTGTGGATTGGTAATTTATTCTTTTGTTCAAATTCTATTGTCAATTTCGGAGCTGAGTCACAAGGTCGCAGCTCGTTATGAAGAGCCAGTACTGGCTTCGGAAGGACGATTGGGAGTACGGATGATTTACATTTTTACATTACTGTCGGTAGTGGCCATGCTGCTTTACATGACGAATCCAGGGTTTTTGAGAGAGTTGAAGTACAGCGGTTACCTGGATGCAGCTTTAAAGGTTATGGCGTTATTTTTAGTATTCCCTCTTATTTTTCCGGTAACCTTGTTGTTCCGTATAAAGTTTTCATTGCTTAAAAAACACAAAGAAGAAATAAAAAATAATTATGAGTAAGACTGAATTAATCGTTGCCCTGGATGTTAACTCTGTTGCTCAGGCAGAAGCTTTAGTAGATGAAATTGGCCCAGAGGTTCTTTGGTATAAGATTGGTAAGCAGCTTTTTACAAGAGAAGGTGTTGGTGCTTTAGAGATGTTAAAAGGTAAGGGAAAGAAAATATTTCTTGACCTTAAATTCCACGACATACCGAATACTGTTGCTCAGGCGGTAAAGTCGGCTTTGAGTATAGGCGCGGATATGGTCAATTTTCATGCTTCAGGTGGAAGTGAAATGATTCGTAAGACTGTGGAAGTTAATGGTGCGGAACATCCAGATGCTTTATTGATTGCTGTAACCGTACTTACCAGCATGGATCAAGAAGCGTTGGCTGAGCTTGGTGTTGCCGGAAATCCTGCCGAGGTAGTTGAAAGATTTGCGAAATTGGCTAAATCCAGTGGCGCTCATGGCGTTGTTTGTTCTGCTCTGGAAATAGATTTGGTTAAAAATGCCTGTGGTCAGGATTTTAAACTGATTGTTCCAGGAATTCGTCCGGTAGGCTCTTCTGTTGATGATCAAAAGCGTATAATGACACCAGCTCAAGCAAGTGAGAAGGGGGCTGATTATATAGTCGTAGGTCGACCAATTACTAAAGCTGAGGATAAGCAAAAAGCTGCTGCTGCAGTTTTAGCAGAACTGGCTTAAGCTACTATTTATTGGAGCTGTGATTCCTTTCGAGGCGTCGCAGCTCTTTATTGAAAAGATCGATAATTTCTTGTTCTTCCTCTGAGAACTTTTGTATTTCCGCCTCGATAATTTTTGAGGAGTTCTTCTTCAAACTTTCTTCGCTTTGACTATAATCACTGTCCATCTTTTGTTTATCGACTTTCAAGATGAATTGCTGTTGTGAAGTATCTTCGGGATCATTTACAGTCTTGGCTTCTATAACGACATCTTGCTTATCATTGAGAGTTATTTTTTCTATTTCCTTCTTTTTTAAATTGCGTAGAGCTTGTTCGTTATTGAGCTCATTGGACTCCAACGGTTGTTCATTATTATTTTGTGAAACGGTAGCCGGGGCATCATTTTGTGTTTCAGGAGAGAAGTCTTGCTGGCTGTTTGAGCTTTGTTTTGCCGCTTGTTGACTGTTTGATTTTTGTTTTGCCGCTTGCTGACTGTTTGAGCTTTGTTTCGCCGCTTGTTGTTCCTGGCTTGAATGATTGCTTTTAGCTTCAGCGTTTTGGTTTGGCTGGTGGTTTTCTTTTGTTGGAGCGTTGTCTTTATTATTTATAGATTTTTGGGTGTTTTGTACAGGATTTTGTGAGTTCTTAGACTGAGGCTCATTCTTTTGAGAGAGTGATTGTTTCTCTTGAGATTGAGAAGGGGGCGTCGGTTTTTGATTTAGATTTTGTGTATTTGAGTTAGGATCAACTTTTTTTGAATTTTCTGAAATACTATTTGATTCTGTTTGGACTTTAGGAAGATTTTTTTCTGCAACTCCTATTTGCTCTGTTGTTTCTAATTCTTGAGAGTCAGCTTGTTGTTTTAGGCGCTGACGGATGCTTTCAGAAGATTCCCTTTTACCATATTCTTTATCGATTGCCGCAAATTTATATTTTTTATAACTGCTGCTTTGAGAAGCTTTTAGCGCTATGATCAGAGGTTTGGAAATAGATCTTGGATCTTTTGAAGGTTTGAAATCGTTGGCAATCAGATTAATGACGAGATGGTCGTTATACTTGTTTTTAATTTTTGAAAGGTCGAGGCTGTATGAACCTATAATGGAGGTAGAATTGACGTAATTGTGAAGTTGAATTTCCTTGGAAGTTCCGGCGTATTTTAGTTGATACTGAAGTTTAATATTTTTTAGCATCAGGTCATCGGTGCACGCGTATTTGATCGTTATCTGGTTATCGTTGAGATAAAGGTGATTTTCTTTTGTTTGAGTCATTCCCACTTTAGGGGGGAGGTCTTTTGAAGTATGAATTGGAAAGTCTGGTGTTTCGTACGTTTTGTTTTTGGCGGTAATTTTGAATCTATAAGTGCCGCTTTGGTTAATTTGAAAAGCGTCACGGGTAAAGGCTTTATCGTAGTTAACTTCAAGAGGGAAGTAGTTATTTTCCCAGAAGAGTTCAACATTTGTGACTTTTTGATCAAACTGCAGATGGAATTTAACCTGACTTTTAGCCAGGGCCTGGATAATTTTTGTATTTTGTTCTTTTCCGGCAGAGCCTATGTACTGAGGCGGTGTAATTCTCGCTGAAAAGTTTCTAATTTCCGGCTTCCTGGTAAAGTTGACAGTTCTATTAAGTATTTCCGCATCTCCAAGAAAGATGTCGTAGTTGAGGCTTTGGCCAATTGCCGGTAAGGAGCAAGTGTATTTATGTTCGGCATTTTTAATGAGTTTATATTCTTCAATGTTATTTTTCCCGGAGCGCAGGCGAATGTAACCATCTTGGGGAGAGTGCCCTGAAGAATGAATCGTAAGTCGCCAGTTTTTTTCAACATAAAGTTCAGAATTATCAATAGGGCTTACATTTTGAATTCTTGTCTTAGATGGGGCTGGAGCATTAGCGATGGGGGCATATAAACGTGCGACTGATAGAGAAACAGGTTTAATCGTTGCCATAGAGTATAAACCGATTATTGAGAGTAGGGCCAAAGTTACTTTCAGCAGTTGTTTAAGCTCTTTTGTATATGTTATTTTTGGTTTAAGTTTTCTGAACTCGTCGAGAATGGCCTGTTCTGTTTTAGGTAGTGTATGAAGGTCAGAAAGAAGACTGAATAATTTGTTTTTTAGTGAAGGGTATTTGTTCTCAAGTTTTTGGGCGATATAAAGTAGATTCAGTTTTTTTGTTAGATTTTTATAGAGATGGTAAGAGAAGTAAATGATTGGTGCTAGAAAGCAGATAAGGAAAATTGTAGCACGGGCTGTTTTTTGAAGATGGAAATTGTGGTCGACAAGAATGAAAATTAAGTGCCATGAAATGATATAAATCAGGCATTTGATAGAGTGGAGTAAGAGCTCGTTCAAGGACGACTGACGAGCAGTTCTTCTTAAATGCTGCTGTATGTTTAAACCCTTATTCATAAGATCAGTTTAAGTCATAGACTGCTGAAAATTAAAAGAATTGTGTAAAGAATTGCTTCATAACAGAAAGAAACTTTTTCAGGCCCATAAAGTAAAGAGTCAGGCCCACTGCAGCTCCGGCAGTTAAACCGGAAAGAATAACCATTTTTCTCAGATTGCTTTTAATTGTCGTATTTCTGACGATAGTTTTATCGATATTTACCGGTTCAACTTTCTTTTTGTTGTTTGCCTCAAGTGTCGTCAGTATTTTTTTGATTAATGGTTTTCGCTTTTTGCAGAAACCACTGGTTTGCGATAACACTGAGCAAAATTCTTTAGTTGTGGGAAAGCGTTCTTCCGGATTGGCGCAAAGACACTTTTCTAGAAAATCCATGGTGTCTTGGGGGAGTTCAGCAATGACTCTAACAGATTTTTTCATTCTCGTTTCGACAAGTTCTATGAATTCAAAGTTACGCTTCATGCGGTGGGCGTCTTTTCTGGTTAGCATGCGGTACATGATGAGTGCCAGTGAATAAATGTCGGCTCGGCAGTCCGCAGACTTTGAGCCACAGATTTGTTCGGGGGCCATGTAGAGTGGTGTTCCCACGGCTGTGCCGGTTTTGGTGAGATTCGTTCCAAGGTCACGGGTAACGCCGTAGTCCATAATTTTTACCTGGCCAGTTTTAGTCACCATGATATTATCTGGTTTTAGGTCGCGGTGAATGAAGTTATTGAGATGGAAGCTGCCTAATGCATTGGCTAATTCATAGGTGATGGCCGTTGATTCTTCGTTTGAGAAAGGGCCCATCTTGTTGATCATATCGTGCAGAGTAACACCAGGGATGTATTCCATGATGATCGTCCAAGCTCCGTCATGCTTAAAAAGTTCAATCATTTCGACAAAGGCTTTGTTTGACTTCATCTTTTGACCGATGCTGAACTCTTGCTTGAAACGTTCGACAGTTTTGCGTTCGCGCATGAGATGACGGTGGAGAACTTTGGCAGCAAACTTTTTTTTATTTTTTTCTACAAGATAAACTGTCGCCATGCCGCCACTGCCTAAGGCCCGGCCGACGATTTGGTAATCACCAATAGCTTTATTCTTGTTGTTTGCTGCCATTTCACTCCTGAAACGGGGACATGGCCCGTAGAATTTTTTAGTGGAAATCGTGGTCGTAGAAGTTATTTACAGCTTCAGCGACAACAGGGTTGTTATAACGGTTTTCTTTGCCGTAGTTCTCATCGAAGAATGGTACGAACTTCTCAAGGAACTCTTTACGGATTTCATCCATAGTCTCTGAGTTGTAGTTGCGATCGATGAATTTTGGGTGACTGATCACGAATAACTGGTGAGGTATATTGTGACGGAACTCATGACCTTCAACGATAAACTCAGAAAGACCTCGGAAGAGAGCTTCTACAGCTTCTTGTCTGTCATGGCCACGACCAACGATCTTCGCAAACATTGGGTCAAAACTTGTGATAGTATTACCGCTTGTTACGTAACCATAGTGACGGATACGGTCAGTTCTTTCTGGACGCCAGTAACGGTCAATTTTCTTACCGCCAAGTGGGCCAAAGTTTGGATCGTATGGGTCAAGGTTGGTAATACGCGCTTCAATGGAGTGACCCATTGTAGAGATTTCTTCCTGCTTAAGGATGATTGGTGCACCAAAAGCGTGGAGGATTTGAGCTCGCAGTAAGTCAACGCCAGTCGCAGCGTTTGAAACCGGGTGCTCTACCTGAATACGAGTATTCATTTCAAGGAAGTAAAGTTTTTCAGCTTGTTCGTCGTAGATACATTCTAGTGTAGCTACAGAGTCAAGTTTACACTCACGAGCCAGGTTTGGTGCTGCATCGATCATTTTCTGTAGCTGTTCAGCAGCAACAGGATCTTGCTCTTTGATACCTTCAGGTGATAGGAATTCTTCGATTTCTTTCTGGTGATTTCTCATGAGAGTACATTCACGACCAAAGAAAGTCAGGTCTCTGAACATCTGAATTTCATAGTGACGAGAAACTTCGATATTCAGTTCCATTACGTAGTGTGAAGGCCAACCAAGGCTGGCAGAAATCTGTTGAACTTTTTCAAACTTATCCGGTAGGTCTTCAGCCCCCTGGAAGACAATCTGCCCACGGCCACCACCACCGGCAACGGCCTTTAGTCTGAAACGACGATCTTTTAATTCCGGATTGGCTTTGATGATTTTTGAGTGAGCTGCCAGAGCATCTTCAAGAGTGCGAATGTCGCCTTCTCCAGGAACAACCTGAAGACCGGCTCTTACTGCTAAATCTCTTGCTGAGTCTTTAGGCCCCATCATAGATTGTGGAGTATGTCCTGGGCCGATGAAGATATAACCTTCATCTATGCAGTTTTTGACGAAGTCAGGATCTTCTGAAAGCATACCATAACCAGGGTGAACACCTATTTGGAAGTTGCCTTTGCCAAACATTCTTTCTGCTTCATTGCGGATATTATCAAACGCAGTGAAAAGAATTGGAATGTCCATGTAAGGAGTCGTTGCTCTGCCTTGGGCTCTTTCTTCAGCACTGAAATTGTCCGGGCCGATACACATTTTGAATTCAGACTGGTGTACATAACCGTACTGGCGGTCACCAGTTGTGTGGATTGCCCCAGTGAATACAGCAGGGTGCATGTTTTCTTTAGCAGCTCTTAGCGTGTCATTTGCGATCTCACCACGGTTACAGGAGATAACAAAACATGGTTTATCCATAGGAATCTGACCGGTAATACGAACAGCTTCCCCGTATATTCTTTTAGAGTTTTGCGGCATTCATTGGCCTCTTATATGAAAAGTATTGAACAATTATTGAAGGAGTCGGGCATAACCCTCCACCACTAAATTAAAAAATCTGCTATAATAAAACTTATTGTCAGGCGATTTCTACTGTTCGGCTTCATTTTCAATACATTTTGGAGATAGCTGAGCAGAGAACTTTTTTTTATTAGAAAAATTTGCAGCAGTTTTATGATTTTAGGGATTCAGAATATGCAAATTTCAGCCAATAAAGGAGAAGGGGAGAGCTGGTGGATTTTATAGCCGAGTGCTGGGCTTTAAAAATTCAACCAGACCTGAAAGCTTAAGTAAGATTCCAGAATTATGGTTAGAAATGTGACAGTTCCAAATCCACATAAGAGAGGAATATAGTGAAGAGCGTCTACACTCAAGCAATCTCGAGGGGCTATAAAATCGGCGCGAGAAACTCGACTCTATTGGGATTGAGATTATTTCAGGTATAGAAATCCCAGGTATAACAAGATTCGAGTTTCTTGATCCTTTTGGAAATAGAATTGAGATACTTGAGCTTCAATAACTCAAGTATCTCAACCGGGTTACAGATTATCTTCAGCGTTGTGGACCAAAGGAGTTCCTTCAACCACATCATCTTTTTTGTAGGAAACCTCATGAATCAATTTCCCCTCGTTATTTTTCAGTGACAATTTATCGCCGCCATTGTTGAGGTTAATTGATGACTCAGCCAATTCTAGACGAATTGTTTCTCCAGGCTTAAGGGTATGATTGAGTTTGAGTTCGTAATTCTCCTGATCAGATAAAGTCCAATTAATCAATTGCACTTCAGCATCACCAATGTTGTGTAGTTCAATCCACTCTCTACCGTTATCATAGCCCTGTGGGTCAATCATCATAGATTTTATAAAGATTTCAGCTTTAGGTTCCTGAAGTGGTTGGAGTATTTCTAAGTCGTTTTCCAGTATTATTTTTTCTGTTATGTCATGAATTACTGGAGTAGATTCACTTTGAACTTTTTTCTTACTGTCTTTTAACATGGGTAGGGAGTAAAAATAGGAGACAAGAGCAAAGGCAGTAAGGAAGCTTATGGAAAGTAACCAGTGTAGTAGGCTAGCTTCGCCTTTTTCTGAGATCTCATTGGAATTTCTGACGGGTAGTTTGGCTTCCATTTGAGAAGGTGCTGGAGTGAAGAGATCCTGTGATGCAGTATTTGTGTCGACGACAGTTTTCACTTTTTGAAGGTCAGTTTTTAGGCTGTCGTAATCGGCATACCTGTCTTCTGGAGATTTCTGCAGCATTTTTAAAATTATACTACTAATTTCTCTTGGAAGTTCGGGCGCTAATTTGGCTGGATCTGCAGCGGGTTCATCGACGTGCATCTGACAGATTTCCTGAGCTGTTCTGGCTTTGTACACATAATGCCCGGTTACCATATGGTAGAAGACGGCTCCGAGGCTGTAGATATCGCTGCGAAAATCCTGCTTGGTATCTAAAAGTTGCTCAGGTGAAATGTAGTGAGGACTGCCTTTGATGGTGTCCGAATCTTCTGGCTGAATGGCATATTCTGGAAGGGCAAGACCAAGGTCTGTGAGCTTAACCTCGCCTTCGTGTGTGATCATTATGTTATCCGGTTTTATATCCCTGTGTACCAGTCTTTCCTTATTCCAGGCATAATTCAGGGCCGCTACGACCTGTAAGATGATATCTACTGATTTTCTTGGACTCATTCGCCACTTTTCATGTAGGATTTCTTTTAGGGATTTACCGTCTACATATTCCATGGCGTAGTAGTAGATATGATCTTCCTCACCGATTGCATAGCACTGAGTGATATTTGGATGATTGAGCTTTCCAGCTAAACGACCTTCCTGCATAAGTTCATGGAGGTAGGTTTCCTCGGAAAGGATGCGATCATGAAGAATCTTGACCGCGCAGTATCTGTCAAGTGACATATGGTAAGCCAAAAAGACTGTGCCACAACCGCCAGAGCCTATCTCGTTTTGTAAAACAAAGTCTGCGATGACTACAGAAGGAGCAAAGCGAGATTTAGGAACTATGTGGTACTCTCCACAAGAGTGACACTGGACAGGTTTACCGCCATCCTCTGGTTGAGCAGAGATGACTGCTTTGCAGTGGTGGCAATAAACCTTAAGTAACTGCAGGTCTATATGATAATCTGTATCAAATGAGCCCATTTTAATCATTATCTATTCAGCTTCTTCATTTCTTGAGCTGCGATGTAAGCATTAACCGGGAAGTAACCGTCTTTACGAACGATTGCCTGGCCCTGCTGACTGTAAACATACTTGATGAACTCTTTTTGGAGCTCAGTTGGTTTAGTGCCTGGTTTGATGTTAAGGGTAAGATATAAACTACGAGTCAGTGGGTAGTCACCACTGAATGCATTGACTTCACTAGGTTTGAAGAATTTACTGGCGATATTTTCCGAAAGAGCCAAGGTTGCTACTTTTGGAGATTTATAAGCCACACCACTGTAACCAATGGCAAATTTGTCTTTTGCAACAGAGTTTACAACTTCTTCTGAACCAACAAGGTTTTTGTTTGTAGACTTGTATTTACCTTTAAGTAGAACTTTTTTCTGAAATAAAGCATATGTTCCAGAAGCTGAGTTACGTGAGTAAACTTTGATTGGAGCTTTAGCCCATTCGCCTTTAAGGCCAAGTTGCCCCCAAGTCGTGATGTTGGAACCACCACGCTTCATTTCAGCAGAGAAAATAGCGTCCAGCTGCTGAAGAGTAATTCCAGTCTTTACTAGTGGATTTTCAGGGTGAATGAATACAGCAAGACTGTCTACTGCAACACGAACCTGAACTGGTTCATAACCGAATTTACCTTTGAACTTTGCGATCTCTGTAGTCTTCAGTGGGCGACTCATAGGCCCGATGTTGGATTTATTTTCTAATAGAGCAGGTACTGCAGTAGAAGAACCTTTTCCTTCGTGGCTGAATCTAAGATTCGGGTGGAATGATCTGAATTCTTTTTCCCACATTAACATCATGCGGTCCATACTGTCAGAACCAATAGAACGAAGTTGTAGGCTTTGTGGTTTTGCAGTGTAGTTCGTAAGGTTGAGGCCCAATTTTGCAGGTTGAGCTGCTACTGTTTGAACTTTGGCAACCGGAGCAACAGGTATAGGAGGTTGTGCAGGTGCAGCAGGAGATGGTTTCTTGTTGATGATCATGTTGACCATCTGCACAGCTTCCTGTTCAGAAATAATGCCATCTTTTTTCATCTGCATGATTTTAGCAATCTTGTCTGTTTCTGAAACTTGATGAGCTTTGGTCTGCTGCTGTGGCTTATTGTAGTAATGGTGATTCTGGCAGGATGTTAATGCAACTCCTGCAGTTGCTAAGCTTAGCAATAATTTTGTCTTCATTCTATTTCCTTATTTTTGAAGTTCGAGCACGATTCTAAAGCCAATACTTTGTGAAGTAACACTTGGGCTGTATTCCCAGCGATTGGCTGAGCGGGCTTTAATAGCAGGGTCATCAAATGAACCTCCACGGACTATCTTCATGTCCAACTCATTCTCTGAGGCAAAATCTTCGCTTGGACCTTGAGGGTCTTTTGTTTTTTGAGCATCATAAGTGAAGCTCCAGTCACTGCACCACTCCCAGACATTTCCGTGCATGTCATGTAGCCCCCATGCGTTAGCTGGCTTTGAGGCGCATTTGTCAGGGGTGGATAAGTTATTTTCTTTAGTGAGGGCCTGATCAGTGCTTATTGTCCTACCGGTATTGAATGACAATTGGTTGCCGGCTCTACAGGCATACTCCCACTCAGCTTCAGTAGGAAGGCGATAAGTTAAGCCTTCTTGTTTTGAAAGCGCCTTGCAGAATTTAACAGCTTCTTCCCATGATACGCGGATTGGGTTATTGGCTATACGTACAAGAGACTCATCATTGGCATGAACACCTTGTTCTGGTTTGTAGTTCATGCCCATAACCTGACGGAAATGGTCTTCTGTAATCTCACAAGCGCTCATGTAGAAACTTTTAGAGATTGTTATGTTGCGTTGATTTTCGTCCCACTCTCTGCCTTCTTCACCTTCTGGGCTTCCCATCATGAATTGTCCAGCTGGTATGTAGACCATGTCAATCATTTTAGAATTTTTAAAATTGTAGCCGGTGTAGCCATACTTCATTCTCATGTCTGGTTTTAAGGTTATTAGGGACTTAATGATACCTTTATTTACTTGAGAATTTGGAGTCTCAGCAATTGTTGCAGTGAGGTTTGAGACTATATCTGAGTGGACTTTTTTGATGATGTCTGATGATTTCAGGTAAAGCTCAGAGGATTTTTTGAAGTCCTTTACAGAGAAAGCATTTTGAGCTGTCTTAAGGTTAGTTTGTAAGGTCTCCCACTGTGGGTGACTATAGATTTCCAGAGTTTCACTTTTTAGCTCTTTCGCAAGATTATTGAACTTGTTTTCAACAGCAATAGATTTGCACTTTTGAAAGGAGCTTAAAGTTTGTTTCCACTTGAAGTAATCTTTTACTGAATTTTCCAATTTCGCAGAGTTTGATATCCTGAATTTGATGACTGCAGCAGTAAAGAGATCTGAAGCATATTTATGTGCCCCGGCTCTTTTAGCCGCTTCCTGTTCTTCTATACATAGTTCTTTGAGTCGGTTTATTTCATCCGGTCCAATATTAACAACCCTGCCTGAAATTAAGTAATTATTTTTATACAGATCTTCTAATAGTGGTTGACGCCAGTTGGAAATTGGTGATTGAAATAATTTTATAGCTTGTAATGAATCCTGTTGTATATTGAGAAGAATGGCAGCGCCGTTATAATTAATAAAGCTTTTTTGAAATGCTTTTTTGATTTTATCTGTAATGGGGGTCGCAGACTGTATGATTAGCATTGCAGGATTGGATGCTAAGTCATTGGCTGATAAATAGCTTAGGTTTTTTCCTGGATGACTTTCTGGAAGGGATATATAGAGTCGGTCATTTATGACTTTTATATGTGAGGAAATATAAATCAGTAATTTTTGCTTTTTTACCTTCAGAGCTTCTTTTGTGTTTTTGAGTGAAGGGAAGTAGCGAGTGCCATCTTTGCTATTGTCCAGTTTAACTATTGGGAAGTGACCGCCATAGGTAGTGTAAATATTACGTATGAATTCATTTGGTTTTGCAGTTGTAATCTCCGGGTAATGAGCAAATTCGCTAATGTCTAGAATGATGGCGTTTTCTGCTTTAATGGAAATGAATGATAGTATCAGGCTAATTGCAAGTATTGCAGCTTTCAAGTCTATGTTTCCTTATCTTTTTTGCCAATTTAGGAGATATAAGCACATATGCCGAATCGAAGTTGGTTAAGCTTGAGTTTAATATTTCCTACAACTATTAAAAAATTATTAACTAGGTTAATAAATGGTTGTATTTGTTGTGAGGTTTATTTTTGGGGAAATTCCGGTTTTTATTTCTGGAGGTGAATCAATTTGCATTATTATGAAGAAAAAAAATTGCCCAAACAGTAAAACGTAAATATAGTGGTACGGAATGCCTCGAGAGAGGTACTTAAAATAAACCTATAAAGGAAATAATCATGGCTAAAAGTTTTATTAAAGCTCTATGTGTAGCAGTTGCTGCTACTGGTGTAGTTCTATCTGCTGGTTGTAGTTCTTGCTGTGGCGATTGCTCTGACAAACCGAAAGAGTGTTCTACTAAAAAGTGTGATTCTGACAAGAAGTAATAATCAGCTTTTAGTTAGATTGTCATGGGCTGTCATACATATGTGCAGCCCACGTTTTTAGTTATATAAGTTAATCATGGTAGTGATGAAGTCATTAGTGACTCGCAACCCTTTATGAAATTCTCGAGAAGCTGAACGCCAAATTTAGGGTGGTTTCGGCACAATTGTCGATACCTGTCTGTCTCTAAATAAATAACTTTACACTTTTCACCGGCTATGTAGGTAAACTTCTCTTTTTTCTCCATCATCAGTGAATATTGGCCAAAAAACTGTTTGCGTTTAAGTGTGCCAATACGCTTATCATCATTGTAAACCTCTACAGTACCTTTCAGCACAATGAATAGTCCATGAGGGCACCGGCCCATATCGCATATAATTTCGTCTTTATCTATTTCATAAGTATCTACAGAGTTAATTAAGCGATTGATACGAGTGAAGTTCATGTCTTTAAATAGAAAGTTATCGAAGATGCTAAGATCATTTAGGAGTTCTTCTTTATCTTCACAGAAATCTTCATAGGATTCCTCTTCAAGAGTACAGTTGATTAATATACAGGTTATGTTGTCACGTCCTCCGCGATTGTTGGCAAGTTCTATGAGATCTTTAAGTACTATTTCCGGGTCTTGTCGGATAATTGGTAGAAACTCTATGGATTTACTGATGTTATTATAGAGGCCGTCAGAACAAAGAAGGAGTTGGTCTCCCGGTAATAGGTCAAATAGCATGGTGTCCGCTTCGACTGTTTGACTGAAGCCGATTGATTTTTTAAGGATGCTATCGAAGCGGTAGGCTGTTACTGCTCTATGTGATGAAATACTGCGTTCACGGATTTCATGGCCAACGGTATGGTCTTCAGTAATTTGGTAAACTTCACTGTTTCTAGCCAGATAAAGTCTCGAATCACCGACATGGCCAAGTAGTGCTTTACTGTTTAAGATTAGAACGGCAGTGAAAGTTGTGGACATGCCATCTAGTTCAGGCTGCTTTTGGCCTTCGAGGTAAACTGTTTTACAAGCATTCAGAACAGCACTTTGCATGAGGCTGTGAATGAGGGCATCGTTATTTCCGAGGCAGAAATACTCTTCAATAATATGCTTGTTGGCCTCTATATACTCAGAACAGGTTTCGGCAGCCATTTTAGAAGCGACTTCACCGCCATTGCCACCACCGACACCATCACAGACTATATAAAGTCCGAGTTCTTCATTGATTAAATAAAAGTCTTCGTTGTTATCGCGAATGATTCCAACATCGCTGATTCCCGAACCCTTAGTTTGCATGTCGACCTATAATTAACATTATTGAATAATGTTAATTATAGACAACGAAGGCTTAAAAATGAAGGTGCTTACGAGTTTCTTTTATTTGCCTTACTTTCAATGACGTGGACAAGGATATTATTTATCTTGCGGTAGGCATTGATTACATCGGAGTAAGTCGTGCTCAGAAGTGGAGGCATCTTCTCATTTGAAATGCGATCCATATGTTTAGCGCGGAGTTTCTTGATGTGAATAACAAGAGATTCACTTTGAGATATTGACTCTGTGAACAGTTGCGCCAGATCAGTCTCTTTCTCGTGAACTTTTTCGTATTGTTTAACAACAAGTTTATGAAGGTCTTTGATCTCTTCTTTTTGTTCAGGGCTTAAAGATAGGCCATTATCCTCAAGTCTGAGTAAGAACTTCTGTAGTTGCATGACGTAGTCAGAGATAGATTCATACTCATCTGCTAAAAGAATTTGTTTTTTGGCTTCTTCAGTTTGCTCATGTGAAAGAGTTCCCGAAAGAACATCAGTCAGGAATTTTGTGATTTCAGTCTGAACAACGTCGAGTATGTTTTCACCTTCAAAGATCTTTTCTGCATTCTTCTTCTTACACTTATCAAGAGACTGCTCAAGAAGGTTAAGCATGTCACGTGTTTTGTCATTCATTTTGTCAATTTCAAATGCACTTTGTTCAATAGCGGCAAAAGATGAATCGTAGATCTGGAAGTCTAGGTGAGTAAGGTACTGACCTTCACCTTTTTGACGAGCAACAAATTTGTTTAGAATATTGGCTGCAATTCCAGTGAATGGTAGGAAGATAATTACGTTTGTGATGTTGAAAATGGAGTGAACCATTGCGATGGCACCAGTGACATTTATGTAATTCTCTTTGCCATCGACCATCTGAACAGCATTTATGTCAGAAATTCCCATGAAGTTATCCATGACATAGTGAATGAATTCGAGGTAGGGGTGGAATATCGCGGTGATCCATATAACTCCCACCATGTTAAAGAAGACGTGGAAGTAAGCGGCTTTTTTGGCATTCGAGGATGAGCCGATTGAAGCTAGAAAGGCAGTAATAGTTGTACCGATGTTTTCACCCAGTACAAGAGCTGCTGCAGTTTCGAAGTTAATTGCGCCGGTTACGGCAAGTGCAATAGTTATACCTAGAGTTGCAGAGGAAGATTGGACAATAACTGTGAGTACACAGCCAACAAAAGCACATTTTAGAAGACCCCAATAAGTAGAAGCGTCGAATTGTAGGAATGCTGCTTCAAAAGCCTGAACTTCTTTAATTGGTTTGAAGCCATTCTTCATAAGTTCAAGACCGAAGAATATCATACCAATACCCATGACGGCAAGAGCGAAGTATTTTACACTTTCTTTTCTATTAAACAGGTATACAAAGGCAGATATACCGAGAATAGGAAGTCCCCACTTACCAATTTTAAGGAAAAGAACCCAACCGGTGATTGTCGTACCGATATTTGCACCAAGGATTATACCAATCGCCTGATTAAGTTCCATTATGGTACTATTAACAAAACCAACGGCCATAACAGTTGTCACTGAACTTGATTGAACAAGAAGGGTAACCATGACCCCAACACCACAAGCCATAAAACGGTTATCTGTTACGGCTTTGATTAATTTTTTGAGACTATTTCCGGCAATTGTTTGTAAGCCGTCTGACATGTAGCGCATACCGAGGAGGAATATCCCTAATCCGCCAATTAGGTTGAAAACCATCGTAGTGATCAGCTTTGAGTCAACTTCTTTGTATTTTTTGTCGCTTGAAGATGTTTTTTGTTCTTTTTTAGTTGTCTCAGATTTTGGATTGTTAATTAAATTAATATTAACAGAAGTATTTGACTGGATATTAGTCTTTACTGAATCTTTACTGACTTCAATGCCAGCGTTTTTTTCTGCATTTTGTGCATAAATAGGAGAAATTAAGGTGAAGTTAAGTACAAAAAGTACTAAACTCAGAATTCTCTTAATATTCATATATTCTCAGTTTATTAAGTTCTTAACAATAGAAAAATCGCCTTAATAATTAGCTGCGAAAATTAATAAACTAGTCGAAAAGTTAATAAAATTAACACTATCTTAATAATTGAGCTTATTTTTAACATTTACTTAAAAAATGAGCCCTTTACCGAATCGAATGTTAATGGAAGTTTAATCGCAGTTTGACTGATTGGATATTGGATAAAAATCTACCCACGGCACTTTAGGTGCATCAGGAAACCGGAAAGGTATCCAATCTCAAAACATATAAATTAAGGTAAAACTGAAATGAAAAAAACATTAGCTGCTGTTATCTCCATCTTAGCAATGGTTGGTATGCTTAAAGCTGAAACTGTAAAAGTTGATGCTGGACTAACTGAATATAAGCCTGTTCCAGGTGTATCTGGTACTCTTAACAGTATCGGTTCTGACACACTAAATAACATGATGACTCTTTGGGCAGAAGCTTTCAAGAGACTTTACCCTAACGTAACTATCCAGATTGAAGGTAAAGGTTCTTCTACTGCTCCTCCAGCACTTATCGAAGGTTCTTCACAGCTAGGTCCTATGAGCCGTGAGATGAAGTCTTCTGAAGTTGACGTTTTCGAAAAAAGATTTGGTTACAAGCCAACTAAAATCGGTGTCGCTATTGATGCACTTGCTGTATTCGTTCACAAAGACAATCCAATTAAAGGTATGAGCCTTGTTGCCATCGACGCTGCTTTTTCTTCTACTTACAAACTAGGTGGTAAAGATGTTAAAACTTGGGGCGATCTTGGTCTAGACGGTTCTTTCAAAGACAAAGCTGTTTCTCTATATGGTCGTAACAGTGCTTCTGGTACTTACGGTTTCTTCCTAAAAGTTGCTCTAGGTAAAGGTTCTTTCAAAACAACTGTTAAAGAACAGCCTGGTTCTGCTGCAGTAGTTAACTCTATCGCTAACGACATCTCTGGTGTTGGTTACTCTGGTATCGGTTACAAAACTTCTGGTGTTAGAGCTCTTCCTCTTTCTAAAGAAGGTAACAGCTACAACGAACCAACTCTTGGCAACTGCCTAAACAAATCTTACCCGCTAGCTCGTATTCTTAACATCTATGTCAACAAGAAGCCTAGCCAGAAACTAGACAAACTTACTACTGAGTTTATCAAGTTCGCTCTTTCAAAGCAGGGTCAGAAAATCGTTGCTAAAGACGGTTACTACCCACTACCAGCCGCTGCTGCGAAAGCATTTATTTCTGCTGTCGAGAAATAAGAATCAGTAGCTGATTCAATCCAGGGTTCGTCATTTATGTACGAACCCTTTTTTTTAACAATTCGGAATGAAAATGGACCAAACAGAAAAATATCAAATTTCCAAATGGACTCTCTTCGTTGACAGTTTTATGTCGAAATTCATAACTGTCGGGGGGTTATCGGTTATCGGTGCCGTACTACTGATTGTATTCTTTATAGGTAAAGAGGTTGTTCCTCTACTAGAAGAAGCTCAAGTTTCTCCAGAAGAAACTATCCAACTGCCTAAAGTCCAAATCGAAGACATCGCTGTTGATGAATGGACCGCTCTTCCGACTGTTATTACTAAAAACTCTCTATACGTTGTTAATCGTGAGAAAGACAACGAAGTTACAAAGAAAGATTTTAAACTTGAAGGCAATAGCCTAATTACTGCTCTCCAATACGATCAGGAAAAACAACTGATTGCTCTTGGAAATGACAAGGGAAATATTTCTCTGGTCGACATCTCTTACTCAAAAGAATTCCTCGATGAATACGATAATGGTAAACAAAAAAGTAATACCATTTTTTCTGTCTCTCAAAAGCCTTACCTAAGCCTCTCAGAAGATGGCGGCAAAATCGTTAAGATTGCTGCAAATCAGAGCGATACCCGAAAAATTGTTGCTGCTGTTGTTGAAAAAGACAATAAACAAAAATTTCTAGTTGTTACCCTCAAGCAGTCAGTTGATCTTTTTGGTAACGTTTCCGATGACTTAGCTATTGACCAGCGTCTTGACTTTACAGATAAAGTTAAAGGTCGGATTGATAAACTTATTATTTCCAGTCAGGCCGATTCAGTCCTTGTTTCAACTAGCGATGGCATGGTTTACTCTTTTACAACTAAAAGCGGTAAAATGGAGTTCAGTAACTCATTTCAGCCTTTTAAAGATGAAGCCGATAAGAACATCCAGTCCATGAATTACATATTCGGCAGTAGTTCAATAGTTTTTACTAACAAAGCCGGCCGTATTCTTGGTTACTCTCTTTATAAACCAAGCAAAGATATGCCACGCCTTTTTGGCCTGACTAAAACAGATTTCGAAAATATCGATGGTGGTGCTGAAGTATTTACCCGCAGCTTAAGAAATAAGTCTTTCTTAGTGAGTAACGGCCCAAATATTAAGCTTATGTATAACACCAGTCAGGCTTTGAACTGGTCTGCTAAGATGGACTACAATATCAAGCACTCGATCATTTCAGGTAAGTATGATAAAATGCTTCTTGTGGATGACCAAAGTAATCTTAATATTCTCAAACTTTCAGACCCACACCCGGAAGCCAGTTTAAAAACTTATTTCACAAAAGTCTGGTACGAAGGCCAAGCTGAACCTCGTTATATCTGGTCTTCTACTGGTGGCACAGAGGAAGCTGAGAAAAAACTTTCCATGATGCCACTCATTTTTGGCACTTTAAAAGCAACTTTTTATGCGATGCTTTTTGCGATGCCAATTGCCATTCTTGCAGCTATCTATACTTCACAGTTCTTACCTCCAAACTGGAAGACAATCATCAAACCATTGATGGAAGTTATGGCCTCATTGCCATCAGTTATCATCGGTTACCTGGCAGCGATTATTCTGGCTCCGGTAGTTGAGCATAAAGTTCCATCCATAATGATGGTTATTACTTTCGTACCTTTATCCGCTTTGATTATGGGTGCGACTTGGAATAATCTTCCTCCAAACATCCGCTTTAAGTGTAAAGGCGGCATGGAATTTGTTTTCTTTGCACCGGTTTTGGTTTTCATGGCTTACATTGGCTGGCAGCTTGGTCCGGTAATAGAGAGTATATTCTTTACAATAGTTGATTCACAGGGACGTGAAATTGCCAGCTTCCCTCGTTGGTGGAGCGAAGTCGTAGGTCTTGAGCACACTCAGAAAAATGCCATGGTCGTTGGTTTTGCTATGGGCTTCGCAGTTATCCCAATCATCTTTACTATTGCTGAAGATTCACTGAGTAATGTGCCAAAGTCATTAACATCAGCTTCTCTTGCATGTGGCGCCAGTCGCTGGCAGACTACATGGAGAGTTGTACTGCCAACTGCATCTGCCGGTATTTTCTCAGCTTGTATGATCGGTCTTGGTCGTGCTGTCGGTGAAACGATGATTGTACTTTGTGCGGCAGGTGGTACCGGCCTTATGGAAATGAATATGTTCAACGGTATGAGAACTCTTTCTCTTAACCTTGCAACAGAGATGCCGGAAGCAGCCAAAGAGGGAACACTCTACAGGACGCTCTTCCTGGGTGCCGTTATTCTGTTCGCTTTGACATTTGTTATTAACACTATTGCTGAAGTTATTCGTCAGCACATTAGAAATAAATATAAGACGGTTTAATCATTCATGGCTAAAAAACAATCAAATAAACCGAAAGGCGATGCCTGGGTTTGGGTAACTTCTCTAGGGCTTTCCACAGGCCTGCTGATGGTTACAGCAATCCTTCTTTACATACTCGTTCAGGGTGTTGCTGCTTTCTGGCCTAAGAATATCGCTCAGGTTACAGTTTCTGAAAAATCAGAGACAACTATCCATGGTGCTAGAACTATGGCGGGTGTTATTGTTAAGGATCAGGTAAAGACTAAAGAGATAAATAATGAATTTGTCGATGTCAACGAAATTCAGATGTTCGTTGCTAACCGTGATCTTTATAACTTCTCATTTATCTATGTCGATAAAAAAGAAATCCTTGAGACGACTTACCCTAAAGACCTCATGCTTCTTGAGCGTCTGAATGACAGTAAAGCTATCGTCTTGCGAAAAGAAATTATCAAAGCCGATGGTACAAAGATTTCTTTTGATGATGCGTCGTTCCAATCAGAGCTGGATAAGCTAGTGGCTGAAGCCGTAGCTCTTCGCGAGAAAGCTTTAGATTTGCAAGTTGGACCTATCTCTAAAGTAGTTAAGCGAAACAAACACCTTGTAGTTGATCAGTATCCACACTATGAGACACTAAAATACAATAACGAAACGATTAAAAATATCGAAGCTTATAGAGATGCAATTGAAAACCTGGACAAGATTTCAATTGGTTTCCTAGCGATGACAGAAGAGCAACAGAAAAAATTCTCTGGAAGTGAATTTTATCTTAAGCAGTACAGAGAAGCTCAGGCAAAATTACAAGCGAAAGGTGGCGAGGCCTTTAAAGAATATGAAGCTTTGCAGGTGACTATTGCTAAAGGTAAACTTGAGGAAAATAATCTTGTTGCGCAAGTTTCTGAAATTCAGAAAGAATTGCATCAGCACAGTATGACTTACACCACGGCGTCTGGTTATGAGGGTAAAGTCAGTATTGGAAATGTCATTCACTACCTTTACCCGAACCGCCTTTCTGGTAGTGAGAAATTTGGCATGTTCTTTTCAAATGCCTGGAGTTTCTTAACTGAAGAGCCTCGTCACGCCAATACTGAAGGCGGTATATTCCCGGCAATAGTCGGTACACTTATGATGACTATTCTTATGTGTATCTTCGTAACACCTTTCGGAGTGATCGCAGCTATTTTCCTTCATGAGTATGCTAAGCAAGGACCGGTTGTCAGAGTTGTTCGAATTGCCATCAACAACCTCGCTGGTGTTCCATCAATTGTTTACGGCGCTTTTGGTTTAGCCTTTTTCGTAACTTATGTTGGTGGATCCATCGATAAGCTATTCTATGGAGACTGGGTAAACTCAGGCAACGGCGCCATGTTCGGTACCGGTGGTATGCTTTGGGCCTCACTCACACTGGCTCTTCTGACAGTGCCGGTTGTGATCGTTGCAACAGAAGAAGCACTAGCAGCAGTTCCTCGCGGTATTCGCGAAGGTGCTCTTGGTTGTGGTGCTTCTAAGTGGCAGATGATTAAAACGGTTGTTCTGCCGGCTTGTGCACCTGGTATTATTACCGGTATGATCCTGGCCATGGCACGCGGAGCAGGTGAAGTTGCACCACTTATGCTTGTTGGTGTTGCAGATATTGCTTCTGAATTGCCCATTGACACAGCCGCGCCATTTGGCCTTGAAAGAAAATTCCTGCACTTAGGTTACAATATTTACCACGTAGGATTTAAATCAGTCGACTCTGAAGCGACGAAACCACTAGTGTTTGCAACGACACTATTACTCATAACAATTGTTGCACTACTTAACCTTACCGGTATAATCATTCGCCAGCGCTTGAAGAAGAAGTATGCGTCCGGGGCGTTTTAGGAGATTTTAAGATGACAGATAATACAATAGTACAAGAGAAAGTTATGGACACCGTAAATACTGCAGAGAAAGCCGAAGAGAAGACACTTATCGGCATTAAAGATTACGATTTCTTTTACGGTGATAAACAAGTTTTATTTGATGTAAATATGGACATCCCAGAGAAGCAGATCGTATCATTTATCGGTCCTTCAGGCTGTGGTAAATCGACTCTTCTTAGAAACATTAACCGTATGAATGACCTGGTCGATGGCGTTCGTCATAATGGTGATATCGCTATAAATGGCCAGAGTAATTACGATCCACACCTGGATGTTATCAGCCTTCGTCGACGTGTTGGTATGGTATTCCAGAAGTCGAATCCATTCCCAAAATCAATTTATGAAAATGTAGTTTACGGTCTAAGAATCGCCGGTGTTAAAAATAAAGCTGTTCTTGATGAAGCTGTTGAGAGAAGTTTAAAAGCTTCTTTCCTCTGGGAAGAAGTGAAAGACAGGCTTAAAGACAGTGCTCTTGGCCTTTCCGGTGGTCAGATGCAGCGTCTATGTATTGCCCGTGCAATTGCCAGTGGTCCTGAAATCATTCTTATGGACGAGCCTTGTTCAGCACTTGACCCGATCGCTACTTTAAAGATCGAAGAACTGATTCACGAGCTTAAGAAAAAATACACTATCGTCATTGTTACACACAGCATGCAGTAGGCATCGAGGGTCTCAGATAAGACAGCATTTTTCTATCTGGGAAAATTAATCGAGTATTCTGATACACAGGAACTGTTCAGTACTCCAAAAGAAAAGAAAACAGAAGACTACATCAGTGGTCGATTTGGGTAATATATTATGATAACACATATGCATAGAGAAATCAGTCGTCTGAAAAATGGGCTTTTGGAATTGAGTACTGAAGTAGAAAAAAGTATAAGCTGTGCAGCAAGAGCACTGGATACCTTTGATGAAACATTGGCTCTTGAAGTCATTAAGAATGATTCACGTATCAACGACCTTGAAGTAAATATCGAAGAAGACAGTCTGAAGATCTTAGCTTTATACCAGCCAGTGGCACATGACCTTCGTGTTGTTGTTGCTGTTTTGAAGATCAATAATGACCTTGAAAGAATTGGTGACCTGGCTGTAAATATCTGTCGTTACATACTGAAAATCAAAGAATATGGCATAATTCCGGTATCTTCTAACTTTAAGCCTATGTTCGATGTATGTTTAGACATGGTTAGAAAGTGTTTGGATTCATTCCTTAAAGAAGACTTGACTCTGGCTTCTGAAGTTTGTGAGAAAGATAAAATAGTTGATGGTTATAACATCAAGATCATCAAAGAGATCCAACAGGATCTTCAGGATAAGGCAAATGTTCAGCCGGTAAATTCACTTCTTTTCATGCTGTCAGTTGTCCGTACAGTTGAAAGAATTGGTGATTTTGCCACAAATATTGCTGAAGATGTTTACTACATGGTAAGTGGACAAATTGTCAGGCATCATGCAGAAGAGTTCCTAACACCGAATACAGGAGTAAGCAATGATGAAAGATAAAAAGATTATGGTTGTGGATGATGAAGCGGATATCCGTGAATTAATCCGCTTTAATCTGGAGAAAGAAGGCTTTGAAGTCGTCTCTGTTTCAGATGGTGAGACAGCTTTGGAAGAAGCCAGGCTGCGTCAGCCGGATTTAATACTTTTAGATGTTATGTTGCCGGGAATTGATGGCGTTGAAGTATGCTTCAAATTAAAGTCAGATGTTGCTTTTAAATCGATTCCAATAGTTATGCTTTCTGCTAAGTCAGATGAATCTGATCAGCTTGTTGGCCTGAAAATTGGTGCAGATGACTACCTGGTTAAGCCATTCAGCCCTAAAGTTCTTGTCGCTAAAATCGGTGCTATTCTTAGACGTGGCGATGTTGTCTCAAGTAGCAGTGTAGATGAAGAGCCGGTGATTCGTTTTAAAGGTCTATATATGAATCCAAATGATTTCTCAGTCTCTTATAAAGAAGCTCCTCTTAAACTAACTGCAGTTGAATATAAAATTCTCTACTTCCTTGCCAGAAAGCCGGGACGCGTCTATACTCGTGAGCGCATTATAGAACAGGTTCGTGGGGACGATGTGATTATTACTGGTAGAACGGTAGATGTTCACATACTTTCACTCCGCCGTAAACTTGGTGATGCTGCCGATTTAATCGAAACAGTACGTGGAATAGGTTACAAAGTACAGGAATAGGATGCACCTTAAAAGCCTGTTTAGCTGGTTTTTTAGTAAGTTAGTTTTTGTTCTCGTTCTTATCTCTTTTGTTCTTTCTTTGAGTAAAAGCAGTAAAGAGTACAAAAGTGAATTACTTAAAGTTGAGTCGGATTTATTTCGTAAATCAGCTGAAATAATTGGTAGTCGGAACTTTAATCCTGCTAGTTATGTAAATTATAAAATTACTCTTATCGCCAACGATGGAAGTGTTATAAGCAGCTCTTCATTTGGTGCAGGAGCCTCTTTTGCCGAGGTTGATGATTTTCAAAGAGCTCTTAAAGGTGAAGTCTTCACCAAAGTAAAACACGACCAGGGAGTTAAACACCAAATTCTTTGGTCTCCCACAGAAGTCGATGGCAAGCGTCAGGTCGTTAGTGTCGATGTTGAAGTCGATGTTTCTTATGCAGGAATTCTTGCTTCAAATCTTATCATCAATCTTATACTGGCTACTATACTTGGGTTTATACTGACTCGAATTCTAGCACAACCCCTGGAAGATACTCTTACAAAGTCTACTCAGGATATCAACAGCATTAAAGATGAAAGGTTTTATGTATCCAGTGATGACCTTGAAACTATAGAAACGACCGATCTTTCACAATCTATAATTGACCTTTCAAAGAAGGTTAATGAAGAGTACCAACGACTGAGAGAAGACGTCAGTCAGTGGAAAGTCTTTTTCTCAACACTTCCTCGTGGACTTTTAGCTATTGATAGCGAGCGCACAATAATTAATTGTAACCAAAACTCACTGGATATGATTAGTTTACAAAATTCCTCAGTTGACGAGTCCATTGGGACGACTGTCATGGCTGCTTTTCGAAATGCGGATTTGAATAGTATAACCCGTGATTTTTTTGAAAGTGCTGAAACAATTAAAGATTATGAGTTTGAACAGGTTGTTGAAGATATCATTGAAACTTTCAAAATCGTTTGTGTTGAGCTTAGCCTTCAAAATAAGGAAGACAGTCCTGGAGCTTTGGTAATTATTGAAAATATCACGTCTTTGCGACGTCTGGAAAATATGCGTAAAGACTTCGTTGCCAACGTATCGCACGAGCTTAAGACTCCGATTGCCATAATCGGCGGCTTTGTAGAGACTCTAAAAGATTGTGCTGATGACCCAGACAGTACTTTGCGTTTTCTGGAAATTATCGAAAAAAATACCGCTCGTCTTACAACAGTAATCGATGATTTGCTGAATCTGTCGAAACTTGAGCAAAATGAAATGTTGATCAAGAAAGACTTCGAAGTGCGACCTATAGAAGAAACAGTCCGTTCAGCAGTGGATGTCTGTAGCTATGAGGCCAGTAAAAAGGGTATAAACTTAATTCAGAATCTTGAGGATTCGAAATATTATAAAGATGGTGACATGTATGCGAATCACCGGCTTCTGGAGCAGTCCATTCGCAACCTGGTCGAAAATGCGATTCGCTACTCACCAGAAAACTCAGACGTTGTTATTGTTGCTAAGAAGCAGCTGGAAAGTATAGAAATAAAAGTGACTGATAGTGGCCCCGGAATTGCCGAGGAGCATCAGACGAAAATTTTTGAGCGCTTTTACCGGGTAGATAAATCACGGGATCGCCAAACAGGGGGATCCGGTCTTGGTTTGGCCATAGTGAAGCACATATTAAGAATCCACAATGGCAACATAAGTGTGACATCTGAAGAAGGTAAGGGCAGTGAGTTTACTCTAAGTATACCTTACGCAACTGCCCCCTAAATTGGCTTAAGCTCGAAGTAGCTCTTTCAGTTCCTGGGCAGATAGCTGTCCAGGTGCGGCTGAGTCATCGAGATAGCCATAAGTTAAACAGGACCCTTGTGTTGGGAATCCGACTCTGGTTTTAACGCCATGCTCACCCATGCCAATGAGACAGATGCTTTCATTATTCAGGAAAGTGGCCAGTCTTTGTACATCTTCATCAGAGTGACTGAAAACTGCCAGTTTAACGATGTCAATCTGCCAGTCTTTACCTTGTGAAATAAGATCAGAGATTTCCTCGTTTTCAGGTGTTTTCTCATAGTCGTGAAAAGAACCGACAACAACGATATCTTGCGAGAAATCACTTCTCGAGTTTGAAGCGAATAATTCACTCTTAAGCTCTATGTCGATCATATCGACGTCTTTTTCAAAATACTTAAAGAGCTGGAAACGGTCCTCGTCATTTATTGTCCAGGTACCACCTTCACGATCAGTCCTGATTGTAAGAAGAATTTTTGTGTGCTTTCTGAGCTCTTTACAAAGCTTAAGGCACTCTTCTTTAATCATATGTTCATCAAAGCGCAGTTCTACAACGTCACAAGAAGCGAGCTTTTCTGGAGTTTTAAGCAACTCAAACAAAGTGTCGACTTTAGAAACTGTGCCGACGATCTCAAAACTATTACTCATTATTCAAAGGTCCTTTCATTCGTATCCGCCAAACTACCACAGACTGAATAAATTTCAGCCTGAAGAAAATTAAAGCTTTTGGGAAAAATGTTCCTCAGGCGGCAAAAATGTCCTTTCTCTTAAGAGTTTTCTCTCTTTAAAAAAGCTGGCAGGCTTTTTGCATAAAGAAACGAAAAGCTTTTAAATTAAGGAATTTGTTATGGATGATGCAAAGAAAGTAAGGCTGCTGCTTTTGATGGTTCTCTTTTTGAGTGCTGTTTGCAGTGTATGCCTTGCTCTCGCTACCTATACGCACATTACCGGTGAGCTGCCGTTTGACCTTGAAGCTCATTATAAGTTTAGGGACGAAACCTACGCTGCGAAAGAAAAGGTGATTCAGGCAGCCGAATTACCCATACGTGAGAATTCTATAGACGAGGTCACATTGCGTAAACTTCATGCAGAAATGATTGAAAAAGAAAAAGATTTGAACGCCAAAGAAGAGCGCCTTAAAGAAACAGAAGCCTTAGTCGATACCATACTGGCCAATGCAGATACTCTTAAAAGTGACACCATGAAGGTTCTGGCAGAGCTCAAAGAAACTAAAGAACAAAACAAAAAAGACTTTAAGCGAATGTCGGATGATCTCGAAGCCCAAAAGAAGAAATTTGAAGAAGAGATGAAATTCGTTGATACAAGCATTGTGCGTAAAGTAGCTCAAACACTGGAGTCAATGCAGCCTCTTACTTCCATGATTATGCTCAATGATCTCGATATAAAAGAATCAGCTAGACTGTTAAATGCTATGGATAAAGATAAACGCGCCAAGATCCTTTCACAGATGATTGAAGTTCAAGAGGTTAGTGGAATGAAGCTGAGTATTAAGGATAGGATTAATTTCAGAAAAAGAGCTAACGATATAATTAAAGAATTAAGGGTTCTTAAAGAAGCCCCAACCCCTCAGAAGGAAGAGAACGAATGAACCCATTTGCAATGAATACTGTACATTTCCATGGCAGGGATGTTTACTGGAATCAAATGCCAAAGACTGAGTTAAACGCTCCGAAATGGAATGAGCCAGCTCAAACAGTGAGTGAAGAGAAGCCGGAAGCTGAGGACTATAAGTGTTTTGAAGAACATTTGAATCATGGTGAAGTTCAAACCTCGAAAAAAGAGACGCAGAGGTCTGTATATTCGGCAGAAGAATTGCCCGAACATAAAGAACTATCCGATGAAAATGCCGAAATAGATGGGCTCGATAGAGAACAAGTTAAAAAGATCGAAAAAACAGTCCGTAAACTTCTTTTAGAATCTATACACTTATCTCCAGAGAAGTTTAATGAATTGACAGTCGTATCAGCTGAAGGTGGTAAACTACCAGAATCATTTGGTGAAATTTTGGATAAGCTTGAACAGATCCTAGCAAAACTTAAGAACCTTGCAGGCGAGTCGACTCAGACTTTAAGTGAAAAAGACGTCGCCTTAGCCGGTAAAGTAATTAATAAACTGAAAGGTATTATCTCAGGGAATCCGGCTACACATAAAGAGTTAGAAAAGGCTTTGACTGCAGTTGTAGATTCTCCTGAGGCTAAAGCTTTATTGAAGGAGACTTTCGCTTTAGAAGATAAGGTAAGTGCACAAGACTTTATAAATCAGGCTGTGAGTCAGCTACAAAAAGTTGCTGGAGGAGCGAGCGGAATCGATGAAAAAGTTGTAGCTAAAACTACTCCCGTACCTAAATCAGAAAACATCCGAAATGTATCACCACAGAGTGATGTAAAAGAAGGCTTGAAGAATACTCCAGATAAAAGCTCGTTAGATAAATTAGTTGAGCCGGAGAATCTGGGCAAAGAAGGAAAAACTTCGAAAGAAACGACTCTTGCACAAGAACCCAGTTCAAGTAAAGATTCTGTAGGACCGGCTAAGCAAAATAATTTTAAAGTTGTCAATAAAGGCGCTAGCCCACAATCTCCAGCTAACTTGAAAGAAACAGAATTATCAAAGGTGCCAGATGATATCTCTAAGATGGTCAAGAAAGTAACTGTTGAGGTGAAAGATGAAGCTGCACTTACCAAAGATCTCTTTAGAAAAGATGAATTAAAAAATTCTCTAAATAAGCCAACCTCGAACCAGCAAAGAGCAGTTGGTCCAGACAGTCAAAAGGCTTTAGCTCAGCAGAATCAACAGGAGCAAAGTAAAGAAAATACTGGTGAGGATCCGGCTAAAAAAGGTTTGGATCCGGATAAAAAGTCATTGAACTTTTTAAAGAAGCTTAAGAATATTGTCAAAAAAAACGAGTCTTCAGAGAATCCTTTTAGTGAACAGATTCAAAATAAATCGGTTCAAAAAAATAAACTGAACTTTATTAATAAAATGAACGCATCTTCTTTAGTGAAGCAGTTAGTGGATAAAATTGATAAGTTCATAAAGTCCTCACAGTCAACTTCTACGACAATCGATTTACAGTCTCCTGGTCTTGGAGATATGAAAGTCGCAGCCGAAGTGACAGGCGCTAAACTTTCCTTAAATATTTCCAGTTTAAGTCAAAGCATACGTGCTGAGTTAATTCATTTGCGCTCAGAGTTAAACCAGGATTTGAAATCTTTAGGTTTTGAGGATGTTGAGCTTGGTTTTGATTTTGGCGATGAAGAAAACTCCAAAGGAAATCCATTTGAAGAACAAATGGAAGAAAAGCGCCAAAAAGATCCGGTGAAATTACCGGGGGATTATCTAGCAGACCTTGCAGAAATCAGCACCTGGCTAAAATCATTTAACGCTTCTTAGATTTTAAGGGTCATTGTTTAAAATTCAGCTATTTGAAGATTTAATTCAATTTTTTCATCTTGGGTAAGATCCTCTTTAAAATTGTCGTTCCAAATATAAGGCATGAAAGAAAGTGTGGATCTATTATGAAGAAGTTTACCCTTATTTAATTACTTGTTGTTGTCGCCCTTATTGGAATTCTAACGAGTATGCTTTTACCTTCATTGGGAAAAACCCGCGCGAAAGTTCGTTCTGCAGTTTGTAAAAGTTATCAGCATCAGATAGCGATGACTTCATATCTCCTGGATAACAATGCTTACGCACCAGATGATGATATAGAAAGCGGCGGGAATAATCGTTGGTTTAACTTATTCGCACCTGGCTACTTGCCCGAGTCAAGAAATGTCAGCATTGGTTTGATGACTCTCACATGTCCAGATGGAATCATCCAAGGTACCGCAGGTTCTGGTATGGCAGCTAGTAACAAGATGGTGAGTAAAAATTCGGGTTTTGTTCACAAGTCATTGATTAAAGCAACAGCAAATGACGCTTTACTTTTTATGGATACTTTTAAAAGTTGGAGGGTGACGCACCACACTTATATGAGAAATGACTTATCAATAGATGAGGGGAGTCCAAATGCCAATATTCGTCATGTAAACCGTGCAAGTGTAACGTTTCTACATGGTAGTGGAAAATCGAAAAGTATTTCATTTTTCCTTCAGAGGAATAGCAGTGATCACACTTTTTGGGATGTTGAGTAATAATCAATCCATTGACATAGAAAAAGTTTAATTTGATTGTGAGAAGCGGTTTACCAACTCTAAAAGGTCTTACAGTTCCAATTTTTTTGATAAAAATGGGATCTTCATGACTTCACAAAACTGTTCAGTTTCATGGCTGCTGCCGTCTGCAGAGATAGCAATGATTGGCGTTTGACTGTTTTCATCAATGATCCATTTCATTAAGTCAATTCCTGTGCCATTTAACATTTTAATGTCAGTGATAACTGAATTACAGTCATTTTTAGTGAGCCAATCAATCGCAGTGTTTTCAGAATGCAAAATTGTTGACTTAATGCCATTAAGACTTTTATACTCTGCGACTACATCCGCATGCATTTTTTCATCATCAACAATTAAAACTTCCATTACTTACCCTTTCTTTTGTGCCCTTACTTATTACAGAAAAACAAAGATGAGTAAAGTTTGATCTTTATCCTATTTACGCAATAAAAACCAATCAGCGTTTTTCTAAAAACTGTCTCTAAATTGAATTACCTTTAAAGAGTCAAAGCTAAATTGCAGTGGATAAATATAAAATTCTGGTTGTTTTTACAGGTGAAATGACAGGATTTGAAACAAAACGTGTTAAGTTCTGTAAGAGAGGGCTATTGTTGTAACTAATGTGTGCGAAGAAAAATTTTTAATTAATTGGAACTATGCCTGAATATACAAAATTAAACTTGTTAGGCGAGGGCTCTCATGCCAAAGTTTACCTTGTTTCAGGCAGCGATGGTCAGCAGTATGCTTTAAAAGAATTTCTTCTTGGTCAGGATGAAGATTTCGATGAGTTGCAGAGCCGCTTTTTAGTCGAAAAAACAGTCCTTACTCAAGTTCAGAATCAGAATGTAGTTAAGTTGATAGATACCATTGAGCTTGGCATGGAGCGTTCCATTGTTATGGAGCTGTGCCAGCATGGCTGTTTAAAATCTCAGTTAAAGAATATCGGCCCTTTCTCTTTGGAAAGCACGATTATGTCCGGACTGTCAATTTTAGATGGATTAGAGGGTATGCATCAGGCAGGGTTTTTACACCGAGATTTAAAACCGGACAATATCCTGCAGGGAGAAGGAGGTGTCTTGAAAATTGCTGATATGGGATTGGCTAAAGGCACTGATTTTGAAAATAAGTACTGTCAGGGAACAGTGGCTTATATGTCTCCAGAGCAGCATACAGATTATAATAACACCGATGAAAGATCGGATATTTATAGCGTCGGCGCGACTTTATACCATCTTTATACTGGCGAAGAACTTTTCAGTGGAAACAGTATTGAAGATATTCTTGATTCTCACAAAAACTGTATCATACCGTCGTTGAAACACAGTCGTCCGGACTGTTCTCTCACTTTTAATCATGTCGTTCGTAAGATGATTGCCAAGAAACCGGCAGACAGGTACCAAAATGTCAGTGAAGTACGGCTTGATTTAGAAGCAGTGCTAAATGGTGTGCAAGGGATTAATGAACTGCCTTCTATTCAAAACATTAAAGTTTTGGCGGATACTTTGTCGAATGAAGACATACCGGTTTTAACTGCTCCAGGTTTATCTCAGAATAAAATTTACGGCATGGTTGCCTTGTTAGTTATTTGTCTAGGAATCATTTTGTTATTACCAACAAAGGAAGGTAAAACAGAGCCAGTTGTGACTCAATTGACGGAAGAAAGTAAAGATCTCACAGGCGAAGCCGCTATTGCTGACTTTGTTGAGGAAGTTGAAGAGCCGCAAGTTTTAATAGACGAATCTGTACCGGAAGTTTCGGAGAAAGCAGAAACTTCAGAAAGTGAAATAGAAGCCAGTTTAGAGTTAATTAAAGAGCCGATTGCGGCAGTTCAAGTACCTAAAAAAGTCGATGAATTCAAATATATAGAACCAATTCTTAGAAATCTGCCAATTCGATTACTGGAAGTCAGCAGTGATTTACTATCCTGTAAACTTTTAATAAAGAAGCAGGAGGTTGAAGTCCTTTATGGTGAAAGTAAGAATCAGGTAAAGGTTATAGAACTAACCAAAGATCAAGCGGTAGCGGTTTTCAACGACAAAGCCTACAGGCTAAAATTGGGCGAGAGCAATCTTTTCTATACTGGTTTTCACAGGTTTATGATTAATGATAGAAAAGTAACCATGAGTCTGACGAGAAGTTATCGTAACTTAAAACTAGTGAAAGCAGGCATGAAGAGAGTTACTTTGATGGATAAAGATAATATAACTATTGAGCTTGAGGCCCAGAAGACCATTAGAGATTTTCTTAAACCAATATGGCCGCAAAAGCGCCAGGAGCTGGAAGGTCTGGCAGCAGGTGGAGTTCTGGAGTTTAAGGAGTTTCAGCACAAAGTTTTCCCGGTATTATTGACTGGAGTCGCGGGAAATAAAGTTCAACTGATGGACTCAGTAGGTAAAAAAACAGTTAATAAAAAAAGTGAAATTATCTTAGGGCGTCTGCAGATCGTAAATGTCGAGACAGACTCTGCTGAGTTTAGGGATATTAGAACTTCTAAGTCCTACACTCTTTATAAAGATGAAAAATACATTTTGAAGAAAGCAGCACTATTTGTATACAAAGGTGAAACCCACCGAGTGATCGACGGTAGTGTTTTCTTCGGTTATCCTGTAACATTTGAAGAGGATAAAATTAGTTTTAAAGTGGACGCAGATTTTAGTATTCACTTCGGATTCGATCAAGCGAGGATCTTCTTACCCCAGTATTTCTCGAACCAGTAGCAAAGAAAGTCTCAGCGCTATCCTGGCAATTACAGATCGTATAGAGCTATATTCAGCGTAAAATTGTTTACGTACCACAGAAAGTTGCTTTAACCTCTTCTTCAGGCTGTGGAGGAATAGAGTACCGGTCAAGCTTTTCTTGATAGTTATATGGATTTTTGAGAAGTTCATTCATTTCATGGAATGTAGAAAGATCTCCTTCATTGGCTCCTTGAATAGCTTTTTCAACCTGGTGGTTTCGAGGGATATATCGCGGATTAACCTGCCACATAGATTTTTTGATTTTTTCAAAGTCTTCTGAGGAGTTGAAATTGAGGCGTTTTAGCCAGGATTCTTTGAAATTTTTGAAATCTTCTGTTTCAGGGAAAAAGTCAGTATTTTCAGTCAAAGACTCTGCTAAATTTCTGAAGCCCAGGGTAAAGTCGAGTTCTTCTTTTTCCAGGTATTCCAGGAAAGCGTTTATGAGGTCATCATCTTCTTTTTTAAATTCAGAGTTGTGTACGAAGCCGAATTTAAGGGAGAGTCGCTCAAGCCACTGAGTTTCTAATAAGGTGGGAATAGTAGAAAGTTCTTTATTTAATAGTTCTACAGCATCTTCACTTTTCTTGGCAATTAATGGAATTAAACAATCAGCTAAACGACACAGATTCCAGGCGCATATTTTTCGTTGACTATTGTAGGCATAGCGTCCATAAGAGTCTATAGAGCTGAACTTTTTGTCTGCCTTATAGATATCCATAAAAGCACAAGGACCAAAATCGATCGTTTCCCCGCAGATTGTCGTGTTATCGGTGTTCATAACGCCGTGAATAAAACCCAAAGTCATCCATTGTGTGACAAGTGTGATTTGTTTGCGAATAACCTTTCTGAGAAATAACAGTGCCGGATTAAGTTCTTCTGAATTTTCTTTCATTTCCTGGCGAATTTCGGGGAAGTGCCGGTCTATAGAGTAATCCATAAGCTCAATTAATTCGTTGTAGTCTCCTCGGTTCGCAAAGTACTGAAATGTACCAATACGAATATGACTGGATGCAACTCGGGTCAAAACTCCACCTGGAGTTTCTCCTCCGGGTCTAAATACTGAATCGCCTGTATGAACCGCAGCTAAGGCTCTGGTTGTGGGAACCCCGAGGTAGTGCATCGCTTCACTGACGATATATTCACGAATAACTGGTCCGAGAGCCGATAAGCCATCGCCATTTCTGGAGTAGACAGTTGGTCCGGAACCTTTCAACTGGATATCGAAGCGTTGTTTTTTAGAATTGACAACTTCCCCGAGTAGCATCGCTCGGCCATCCCCCAGCCTGGGGACAAAACTGCCAAATTGATGGGCTGCGTATACTGTGGAGATTATTTGGGAGCCTTCTAGAATTTTTTGTCCACTAAATACTTGAGCTAATTCTTCTTGAGTTAATTCTTTTAGGTCAATACCTAATGTTTCTGCTAAGTCTTCATTATAGGCCAGTAGCTCAGGTGACGAAAATTCGTCAGGAGTAGATTCAGAATAAAAGGATTCAGGCAGGTCTACGTAAGTATTGTCAAATTTCATAAGTGGTCATTAGTCTCATAGTTAGGCGGAATATAGAAGTACCTTAATTTTTTACAATATTCAGCTCAAGGATGAAATATCTTAACTTGCCAAATAAAAAAAAACTTTCAGGCTGTGCTCCCGAGGTCGACCTTTTTTGTAGTTAAAAAAACTGTTACAGACGTTAATTATTGTATAATCCTTTCAGAGTTTAGTTTAGATAAATGCTGTAAGTTGACTTACTTTTTGCATAAAATGGTTAAAGTAAAGTTTATCTAAGAGTCTGATCTAACAGCTGAAGTATGAAAGATTTGAAAAAACTTGGTCTTCTGGGAGAAGGAGCTTACGCTAAAGTATTTTTAGTGGAGGACCCTCAAGGTATTCAATTTGCCTTGAAAGAGTATTCTTTGAATGTAGCTAAAGCAGATGAACAAAGAGCATACTTTAAGGCAGAGTCGGTAATCTATGGCAAAGAGCTGTCGAATAATGTTGTAAAACTTTACGAATTCTGGGAAGAAGAGAATAAGCTTTGTTTACTTTTTGAGTACTGTGAATATGGCTGTTTAAAGCACCAGTTACGGGAAAAAGGTCCTTTTAATTTACGTAAGACTCTCAAGGTCGGAATTTGTACCTTAAATGCTTTGGCGTCACTGCATAAAGAGAATATTGTTCATCGAGATGTAAAGCCAAATAATATTCTTCAAGGACGTAAAGGAATTCTTAAACTGGCAGATCTTGGTCTCGCGAAAGTTGATGGATTACCCGATGCCAAGTGTCCCCATGGTAGTGTAGCTTATATTTCTCCCGAGCAGTACTTAAATTATAATAATGTAGATTTTAGATCAGATATTTATAGCGTAGGAGCCACCTTGTATCACCTTTATACAGGTAAGGAGGTCTACTCAGGCAAGGATTTAAGTGATATTTTGGATTCCCACCAAAACTGCGTGATTCCGAATATTCGTGATCTGCGTCCAGATTGCCCGTTGAGTTTTAACCATATTATCAGGAAAATGATCTCTAAAAATCCTGCGGACAGGTATCAGTCAGCAGAAGAGGCATTTACAGACTTGAGTCGGGTTCTTGAAGGTATTTCGACGATTCATGAGTTACCTTCCATTAAAAAATTTAAAGAGGAAGTTAATATACAGGAGAATATCGAGACAATTCCGGATATAGCCCTTGTTGAGGAAGAGCGCAATAATCAGATTGCGCTCATTGTTATTTTGCTCTCAGTCGTCATTGTCTTGTGTTTAATTTTTCTGATTTAATTTCATTCAGAATCAGTTTCTTTTATGCTGCCGGATTCTTTGGCGAATTTAAATAAGGCAAAGACAGCAGCTGAAATAAATAGTAGCGCACAAATTTTCTCAAATGTCGCCACTTCGCCAATGACACTCATATCTGCAAAGTTGATGTAAATACCAATGACTATACAGACGAGGATAATTCCAGCTGGCTTAGCACCTTTCCATGGCGTCATATCGACATCTCCTGAGTATTTATGCTCAAATGGCTCAGACATTGGTTTCATTTGACCCATGATAAGCATAATGGCGATTGAGCTTAAAAGAACTGTGGCGATGAAGTGGAAGTTATTAAAAATAAAAGAATCGGATGCTGGGTCAATAATTCCCCCCAAAGATGGAATAAAGTAAACAGCCAAAATGATTGCAAAGGCGAAAACCATACCAGTATTTGCCGCAATTGCCGGTACCCGTTTAGTTAACATGCCAACAAGGACAACGGCAAAGATCGGCACGAAGTAAATGGCATTCATTTTCTGCAGGTAGCCGAATATACTGTCCTGGCCGATGAGTAATGGAGCGATAACCATGGCGAAGATGGCGATTGCCCAACCAAATTTTTTACCAATGCCGATGACTTCTTCTTCGCTTGCATCCTTTTTGAGAATTCCCTTATAGACTCCAAGGCTGAAAAGCGTACAAGTCGAGTTTAGAGCCGAGTTGAATGAGCTTAAGATGGCTCCTAAGAGAACGGCAGAGAAAAAGCCGGTCATCCAGGTAGGCATAACCTTCTGGACAAGTAGTCCATATGCCTGGTCCGCAGCAAGATTATCATTTGGATTGAGAGGGATTTCTATTTGTTTTGTGACGTGAAAGTAGTAGGCGAGAAGTCCAGGGAGAACAAGAATGAGAGGTCCGAGTATTTTGAGGCCGCCGGCAAGAAGAACGCCTTTTTGACCTTCAGCCAGATTTGTCGCACCAAAAGTCCGTTGAATAATTTGCTGGTTTGTACACCAGTAGAAGAGGTTAAGTAGAAGGACTCCGGTAAATAAAGTGTAGAAAGGCACATCGCCATCCGGCTTGGAAATAGAGTTAAACTTTTCAGGAATAGTCTCTTTAACGATGCGGTAGCCTTCAAAAATACCTTTGCCGTCACTTGCCAGATCCAAAGCGAAAAAGCTTATTGCGATACCGCCGATTAACAGTCCAAAACCATTGAGAGTATCCGAAACCGCAACAGCTCTTAAACCTCCGAAAATAGCGTAGACAGAACCTAAGATGCCAATAAGAACTACCACAATCCAGATACAGCTTTTGTAGTCCATATTGAGAATTTCAGTTAAATTTAAGATGTTCACCATTCCGGTAGCCCCGGTGTAAAGGATGAGCGGTAGAAGAATGACAGTATAGGCAAATATAAATATTAGAGAAGTGATTTTTCTTGTTGTAGAATTAAAGCGCTCTTCAAGAAATTGTGGAACTGTAGCAATACCACTGCGTAAAAAACGAGGTAGGAAAAACAGGGCCATAATAACCAGTGATACAGCAGCGATGACTTCCCAGGCCATAACACTCAGACCATTTAAAAATGCGTTGCCGTTGAGACCGACGAGCTGTTCTGTAGATAAATTGGTAAGCATAAGAGAACCGGCTATAAAGCCTGCGGTCAGACTACGGCCTCCTAAGAAGTAACCATCTGAAGAATCATGATCATCCTTACGTGTTACGTACATGGTTATGCCAAATACAGTAGCGGTGAAAAGAATAAAAGTGACAAATAACATATGGAACCCCTTTATCTTCCAATTCTGTGCAGAAATTTTATATAACTATACACATAAATGTATATGAAATGAAGACGTTAAATAAAAGTTATCATGGGTAGCTTGTTGTACAGCGTTAGCTAATAAAAAAGCTGCAGCCCGGTGAGAGACTGCAGCTAATTAGTGAAGAGTTGGTATTTAAAAATTATGAGTGGGAATTCTCAGCTTCCAGATCTATGTCACTATCTTCATTTTTAGTTGAATTACCCTTTTCTTTGGCAAATTTAAATATTGCAAAAGCACCGCAGAGAACGAATAGCGCAGCGCAGACTTTTTCTACACCTTCGACTTCTCCGATAACACTCATGTCGGCGAAATTAACATAGATAGCGACCACGATTGCAATGAGGATAATTCCGGCTGGCTTGGCACCTTTCCATGGAGTCATATCAACATCCCCCGAATGTTTGTGGATGAAAGGCTGAGCCATAGGTTTGACTTGGCCGATAATTAGCATGATGGCAATAGAAGTCAGAAGTACTATTGCGATAAAGTGGAAATTGTGGAAGATAAAATTACCGGAAGCTGGATCGATGATACCACCCATGCCAGGCACGAAATAAACTCCTATAATAACAGCGAAAGCGAAAACCATTCCTGTATTGGCTGCAATTGCCGGGACGCGTTTAGTGAGCATGCCAACAAGTACAACCGCAAAAATTGGTACAAAATATATGGCATTCATTTTCTGTAGATAACCAAAAATACTGGCCTGACCTTCTAGAAGCGGAGCAATTATCATTGACGAAATGGCAATGATCCAACCAAACTTTTTACCGATACCGATGACTTGGTCTTCTGTTGCATTTTTCTTGATGATGCCTTTGTAAACACCAAGACTAAAAAGAGTACATGTTGAGTTTAGAGCCGAGTTAAAAGAACTAAGGATAGCACCAAGGAGAACAGCTGAAAAGAAACCTTTCATCCACTCAGGCATAACAGTTTGAACTAATACACCATAAGCCTGGTCAGCATCTGGTGAACCGTCAGCTTTTAAAGGCATTTCCATAAGACCGTTTTGGTGAAAGTAAAATGCCAATAGACCAGGAAGAACAAGAATAAGTGGACCTAAAACTTTTAATCCACCGGCAAGAAGTACACCTTTTTGACCCTCAGCGAGATTTGTAGCTCCAAAAGTACGCTGAATGATTTGCTGGTTAGTCGTCCAGTAGAAGAGGTTTAAGAGAAGTACTCCAGTAAAGAGTGTGTAGAAAGGAACGTCACCATCCGGGTTGGAGATAGCATTGAATTTCTGAGGAATACCTTCTTTGACAATGTTATAGCCTTCAAAGATGCCTTTGCCATCTCCCACCATAGAAAGAGCAAAATAACTGATGGCAATACCACCGACAAGAAGGCCAAAACCGTTTAATGTATCTGAAACTGCCACCGCCTTAAGACCACCAAAAATAGCGTAGATAGAACCAATAACCCCAATGAGTATAACAACAATCCACAGGCACTGAGTGAATTCCATATTTAGCATTTCAGTCAGGCCTAAAATACTGATCATGCCTTTTGCTCCTGTAAATAAGATTAGTGGAAGAAGAATAACTGCGTAAGCGAATATGAAGATGATTGAAGTGATTTTGCGGGTGGTAGCGTTGAAACGCTCTTCGAGAAATTGTGGAACGGTGGCTATACCACTGCGCAGAAATTTTGGCAGGAAAAAGAGAGCCATAATTACCAGAGAAATCGCCGCTACAACTTCCCAGGCCATAACACTCAGACCATTTATAAAGGCACTACCATTTAAGCCAACCAACTGTTCCGTTGAAAGGTTAGTTAACATAAGAGAACCAGCGATAAAGCCTGCGGTCAGGCTGCGACCTCCTAAGAAGTAACCATCGGATGAATCATGATCGTCTTTTCTGGTGATGTACATTGTTACTGCAAATACCCCGGCAGTAAACAATAGAAATGTGAAGAATAGCATATTAGACCTTAAGTTATGCTTTTTAGTTATTCCAAAGAGTTATTTTCTCATTACAACACACTGCTGTCGTTGAAAACCACTACACAGACAAAGTTGAGTACTCTTTAATAACGTTCAATTGACAAAATATTACTAAAATTAATCGCACTCGAAATAAATTAATTAACTTTATCTTTTGAAAGATGAAATTTAATGGAGAATAGTTTTAGTCTTGATGGATAATATTTTTATTTGGGAAGGGGGGAGGCTTACAGAAATCCTCTTGCTTTTAGGATTATTTAACTGATAATCTCGTGGATCGGTTCGGTATGCTCAACTCCTACCAGCTTTCTGTCCAAGCCGCCATAAAAGTAGGAAAGAGCATTGGGGTCAATACCCATCTGATGAAGTACCGTTGCGTGAAGTCGGTTGACATGCATTGGCTTTTCAACGGCGACATTTCCAAGCTCATCTGTTGCACCAACGCTTACACCGCCCTTGATGCCGCCACCAGCCATCCACATGGTGAATCCTTTAGCATTATGATCTCGTCCAGTACCTTTAGCGTACTCTGCAGTAGGCTGGCGACCAAATTCACCACCCCAGACTATGAGTGTTTCATCAAATAACCCGCGATCTTTCAAATCCTGGATCAAACCGGCGATAGGAAGGTCTGTTCTGCCACAGTGGTGAGTATGATTTGAGACCATATCGTTGTGGGCATCCCAGGTATCATCATTGTGACCACCTCCTGAATAAAGTTGTATGTAACGAACGCCGCGCTCGACCATACGTCGAGCCAGTAGGCACTTGGTGCCGAACTCAGAGGTACGCTTATTGTTTATGCCATACATCGCCAAAGTTTTTTCATTTTCTTTACTGAAGTCTACGGCCTCAGGAGCATGGGACTGCATCTTGTAAGCCAGCTCATAATTGGCAATGCGAGCTGATAGGTTGGTGTTATCAACACGGCTCGATAAGTGCTGAGAGTTAAACTCATTCAGTGAGTCAAGCATGATCCTTTGCTGTTTCTCTGTAAGGCCTTTCTGACGATTGAGGTTGAGTATAGGAGCTCCTTTAGAGCGCATGACAGTTCCCTGGTATGACGCCGGCATATAACCGCTGCTCCAGTTTTTGGCACCAGAAATCGGCCCCCCCTTGGAGTCTAGCATGACTACATGACCAGGAAGGTTTTCGTTGACCGATCCAAGTCCATAGTTGACCCAGGAACCAAGACATGGATTGCCTGAGAGAAGGCTGCCTGAGTTCATTTGCAGCATAGCAGAGCCGTGAATAGGGGAGTCCGCTTGCATGGATTTCAGAAAGGCCAGATCATCGGCATGTTTGGATAAATTCGGGAATAGATCAGAAATCCACTGACCGCTTTGACCGTACTGTTTAAATTTCCACTTTGGGCCAACGACACGGCCTTCATTCTTATGACCACCACGCCCATGAGTTTTCACCGGGATAGTTTTGCCGTCCAGTTTATATAGAGTTGGCTTGTAGTCAAAGGTGTCCACCTGAGAAGGACCGCCATACATGAAGAGGAAGATGACTGATTTTGCTTTGGGAGCAATCATTGGCTTTTTAGGAGCCAATGGATTTTGCCAGCTTGATTTTCCATCTGCCGCATGAGCTTGTCCGCCAAGAAAGCCGTCCTTAGTTAAAATATCTGCCAGAGCAAGTGAGGTAAATCCGGCGCCCATATCTGTTAAAAAGCTTCTTCTATTCATTATTAAATCTCCTTAATCCAAGTAGATAAATTCATTTAAATTCAACATAATCAGACAAAGTTGCTGGAGTGATTTCTCGTCTGTTGCGCCGGTTGCCTTCATTTTATTCATAAAATCCTGAGCGACTTTAATCTGATTGAGTTTTACCGGGTTGCCGGTTACTCTCTCCCAAAGAGTTTGCATCTGGGCATTCAGGTCATTACCGACAGATTCACGGATATTCTGAGCCAGTAATTCTGCTGAGCGATTTAAGAGGTCACTGTTCATCATGGTCAATGCCTGTGTCGGCTGAGTCGTGACAAAGCGAACATCGCAAGTTGAGTCTGGAGTCGCTGCATCGAATGATTCGATAAGCGGGTAAATAAGCGACCTCATTTGGAAGGTGTAAACCGATCTGCGGTACTGGTGAGACTCTGGTGTATTCAAAGTCCATTTAACTTTAGATTGGCCTTCCAGGACTTCTTTACTGACTTTAGGGAAAACACTTGGACCGCCGTATGTTCTGTCCAGTTTACCGATCACCTGAAGTATGGAGTCACGGATTTCTTCTCCTGTAAGACGACGCATGTCGTATCTCCAGAAAAGGTTATTAGTCGGATCCTGATCATAAGCAGTCTCATTGAGTTCAGAAGACATCTGGTAAGCATTCGACAGCATGATCATCTTGTGCATTTTCTTAATGCTCCAGTCATTCTCAATAAAGCTCGCTGCCAGGTAGTTGAGTAGCAGAGGATGAGTAGGAAGATCACCCATCATACCAAAGTTATTTGGAGTGCGGACAATTCCTCTGCCAAAATGGTACTGCCAAATGCGGTTGGCCATAACTCTGGATGTCAGAGGATTCTCTTCTACCAGCCACTTAGCCCATGCAAGCCTTCTTCCAGAACTGTTTGCCGTTGGTTTAAAGACCGGTTTCTTATCGGTTAGAATAGATGGGAAATGTGGCTCAACTTTAGGACCTTTAGAGTGAGCACTACCGCGTCTTAGTAAGAATGTTTCCGGAGCCTTTTTACCGTGCTCCCGAACAGATAGAACGTACTCTGCCGCTTTGATTGGCTTGAGTTTATGCAGTTCTCTTTTTATTTGGTGGTAACGGTTAAAGTTTTTCTGACCAACAAGCTGTACTGCTTTCTTATGGTTATTCATAATCTTGGCGACATTTACACTCTCTTTCTTTGGCTTCGAAAGAAGCTTCATTCCGGCATAACGGCCTCTTTTTACACCCCAGGCGGCGTGCAATCCAAAACCATGCTCCTTTTGGAAATAGTGTAGCCTGATTTTATGAGTACCTTTCTTAAGATTTATCTTCTTGGTGTGAAGTTTATGCATGCCGTGAATACCGTCGTATTTGATAATACTTTGGTTATTGACAAATAGTTCGGCACCATCATCCGAGTTTAACTCAAAGTCGTAGCTGCCTTCGGTATCGACAAATATTTCCCCTTCAAAGACAAAGCCAAATGAAGTGTTTCTTGTTGCCAGTGAAAGATCAAACCAATTGCCGGGAACGGAACCTACGGTTTCCGGTCTAAACATATCGAAGTCAGGAAGTTTATCCCATGTTTCGCGGTAAAATTTAAAAGTAACATTCTTCATAGAAGAAAGCACAGAGTCTGCAGAGAAGTTGTTGAGCATTAACTGCTCGATCTCTTTCTGTTCTCTCAAAAGGGGATTTCTTTTTTGAGTAATTGACGCGTTTTGTTTAGCGATTTCTCTTTTGCGTTCTTCTGAAATGACATTCGTCAGAATACTTCTTTCATGACCACCACGAGTGTAGGGTTTGATGTTATGGAAAAAACCGAGCATACCATAGTAGTTGGCCATAGGGTAAGGGTCGATTTTATGATTATGACAACGGGCACAACTGACAGTCATTCCCATGAAAGCTTCACCGGTTGTTTTTACGATGTCATCATATTCATCATAGAGTGACTGTAGTCTATCAGCCGGTTCGTCATCCCAGATTCCCAGGCGATAGTAACCTGTTGCCGTGATACTTTCTTTTGTAGGATTATCGAGTTCATCGCCAGCTAATTGCTCGAGAATCATTTGGTCGTAGGGTTTATCTTTATTGAATGCATCCACGACCCACTGCCTGTAACGCCATGCTTCTGGCTTTTTGCCATCTCGTTCATAGCTGTTTGTTTCTGCGAATCTTACAATATCCAGCCAGTGACGTCCCCATTTTTCGCCGTAGTGTTTAGAGGCTAAGAGTTTGTCAATAAGTTTCTCAAACGCAGTGGGCGATTTATCATTTAAAAACTCATTCATTTCCTCTGGAGTTGGAGGCAGACCAATGAGGTCGTAGTAAGCTCGGCGTACTATAGTAACTTTATCGGCAGCTTTGTTTGGAGTTAGACCTTTTGATTCAAGTTTTGACAGAATAAATGTATCGATGTCATTTTTAACCCAACTACGATCTTTAACTGACGGAAGTTGTGGTTTACTTACAGGCCGATATGACCAGAAGTTCCTGGTGTCATCATTAATTTCATTTTTGACGACAATGACATTCTCTTTCCACGGATCATAAGGCATGCCGCGTTCAACCCATTCAGTGAGTATATCTATATCTGCCTGAGCCATTTGTTTTTTGGGTGGCATTTGATGGTCGTCATCAAAATAATTGATGTGTTTGAGGAATGGAGAATCTGCCAGGTTTTGCCAGTTAATGATATCTGTGCTGACATCGCCACCTTTCATTGCATTGACACGGGATTCCAGCCAAAGACCGCCTTTTAGGTGCTTTTCATCATGGCCGTGACACTTTAGACAGTTTTCTTCTAAGACAGGATGAACTTTATTGTTAAAAAATGAAACATCTTCTTGAGCATCAATAACTAAAGAATTTGAAAGAGAGTTGCCAAAGTTTTTGAAATCTTTAAATGTCCAGATAACTTCTTTCTTCTTGTTTATTTCAATAATCTGAGGGTTTTTACTACCAGCATGGCAGTTACCGATCATATAGTTGCCATTTGGCATAAGCTCCAAAGTGGTTACCCATGCTAGAGATATACCAGGAAGGTCATTTTGTTTGAGGTGCCAAACTATTTCTTTTTCCGGTGTAACTTCGATGACACTGTGACCATTTCCTGTAGAAATAAGGGTGTTACCACTGGGTAATCTGAGTGCACAAAAGACCTGATTACCCCAGGCATCCAGTCCATGACCTTTTGCTCTTGGCTTTTCAAATAAAGAAATATTGTATTCCCAGACAACTTCACCTTCACGGGTATATTCGCGAACAGCACCGTCACCTTCGTGAGCAACAAGGTAATTCCCATTCTCAGTAACTGTCACAAGACGCGTATCGCGATGAGGGTGGGGTTTATCAATTTTCATTTTAAATTGATTGTAAATCTTGCCACTGTTATCAACCTCGATAATGCGGCCGGCCCCGCTTTCGGCAATCATTGTCAGCCCGCTTTTTAGGCGTTTAAATGAGTGAACTTCGATTCTCTTGCCTTTATTACCATTTTGGACTGCCGAATTATATTCAAAGACCTTCTTGTTGGTCTTGGGGTCGACTTCGACTACAGTTGTTTTTGATGTTTGGAAAAGAATATTTCCGTTTTTAAGATAAGAAAGATCGTGAAGGCCTCTGGCTGGGTGACTCCATAGTATTTTGCCGTCGTAGTCAACTTTTTGGATTTTACCTTTATCGTATGCAAGAAGTTTATGTCCTGTTGCACGTAGAGTAGCTTCGATTTTGACTTCTTTCTGTGGTTCACTTTTAGCTTCTTCTGCTTCTTTAAGAACGATATTCTTAGGCCATTTAGCTCCTTCTTTGATCCATTTTTCTAAAATTGCTATCTGCGATTTTGTAAGTGGATCGCCTTTAGGAGGCATTATGTCATCGTTGTCTTCAGGAAGTTTAACTCTTTCCAGAAGAAGACTGTTTGAAATGTCTCCGGGTGTGATGGCAGCACCACCGTCACCACCTTGAATAGAGAGCTCGAGAGTTTCAAGGTTTAGGTCGCCTTTGTCTTTTTCAGAGCTGTGGCATTTAACACATCTTGATTCAAGGATTGGTTTAACATCTTTGTTAAAGTCCACTGCGGCAGTGGTTAAACTGCTACTTAGTGCGAGTGCTGCAGAGAGCTTTAGAATATTAAAATTTTTCATTTAGAGCCTTAGTGTATATAATTTAATATATAAAAATTTTTTAATATGTGAATATAGATACGACTGGATTTTTTCTAATTCAAGAGGTATTTTTGAAATATAGTTAAAATTCTAAATAACAAAAACAAGGTATTCTATGGCGGTAAATAAAAAGAATTGGGGGATACTGGGAGCCGGTCTCATTGCCTCGCGCCTTGCAAAAGCTATTAGTCAGGTCAAAGGTGCTGAACTTTATGGCATCGGTTCACGAAACTTGGAAAAGTCTATAAAGTTTGCAGAAGAGTATGGAGTTGTAAAAGCTTTTGGTTCTTATGAAGAGCTATGTGAATGTCCGGAGATAGACATAATATACATTGCAACACCTCACAGTTTTCATAAAGAGCATACTCTCTTGGCTTTGAAAAATGGTAAACACGTTTTATGTGAAAAGCCGTTTGCACTGAATGTCAACGATACCGAGGAAATGATCACCTCATCGAAAGAGAAGAATCTATTTCTTATGGAGGCTATGTGGTCCTGTTTATTACCTGGAATGAAAAAGCTTAAGGAAATGATTAGTGGTGGTGCTATTGGTCAGGTTCTTTACATGGAAGCTGATTTTGGTTTTCAGGCCCCTTATGATCCAACAGCAAGACTTTTTAATCCTGTGCTTGGCGGTGGTGCACTTCTAGATGTCGGCATATATCCACTTTCATTGGCTACTTACATATTTGGCCAACCGGAAAGTTTTAAGGCCAATGCGCGTATTGGGGCAACTGGAGTCGATGAAGTCAGTACATACAATCTAAAGTTTGAGAATGGTGTTATCGCAAATTTAAGCTCATCAATCTCAGTCGAGACCAGTCATTCTGCAACTTTTTATGGAACAGAAGGGACGCTGCACATTCCTTCTGACTGGTGGAAAATGAAAAAGATCGTCATGACAAATGGCTCAAAAAAGGAAATAGATACTTCCTACGAGGGAAGTGAATATGCTTTTGAAGTTCAAGAGGTCATTGATTGTATAAACAAAGGTCTTCTTGAGAGTCCAAGTTTACCACACAGTTGGACAAGGAATATAATGAGTTTGATGGATAGCATTCGTGCTGAAATAGGTATCCAATATCCAGAAGAGGCTTTGAGTTAAAGTCAATATTTAAGATTTCTTAGACATGATGAGAAGATAGAGATAGATCAACAAGAGAGACTCTGTATTTTACTTGAGTCTCTACTTTTTCAGTTAATCTTTAAAATTCTGTTATCCTGTCTAGAGCGCTATGCTTGTCAATTTAGAAATGATTACAAGATAAGAGCGGATCAACAAGAGGATTTAGTATATTTTTCCAAATCTTTACTTTTTCTGTTTATCTTAAAATCTTATTATCCTTTATAGCTGTATGATATTTCGTCCCAATCCTATCCTGTCTAGAGAATAATTTTTTATGCCCCAAGCTTTTTAGAGATTCCTTCAGCAGCTTTCATAGTCAAAGCACCAAGTTTATTGAAGTCTCTTTGAGGAATACGGTTTGACGGCCCGGTTATCCAAATAGCAGCCACGGCCTGCTTTTTCTCATTAAAGACGGCAGAGCCCAGGCAACGCATACCTTCGCGTTCTTCATCGCAGTCAACTCCGTAACCCTGTACTCTGACTTTTTGTAATTGTTCTTTGTATTCTTCAGGTGTTAAAATAGTTTTGTCGGTCAGTTTGGTAAATTCAACTTTTTGAAGAATGCCATCAACTTCAACATCACTCATACTGGCTAATATGGCTTTCCCCGGAGCTGCAGTGTGAAGTGAGAAGCGAGTGCCTATATCAACTGTAAATTTAAAGTTGTGTCTTCCGGGAGCCTGCTCAAGGACGACACCTTCGTGACCAATCAATGTACCGAAAAGAACAGTTTCCAAACATTCATCTCTTAGAATCTGCATACTCTCCCAAGCTGATTCAACCAGACTTTTTTCCGCTAGAGTCGAGTGTGATATATTGTTCATTTTATTAGTTAAAAAAAAAGCTTTGTTGGCAGGGTTTCTTTCGAGGAAACCGCGATACTCCATAGTCGTCGTGATTCTAAAGGCACTGTTCTTAGGAATTCCGAGTGAGTCGGCAATTTCAGACATAGTTAAACCTTTGGGATGATCACTAAGCAGCTCCATTACTCTAAGGGCACGGTCTAGGTTAGGAATAATGTAGGAGCTGTCTTTGATTTTCTTTTCCATAAGATTTTTTACACTATATTTAAGTTATGATTGAATGGCGGCCGATTTGAATTGGCTTTAATTTTATTCTATATATCAAAAAAGTGATTTACAATTACTCGAGGCATGACTTTTGCTAATACTACTGGCGACAGTTTCTTTAAAAGCTCTGATTGATGAGCAGTATGCTTATGCAGAATATTTGTGGAATGAACTTACCCAACCTCATTTTCACAATTATCTTTATTGGTTGATAGGAATATCCGCCTTTGTGTTCTGTTTGGAAATGATTTTACCTTGGCGTAAGAATCAGAAAACTTTTCGCAAAGATTTCTGGCTGGATTTCTTCTATATGTTTTTTAATATTTTTATATTTCAACTCATTGGCTATAAGTTAGTAGCGTCTCTGAGTCAGGCTTATTTTAACGATTTTATGGCAATGGCTGGTTTAGAGAATTTATTATCTAACAGACTGGTTGCTTTACCAGTAATTGTTCAATTGTTGCTGTTGTTTTTATTTCGAGACTTTATTCAGTGGTGGATTCATCGGCTGCTTCATAAGAGTGATTTTCTATGGGAATTTCATAAAGTACATCACTCTGTTAAGGAAATGGGCTTCGCGGCCCATTTGCGTTTTCACTGGATGGAAACAATTGTTTACAATACCCTGCAGTTCATTCCTCTCGGTATTCTTGGTTTTACTTTGGAGCAATACATCGGTATTTATATCATCTCAATACTTATCGGTCATTTAAATCATGCTAATATTCGCTTGCCACTTGGGCCGTTTAAATATGTATTAAATAATCCGCAGATGCATATTTGGCACCATACAAAAGGTTTACCTAATCAATTTCAAAAGGGCTGTAATTTTGGTTTGAGTTTGAGTTGTTGGGATTATATCTTCAAAACCGCCTACATTCCGGAAGAGGGCAGAGATAACAAATTGGGATTTAAAGGACTGGAAGATTTTCCTAAAGCTTTTTTTGGTCAGATTGTATACGGGTTTCTGGGCAAAAAAAAAGCTGACCAGTAATTGGTCAGCTTTTAAAAGTGAGTTAGATCTTACTGATCTGCGTCTTTGAAGAAAATTTCAAAACCATCTTCAGTTTCAACTGCACAAGCAGCTGTTACAGGTCTTTCAAGATCAGCGAACTTACCTTTACCAAGGATGTAGTTACAGGCATCTTCAGCAGAATCGGCATCGAAAGCTTCGTCGTGGAAGTGAGCACTTGGGTGATCCTGCTCATAAGTTGCAACGTAGAATGCTTCGCCGGCTTTCTATTCAAATTCGCGTACCAGTACAGCGTCGATGCGAACTATACCAAGAGCGCCTTTGCCAGTTTCGCGGTCAACGATAGCAGCGATGCGCGGAGTATTCAGGTGATCATGCTCGTAGTCCATACCGAAAAGAGCTGAAACCAGGGCATCTCTCATGTTCATACCAGCTTCAAGCTTCTCTGTTACCGGATCAGTGTGTGAACCATTTGTTGCAACAGCATAAGAACCAGTTAAACGCAGGCAGTTATAAGCGATGTAAGGGTTTTTGAAAACGTCGTTCTCGTGTCCTTCTTTAGGAACGATAGCGATTCCTCTTTCATTTTCAGTAGCTTTGCGATTTGGGAAAGAACGCGATGAAACACGGTACATTGCACAAAGTTTACCGCTGGCATTTTTGCCGATGGAAACGATTCTTCCGACGTACATATATGATCTCCAGGTAGTGTTAAATGCTAAATATTATAAAGTTGCACAAACATAGTTCCGACTCGGATTATGTATAGGAGTGTTTTTAAAAAAGCTTATTTTTAAGGGAGCATACCACCAATATGCTTACAAACGGAATCGTTGTCCTTGGCTTTTTCTATTTCTGCAAGTTTAAGTAATTGTTTTATTTTCTTTGGAAACTGATTTGTGAGACTATTTTGCTCGCTGAGATCTTTTTCATGGCAGCTTGAGTTGCAGTGCCATCTGGCAAACACTGTTTACTATTTCGCGAAACAATTCCAAATCAACTTCAGTATCTTCCTGTGTGTAAAGCTGCTCGCGTGGGCCTACAGGTGGGAGCACTTTAGTGACTGGGAAGTTCGACACCTTCAACTCTGAGTTTGGCAAGATTAGGAGTTGGGATTCCAGGTGTCCGCCATTCGACATCGGCATATTCCATGCCATCTGCTAATATGAAAATAAAATTTGGTTTGTCTGAAGCCTGGCTCTGGATAAGTAAGAAGATGAAACAGATCAAATTTCTGTACATTGGGTTTCCTCTTAAAATTATATCTAAAGCAGATGACTGAATTCTGTTCTGTTTTTGCGCAGTATTATATTGAATTGCGCAAAAGACTTTATGAAATCACTAATTCTTATTTTATTTAGGATTTACACCAATTTGATACTTACTACGCTTGCAGGCTAAGATGTTTAATTGACGAGTACGTTAAAATATAGCAAAATCACATTCCTTGGTGTGATTACTTCTAAAGAAAAAGATTGCTTAAGCTGAGCAAGCAGCGGTAATTGTTGAACTCATCTCCTGAATCACATTCCTTGGTGTGATTACTTCTTAAGAAAAAGATTGTTTTAGCTGAGCAAGCAGCGGTAATTGTTGAACTCATCTCCTGAAACAGGTATTTCCTGGTTTTTGCATTTATCCATTACTTGACTACAGCGCCCTTGAAAACGACAACCGGATGGTGGATCAATAGGCGAGGGGACATCGCCACTGAGGACAAAGAAATCACGATGATTGACATCCAGCTTTGGAGCTGATTTCAGGAGGGCCTGGGTATAGGGATGACGCGCTTCATTGAAGATTTTTTCGACTGGCGCTTTTTCGACAATTTGCCCTAAGTACATAACAGCAACATGATCTGAAATGTACTCAACGACAGATAAGTCATGGGTGATGAACAGGTAAGTCAGGATGAATTCTTTCTGCAATTTTTTAAGTAAGTTTAAAATGGATGCCTGAACGGATACATCGAGTGCCGATGTTGCTTCATCACAGACGATAAATTCGGGTTCTACGGCTAGAGCTCTGGCGATGCAGATGCGTTGGCGTTGCCCCCCAGAAAATTCATGAGGGTAACGCATCATCACTTCGGCAGGTAAACCGACTTTTTCGAGGAGCTCGCCAACTCTAGCTTCAACTTTTTCTTCGGGAAGAAGATTAAAGCTGCGTATACCTTCAGCAATGATATCACGAACCAGCATTTTAGGGTTGAGTGAGCCAACTGGATCTTGAAAAATAATTTGCATCTTGCGTCGCAATCCATGTGCTTCATCGGCAGACATCTTAAAGAAATCTGCCCCTTGAAAAAGAGCTTCGCCACCAGAATTCGGGATCAGTCTTAAAATCGTTTTACCAACTGTGGTTTTGCCACAGCCGGATTCTCCAACCAGTGAAAGAGTTTCGCCTTTATTAATGGTGAAGCTGACGCCATCGACCGCTTTAACGTGGTTGACAGTTTTTTGGAAGATCCCTTTTTTGATAGGATACCAGGTCTTGAGATCATTAATTTCCAATAGAGTCTCAGGCATATTGCTCTCCAGAGAAGTGGTGACAAGCGGCAAAGTGCCGCTTGCCTACTGACACCAAGGGAGATTCCGGACCATTACAGGGCGTAAATTTACTTTCACAACGGTCAAAGTAGCGACAATGTTTTGGAAAGTCCGTTGCTGGTGGAACACGGCCGGGGATTTCATTAAGTTGTTGGCCCTTAAATTCTGAGCGGGGTATGGCTTTTAAAAGTGCCTTTGTGTAAGGATGCTGAGGGTTTTCAAATAGAGTCTTACGGTCAGCACATTCGACAACTTTTCCTGCATACATAACAATTACTTTGTCGGCAACCTGGTTCACAACACCCAGGTCATGAGTGATCATTAATATAGACATATTATTTTTTTCTTTGAGGTCGAGCATAAGTTTGAGTATCTGGGCCTGAATGGTCACATCCAGAGCAGTTGTCGGTTCATCGGCTATCAGTAATTGCGGTTTACAGGCCAGTGCCATGGCAATCATTATCCTTTGCTTCATACCGCCTGAAAGTTCATGGGGCCAAGCGCGGTATCTCTCTTCCGGATGAGGGATACCGACACTGGCAAAGAGTTCGATAGTTTTAAGTCTGGCTTCTTTTTTAGAAGACTTTTGGTGTATTTGTAAAGTTTCAGCGACTTGTGGACCGACTTTAAAAACAGGATTTAAAGCAGCTCCTGGCTCCTGGAAAATCATCGCCATCTTAGAACCGCGGATATCGCGCTTTTCATTGACGCTGGCTTTAAGCATATCTTTGCCTTGGAAGAGTATTTCACCTTCAGGGTGCCGTGCATAGCGTGGCAGCAACTGCATGATTGAAAAGGCCGTGGCCGATTTGCCGCAGCCGGATTCTCCGACTATACAAACAGTCTCGCCTTTATTGACTTCGAAGCTGACGCCATCGACAGCCTTGGCGACTTTGCCGTTAGCTGTTGGGAAATGAGTTTGTAAATTTTTAACTTTTAAAAGCATTAGTGTCCTCCACGTCGTGGGTCGAGAGCGTCGCGCAAAGCATCGCCGACGATATTTACCGATAAAACCAAAAGAAAGAGAGCCATTGAGGCAAATGTAAGATTCCACCAGACGATGGGACTCTGAGCTTTTTCAGTTTTGGCAGAGGCAATCATCGTTCCCCAGCTCTCAGCCATTCCCTGTCCGAGGTAGGAAAGAATACTTTCTGAAAGGACCAGTGAAGTAAAGGTCAAAATAGCGGTAATCAGGATAATATGCGTGACATTTGGCAATATGTGTTGAAGGAGAATCTTAGGCAGTTTTACACCAAAGCATTTGGCTGCTTGGATGTACTCCATTTCTCGCAATTTAAGAGTTTCTGCTCTTACCAGACGGCAGAGGGCAATCCAGGCGGTGAGACTGAGCGCCATGCATATGTTGAAGAGAGATTTGGGAAGAACAGAAAGTATGGCTAATAATAGGAGTAAACCGGGTATGGACGACAAAGTTGTATAGATATAAACGACTATTTCATCGATGATTCCGCCTTTGTAACCGGCAAGTACCCCAAGGATAACGGCCAGAGGAATAGCTATGAATAAAGGGAAGGTGCCGATCATGACTGCCGGGCGAATGCCTTTTAAAACTGCATAGGCTGTATCGACTCCAGAAACGTTTGTGCCGAAGACGTGACGGTGCTTGAGCGCTATGTCTTTATCGTGTAATTCAACTTTAGCTAAAGGTGCCGATGTGGCGCGTTCTTTGTATTCCCACTCGGGGTATCCAGAGACGACTTGGAAGATGCGATCCAGGGCTGTTCGCTGACTGTTAGCCTTTAGGTGAGTGCTGTCCAGACTTTGACTTTTCCAGGAAACTGAATCGAGGAAAGCAGTAAAAAAGAACAACACGGTAAGAGTCAGACCAAGAAAAGCGAAAGGCTTTTTAAAACAGGCTTTTATGCGCTCGCCCCAGAGGCGGTGATTCCATAGCCAGAGGCAGAAGAATAATGCCCCGCAAAACAGCGCTATGGCGATACAATTGTGGATCATGTAGTTATCGCTGTAATTCATTAACTTAACCTCACTCTTGGGTCGACGACTGTATAACTCAGATCATTTATCAAGTTGGCGGCAATATAGAGAATGGCACTCAGGTAAACAACCGCGCTGATTGTTGAGAAGTCATTAAAGTTTATGGCGTCCACTGTTAGCCTGCCCAGTCCGGGAATGCCAAAAAATGACTCAAGTAGGAGAGAGCCGGTGAACATGTAAGGCAGTAGCATGATAACCCGGGTCAGTATGGGAATCATGGCATTGCGCAGTAGGTGCTTAAACAGAATAGTTAAATCACCGAGACCTTCTGCCCGTGCTGTACGGATATAATCCGCATGGATTTCGTTTAGCATGATGGTGCGATAAAAGCGGGTGCTTTCCCCGATATTTGCAATACAGCCGATAAGTATCGGTAATGCTGCAAAGTAGAGCTTATATTCATCGGACCAACCGGAAACCGGGAACCATTTGAACTGAACAGAGAATAAAAATTGACCGGCCACGATGTACAGGAAGTATACCACACTCATTGCTGTAACTGAAAAGATAACGGTGGACCGGTCAATATAGGTATCTCTAAACATGGCAGCAAGCATAGAGATAAATATGGAGATTAGCAGACTGGCGAATATGATGGGAATAGTTAAGAAAAGGCTCGGCCCCACGCCGTCCTTTAACTTCCACCATATGGGTTGATCATCGTAGTCAGATTTTCCAAAGGAGAATGTACAAAGTTTGCTGATATAACTAAAGAAAATGGTGTCTTGCACCTTTGTTTTCAGGCTTGTGGCTTGGCTGTTGTAAAAGACCGGTTTATCATAGCCTTTTTCAGCGATCCATCTTTGTAGAACTTCTTCTTTCGCTTTAGGACCTTTGACGCGGCGGGCGATATCTGTCGGAGAAGAGACCGTAAAAAAGATGAGAAACAGCAGCAGTTGTGTGCCAAAGAGTACCGGCAAAGTGACTAGAGTTTTACGAAATATATAGGCGCTCATCAGTTTCTCTCCCGGTAGTAGGTCAACAAGGCTGGTGATATGAAAATAAGAAAACCGAAAGACAGAGCATATAAGGGCCAGATACTTTTTTGATTCCACTCGGCGCGCTTGCTTTGACGTCTTTCTGTGTCGATGTCGTAGTAGTGATAAGGGTAGGTAAAGAGCGGGTGGTTTTTGACGTCTTTCACCCAGTCGTGATAGAGCTGGAAGTAGACGTCATGGTAGACCATGATCCATGGAGTTTCTTCAGCAAAGATGTCAATACACTTGCGGATCAGTTCTTCTCTGGTGGCTTTTTTGACAATGGTATTTCCTTGAGAATCTTTTTCCTGCCAGGTTCTTGTCTCTCCATCGGCCATAGTTTCCATGAGCTTGAAATACTTGTCGTACTCAGAATTGTTAAATTCACTGTGGTTGGGTGTTGGAAAGTTCTTGCTGTAGAGAATAAACAAGAAGTTTTCCGGGTCGGGGTAGTCGGCAGCCCAACTCCAGTAGTACATTTGATAATTCATACCATATACCTTCTTTTGGAATTGGTTAAATTCATTCTTGTCCAGTTTGACGTTTATACCAATTTGCTGCCAGCAATCGATAAAAAACTGATAGAGATTTTCATCTTCTGCGCTTTTGATTGCAACTGTAAAACTTAACTCGAGAGGCTTGCCCGTTTTAGGGTCAATACCATCCTTATATCCGGCTTCAACGAGAAGCTGACGGGCTTTGTCTAATGAGCTATCATCTGTATATTTAAAAGGGTTTTTATAGTCGGGGTCGTAACCATTGATTCCCGGTGGAAGAGGAGATTGGGCATTGATTCCCATACCTTTGAGGTGAACACGGATGAACTCCTCAGAGTTTAAAGCAAGGTTGAGGGCCTGGCGCAGTTTTTTATTTCGCACAGATTGTTCTTTATCTTCGATGGAGCCGACGGTGTTGTCCTGCATGTTGAAGCCGATATAACGGATGGAAAGCTCGACACTTTTATTCATTTTTATGCCGCGGTCTTTCATGTCTTCAGTCAGCTCTTGACCGGCAAGAGCTTCATTTACTTTTTCAGGAGGCAGGATGTTAACGTCGTAGTAGCCCTGCATAAATTTATTGAACTTGGTTAAGCTTTCTGATTCTTTGTACCAGACAATTCTGTCCATTTGAGCGATAGGTCGTGCATCTACTGTTTTTTTAGCGGGGAAAATACTAATTGGCGATTTTACTTTTTGGCCCCACCACTGCTGATTTTTAACCATGGTGACTTTTTGTGATTTACGAAATTCACTCCACAAGAATTTATAAGGGCCGGTGCCGACTGCACGCAAGTTGAAGTTAACCGGTTCGTTGCTCTTCATAATTTTTTCCGGGTGATAATAATCAACCGCTTCATGAGCAATTGCCGGGACAAAGCGCATCGCCAGCCAATAAAGAATTTGTGGATATTTGTCTGATAGAATGAGATCAAAAGAATACTTCCCGGTGACTTCTAGTCCAGGAAGATTGCCGGCGTCTTTATACAATTTGGCAGTGTTTATATAGGCTTCTGTGTTTTGCTGAAATTCTTTCCCGGCTTTTTTCATATCCCGCAATATAGAAACTTGCTTGCCAAAGTCTTTAAAGCCTTTAATGAAAGACAGCGAATCGTAGATAGGGCAGTTGGTCGCGGGATCGGCTACTCTTTTAAAAGCATACTCGAAATCATATGCAGTTAGTTCTCTTCCTTTGCCTTCTTCAAAACAAGCATCGTCTATAAAGTGAACCCCTTGACGTAAAGAAAAGCTGTAACGCACTTCGGAGACCTTGCCGTCTTTGTCTTTGCTGATTTGCGGCTCTGGGATTGTTTTAGCCAGAGCAGGAACGAGCTTTTGACTATCGAGATAATGGTAGTCTACCAAAGGTTCATAGCACAACCTTAGATAAGCAAGATCCACCATTGTATAACTTTGCTGTGGGTCAAGATTTTTTACCGCAGATTTAAAGGTCGTGTAAAGGGCTTTGCCTTTTTGTTCTTCATTTGGGTAAGGATTGTTTGAACAAGACATGAAAAGGCCGTAGATCAACGACACCAGAAAAATTTTTGTATCGTTGATCGACAGCATTTTTGCGCTATAGGAAAGAGTTTTAGCAAGTTGCATTAGACCAGCTCGTACTCCCGGTCTTCAACTATCTTTCTGGCTTCGACGAAAGCACAGACTGCTCTTTGTAAGTCGTCTTTTGTGTGAGCTGCAGAAATCTGCACTCTTATGCGTGCCTGACCGTGTGGAACCACCGGGTATGAAAAGGCAATAGCATAGATGCCTCTTTCCATGAGCAGCTCTGAAATTCTCACAGCTTTTGCAGCATCGTAGATCATAACCGGAATAATTGGGTGGTCTCCAGGTAAGAGATTGAAATTATTTTCGGTCATTTCTTTTCTGAAATACTCGGCGTTGACTTTGAGGCGTTGCAGTTTAATCGGACTGTTCTGAACCATTTCAATTGCCTTAATCGATGCTGCTGCAATAGCCGGTGCTATGGAATTTGAAAAGAGGTTTGGACGAGACTTTTGACGTAGTATATCAATAATCTGCTTCCGACCGGAAGTATAACCACCACTTGCTCCACCGAGAGCTTTACCGAGAGTACCGGTAATGATGTCAATGCGTCCGAGAACATCGCAGTACTCTGGAGTGCCGCGGCCTTTTTCGCCGATGAAACCGACGGCATGTGAATCGTCGACCATGACAAGTGCGTAATACTTATCTGCTAAGTCACAGATTGCTTTCAGGTCGGCAATGTAACCGTCCATTGAGAATACCCCGTCGGTAGCAATCAGTTTGTAGCGAGCGCCGTTAGCATCTGCTTCAATTAACTTGCTTTCCAGGTCTGCCATATTGTTGTTTTTGTAGCGGTAGCGAGCAGCTTTACAAAGGCGGACGCCATCGATGATAGAGGCGTGGTTGAGCTCATCAGAAATGATCGCATCTTCTTTTGTTAGCAAAGTCTCAAAGAGACCGCCATTGGCGTCGAAACAAGACGAGTAAAGAATCGTATCGTCAGTTTGTAAGAAGTCAGAAATCTTACTTTCAAGTTTTTTGTGCAGGTCTTGTGTGCCACAAATGAAGCGCACTGATGCCATACCGAAACCATGGGTGTCCATAGCATGTTTCGCTGTATCTATAAGTAATGGGGAATTGGCCAAGCCAAGGTAATTATTTGCGCAAAGGTTAATAACATCATGCTCATAATTAACTTTTATGTTTGGTTGCTGAGAACTGGTGATAATACGTTCTTCTTTGAAGAGACCCTGTTCTTTTATGTCGTTCAGCTGGTTTTCTAGGTGTTCTAAAAAGTTCATGTTAATTCTCCCAATTTAAAATTACTTTGCCGCATTCACCGGCAATCATTTTTTCAAATCCCTTTTCAAATTCTGTATAGTGAAAGCGGTGTGTGATAATCGGCGATAAGTCGAGTCCAGAGTGAACCATAGCGTCCATTTTGTACCAGGTATCAAACATCTCGCGACCATAAATTCCTTTGATCAGCAGTCCTTTAAAGATGACTTTTGACCAGTTAATGCCGGTATTTTCCGGCATGATGCCGAGCATAGAGATTTTGCCGCCATGAATTATATGCTCAAGAATTGTCTCAAATGCAGATGGAACTCCGGACATTTCCAGGGCAATGTCAAAACCTTCACGGATGTAAAGCTCTTCTTTGACATCATCCAGATTTTCCCGGAGAACATTGACTGTTCTCGTTGCACCCATCTGCTTAGCAAGCTTTAAACGGTATTCATTTACATCAGTTATAACTACCGATCGGGCACCGGCATGTCGACAAACTGCTGCGGCCATTATACCGATCGGTCCAGATCCGGTTATTAAAACATCTTCTCCGACAAGATTCCAGGAAAGAGCTGTGTGAGTGGCATTCCCAAAAGGATCAAAGATGGAAAGTATGTCTTTCGAAATACCATGACTTTTCCAGACATTTGAAGCCGGCAGAACAAGATACTCGGCAAAGGCGCCTGGACGGTTGACGCCTATGCCAAGTGTCTCTTTTGCCAGATGAGCTTTTCCCGTTCTGATCGAGCGGCTATTACCGTAAACAACATGACCTTCACCTGTGACGATCTCGCCAATTGTGTAGTCCTTGACATTGCTGCCAACTTCAACTATTTCACCAGAAAATTCGTGGCCGACATGCATCGGGACCGGTATTGTCTTTTGAGCCCAATCATCCCATTTATAAATGTGAACATCCGTACCGCAGATAGCCGTACGGTGTATTCTAATCAATACGTCGTCGATTCCCGGTTTTGGAGTCTCTACTTCTCCCAGCCAGAGGCCTGGTGATGCTTCTTTTTTTATCAATGCGATCATATTTATTAGTTCCCAAAAATGCTAGTATATTTCTTCGATTCAGCTCAGCATGTATCATTTTTCGTGTGATTTATGAATTGATTCGCTATGGAGATTTGCATCAACTCAAGACGTAAGGAACAAGCTGAAGACGCCTTGAGTTGAGCAAAAATTAAAGAGGCAATTTGTTGTAATGCATATGTCATTTTTATTACTGCCTCAAAAATTTAGAAAGTTAGTTTTTACCCTATTTAAAGGGGTGTCCGATCTAGTGTGTGGCTAGACCGGACGGGTGTGTATGTATGTGTATGGTGTACTGAATTTCTTCAGGTGCCCTAAAGGTATGATAAAAGTGAGAATTCTTCTATGTCGAATATGGCAGATGATAAGTAATGGGTAGTGAGTTTTTGTCTCTATTTGTTTGTTCAAATATAAAGTGTCGAATAAAAATATAGAAATTAGGTTGTTTTTGTGGGTTGGGGTGTTACCCAATTGATTCATCAGAGTACTTAAAAAGTTAAAACGACAGATAAATAAGACTGATTAAATTTTAAAATATTGAAGAATTATTAATCAGTTTTATCACAAAAAGGTTATTAGTTTGCGCTAAGATAACAAGCAATGAATTTTCAGAACGGATATGAAATACCTTTTAGTAGTGATTCCTTTAATATTATCTAACAACCTTTTTGCATAAAAGTTAAATGTCATCGTCATTATGGCAGATGATCTTGGTTATAATGATCTAGGATTTCAGGTTTCCACGAATGTAAAAATACCTGATTTAGATAAATTGGCGGCGAATGGAGTGGTCTTTACCGATGCCCATACAACGGCCTCAATTTGCAGTCCTTCACGTACAGGTTTTATTACGGGTCGTTACCGGCAACGTTTTGGCCATGAAGCTAATTGTCCTCCTAAAGCGAAAGTTATGGATACTTCTGAATTTACTATGGGGCAGGCTTTTCAAACGCTAAACTATAAAACTTTTATGGTGGGTAAGTGGCATCTTGGAGATCAAGATGAGTATTATCCGACAAATAGAGGTTTTGATGAATTCTGGGGATTGCGGGAAGGTAGCCGCAGTTACTTTTATAATGAGGAGAAGTCGGACAAAACGCATTCAAAGAACTTTCACAAAATTGAGCATAATGGTCAACAGGTCAAGTTCGAAGGTTTTCTAACAGACAGAATGACTGATCAGGCAATTCGCATGATAAATGAAACAGAAAAGCCTTTCTTTATGTTCCTTTCATACACAGCGCCTCATGATCCGCTGCAGGCTACAGAAAGCGATTTACAAAAAGCGCAGAATAAACCATACTGGGCATTGATTCAGAATATGGACGATAACATTGGCCGTTTGGTAAAATTTTTAGAAAATAAGCAGATTCGCAAAAAGACAGTTATCTGGTTCCTAAGTGATAATGGTGGAACTTGTTCAACGGCTTTAAATATTCCGTTAAATGGCAAGAAGGGGATTAAGTTTGAAGGAGGGCAGAGAGTTCCTATGCTGATCAATTGCCCAGGTGTTATTCCCGCAGGGAAAACAATTACAGGCCTTACTTCAGCTATGGATATTTTCCCGACAAGTTATGCTTTAGCAGGTGGGAAAGTAACTCCAAAGCCGCTGGATGGTGTGGATATCCAGCCTTTTATTTCAGGAGAAAAAGAGGGAAATCCTCATGACGTACTTTATTGGCGAAAGCTTGAAGGAGCAGCGATACGTTCCAATGACTGGAAATTGATTCGCAGTGAAGGCTTACCCCCTATGCTTTACAATCTGAAGAATGACCTGAGTGAACGAAACAATCTTGCCAAAACTCAACCAGAAAAAGTCAGTCAGCTTCTCAAAAAATTAGAGAGTTGGGAGAGAATTGGTCAAGCCTCAGTGGGACGAAGGCAAACAATACATCAAAATCAGAAAAGAGATGTATATCAAATTTCTTGATGCCAAAGAATATATCCAGCTAGATACACTCCGACAGAAACCATAAATAACTATTAAATAATAGCCTAAAACATAAAAAACTTCCGTTTAACGTG
>JAKVBD010000120.1 GCA_022446985.1 Lentisphaerales bacterium
GGGAAAACTTCATGCACGGTTTGGTCGGTGAGGTAAAGCTGATCCGTAGGAGAGGCTTCACTTTAATCGAACTACTTGTTGTCATAGCCATAATCGGTATTTTAACTTCTATACTGCTGTCATAACTTTATAGAGCGCGTGAGTCTGCCTTATTTGCTTTGTGTACTTCAAACCGCTATCAGATTTCTAAAGCCATGCATGTCGGTCTGGATGATCAAGACGACATCACACCAATGATTCAGGATTATAACTACACAAATCCGGTTAACGCAAAATGGGAAACTGATGATTGGGTGGGAGCCTCTAAACCAAATGGTGCTGAACTTATAAATGGCGTATTTGAAGTTTATGTTCCCAGTTATAGAGATATCACCCGCTGCCCCAGTTTACCAAAGGGAGCTTACCAAGATCAAGTTGGTAGTAATGGACATTTTGATTACACTCATCTGGCTGCCTTAGCTCGTATAAGACTGGGTTATATGCCAACAGAGATAGTTTCAATGGGCAGAACATTAGCCCTGCCATGGGTTATGGAAGAAAACCCTAAAAGTATTAACGGCCCGACTATGGAAGGAGCTTTCGCTAATACAGATCGTCCAGGTAATTGGCATGATGGTGATAATAAAGGCGGTTATATTACTCTTGCAGGACATTCTGTTGTGATAAAAGGTCATCAGGAAAATATGAATGCTTAAGGTATGCAGGTTGGATATAATAATCAGTCCAAAACACTTGGCAGTCATTATAAAGCTGGCCGCGTCAGTACTAATTTAAAAAACTGCGCAAAGCTATTATTTCGCGCAGTTTATCATACATAACACACCCTTAAATTAAAAAATTACTTTTGATAGATTGGCAGAAAGTGATACTTCACCGATAGGCTTAGGATCGCCATACTGGCAGCATAGGTTCTACCGGCATTCTTTTCTTCACCTGTTTTTGCCTGCCATGAGCCATCCGGTTGCTGGTTGGTGAGGAGTAGCTTCTCAACCTGTTTTCTGGCTTTCTCGGCATACTTATCTTCTACCTGATGCATTCCCTGAGCATAGTAGTAAGCCCCGTAGAAAAAGTAGTGCTCGTGATACTTTAATTGACGATCCATTAACCAGTCACGAGTTCCTTTAACTTCGAGAGCGTCGTACTCACCACAAACTTGCATGGCTAACAATCCAGCGGCCGCCATAGCAAATTTTGGATCGCGTCCAGGAACGTAACCGAAACCACTTTTGAGGTTGGTAGGTTTGTCGTCTTTACGGGATGATTTGTAGCACTGTTTGAGATATTCCACGGCAGCATCGATAGCTTCTTTGGGAACTTCCATGCCGGCATCATATGCTGCTCTAAGTGCCATCAATTGCCAGACAGTGACGGATAAATCGGAGTCCTTGGATTTTGGCGTGTAGCGCCAACCACCGTATTGGTTTTTGTTCTTTTTATCCTTTTGCTTTTGCGAATAAATGATCAACTCAAGAGCTTTCTTTAGTTTGATGCGAATCTTTTCATCTTGTTTGTCATTAGCCCCCATACCCATCATTTCTGCTAACATAAGAGTGATGATGCCATGACCATACATACGCCCGTTGTAGGGTTTGCCAACTTACCGCTGGGATCCTGATGTTTGTCCTGCAAGACAAAATCGAGGGCGCGTCGAATGGCTTTGCCTTCTTTAGTGTCGTCATCCGGCATGTGTCCAAGAGATGCTAAAGACATGATGGCCAATGAAGTCATAGTTGTTTTGTAATTGTGTTCATAGATACCACCATCTGCCTTTTGTTGCTTTAACAAAAAAGAGACGGCTTTCTCAATTGATTTATCAACTTTAGACTCAGCAAAACTGTGATTTGAAACCCAAAACAGTGCAAGGATTATTGAAGCTAGAAGTCTCATTTATCACCTCCATTCTGTGATTGCTCGGTAATGACCTTAAAATAGGCATTTACCATGTCTTGATACTGTTCAGGAACCTTTTCTTTGCGAGCACTGCGAATGTCGCGAGCGATTTTCTTGGGGAGTTTACCCCATTCGTCAGTGTTCTTTAGTTTGAGTTTTATGGCCAACTCTTCACGAGTGTCTGAACCTGCAGATTGCCCTGGATCTCCAGTAGATTTCGGATCGGCTGGTTTACGGTTTTGCACCATACTTTGGGCTTGTGCCTGTTGGGCTTGTGCTAGAGCCTGTTGAGCATTTTGCATGGCCTGTTGTGCCTGTGCTTGAGAATTCTGACTTTGATTTGCTTCAGCCTGGGGAGTCATGGCAGCTTTGGCCTGATCCAGCTGATCGAGAGCTTGAGCGAGTTGCTGTGAAGCTTGTTGTGATGGTGTTGTTGCTTGCTGGATCGATTGTTGAGGACTATGCTCAGCCTGACTGTCGGCAGTTTGTGCTGCTTGTTGAGCGGCTTGAGCTGCAGACTCTTGTGCTTGTTCAGCACTTTGCTGTGCCTGCTGGATCTTTTCCTGAGCATTAAGCTTTTGTTCTGCTTGCGCCATCTTTTCAGATGCCTGTTCAGCACTTTGCAGTGCCTGCTGCGTTTCCTGAGCGGCCTGTTCATTACCAAGTCTTTCCTGGTGACGCTGACTGCGAGCTAAGTCTTCGCTTGCTTCTTCAGTCATTTCAGTGACGTGTTTCTGTTCGCCGGCCTGCTTCTTCATAGTCTTTTCAGCTTCTTTATCGTTCTTTGGCTTTTCAGCTAAAGCGTTTTCAATAGTCTGTTCATCACTGGCCGCTTGAGCGAGTTTTTCAGCCGCCTGTTCTGTTGCTTCTTGAGCAATTTCAGCCAGTGCTTTTTGCATTTCCTGATCCTGAGTCAGAATATTTTCCAGAATCTTGATTTGTTCATCTAGATTCTGTTCGCTGATTTCGGCAATGGTTTCAACTTTTTCATAATTCTGAGCCAGTTCGATGTTTGCAGATTCTGTTTCTACAGCTCGCAGTTGCCCTCTGGATTCAGTCAGTTCCTGCGGTGTTTGATTCTCGTCAAAATGCTCCGCAAGGGTTTCTAGAGCTTCACTTATTTTCTGCTGCTGTTGTTCAGTTTGCTCAAGTGCTTCTTTTTGTTCTTCGGCATTTTCAGCGTTGCTGGCTTCTGCTAAAAGCTCTTCAGCTTTTGGCGGCTCCTGGTCTAACATGGCTAAAGCATCATCGGCATCACGAGCTTTTTCGCGGCCTTCCTCGGTGGTTAAATCCTGAGCATTGGCCTGACGACGTAAGGCTTCACGGACATCTTCCAATTTATCATTGAGAGATTCTTGATCCTTCTGCAAAGCTTTGGCTTCTTGGCGGTTTTGCTCGACAGTGACTTCACTCACATTTTCTGCGAGTTCACCGGTTTTTTCTTGCTGATCTTTTGCCTCCTGAGCCAGTTCCGCGAGTTGTTCACCGATAGTCGGCGCTGTTTCGTTAAGAAGCTTTCTGGCTTCATTGACAGACTCTTCCTGCTTCTTTCTTACTTCAGACACAGCTTTTGCCAGTTTCTCAATCTGTTCCTCAACATTGCGCTTTGGTTCAGGGTTGTTATTGCGGTGATTCATTTCATTGCGAATGTCATTTGTTTCATGACTGTGAATCTGTTTGTTCAATTCATTGGCTGTTTGGCGATCTTCTTCATCACCGCGTTGTAAATCAGTGACAAGCTCCTTAAGCTTTTCGTCAGTCTGTTGGAAATTATTTTCAGATTTTGCTTCTTCATTTTCGTGAAGCTCTTTTTCCTTTCTCGCCATTTCCTGAACTTCTTCCTCAAGTTCTTTGAGTTCGTGTGCTTTTTCGAGCTTATCAAAAGCTTTAGCTATTTTTTCCAGCTTTCCGGCTTTCCCATTTTCATCTGTTGTCATGTCTTTTTCAACTTCAGAAATGGCTTGTGCAGCTTTGGCGGCATCTTCGACAAATTCACTGTCGGCATCGACTTTCTTTTCTTCGAGGTCAGCTTTGTCCGCCAATTGTTCTTTGGCCTGTTTGAGTTTATCTTCGACTTTCTCCTCGGCTTTTTCTATGCGGTTTTCATCTTTACTATTCTTAGCCTCGGCTAATTCACGCATCGCTTGAGCTGCTTCTTTGATAGGATCGACATGCTTCTCTAACATGCGGCGCAACTCGCGACGGGCATCCTGACCTTTTTGGGTGATTTCTTTGCGAGTGTGAAATGAATCTCGTTCAAGGTTTTTGAAGCGGCTTAGAACTTTTTTGTAGTCATAACCAAGAACTTTTGCAGGGTGCATATTTTGCTTGCTTTTCTTTTCCCCATTGTTCCAATAAAGGCTGAGAGAAGCTGATTTTTCGTAATGACGATATTCAACCTTAATAGCTACTTCCTGACCGGCTTTAAGGTTATGGTGAAATTTGATTTCTTTCTTTTTAGGGTCGCGCTTATAATCTTTCACAAGTTTGCCATCAAACCAAATTTTAACGTCGCCATCAGTTCTCAAAGTGAATTCAGTTTTACTGCTTTTCTCAGGATTAATCTTACCAGTCAACCGAGCCGACCAATGGTCTTCTGGAATTCCTTTTACAGGGCTCTTATTACTCCGAAGCTTTATGCATTGAGTCTTCTCTTCAAGACGCTTAATTTGCAGTTTTGAATCTGCAAAATATTCAGCAAGGAAAGCTCCAGGACTTTGTTGAGGGCCTTTAATCAAGATTTCATTCAGCTCGCGCTCAACTTCCTCAATTTGCCTCACTAAGTGATCTAATCGGTGATGATTACCATGTTCGGCGACTTCCTTTGTGGACTTAATCAGTTTCTTCTCTCTGGCGTAAGTCTTTTGCAGATTGGTCTGACGTCTTTTGATATTTTCTAAATCAGTCTCCTGCTGTTTCTGTTCGATGATTTTTTGTTCGTAATGAAGTTGGACGATATCTTTGTGGAAGACTTCTGAATTGGCCTGAGCCATAAGACGACCGAAGAGGTCTTTCGTCCATTTGATCTTATGGTTGAAGTCATGCATCTTTCCACGACTTTCATGGTATGCATGATTCCTTTGATTGCGATCCTTGATTGTCGTTTCCAGCTTATCGAGGACAGTGCTGTAACGGCTGTTCATTAGGTGACTGATAACATTTGAAATAAGATCAAAATCATTGCGGTCAGCTTTTTTATGAGCTAATGCAGTCTGTGAACTTATAGTTTCGAGCTGCTCTCTTAAAGCTTCTTCAAGACTGTTCAATTCGCTATCAATTTGCAGGGCAGTCAGCTTCTGTTTGTTCTCGTTATTTTCATTGATCAAAGAATTAAATTTCTCGTCGAACATTTTACGATTGACTTCGGTATTTTTAGCTGCTTCATCAAGAGCCTTATAAACGTTTTTAAACAGATTGAGACGGGCAAATCTTTTGGGATTAAAACCGTCATTGACTATGTGAAGGCGAATACTGGATGACATGCCATCGTTGCCTTTTAAGTCGGTGGCAAGCAGACGGAATGTGACTTCATCGCCAGAGGCTAATTTCAGGGCCGATAAATCCCAACGGTGTGAGACCATAACTTCTTTAGAGGGGCCTTTGACCAGAGGAACTCTCTGCCAATCTTCAAGATTGTTTTTGTATTCAAGGTAAGTCGCTTTAATCCCAAGATCATCACTCGCCAGACCTTTGATCTGGATTATGTCATTTCGCGAAACGGTCATGTCGTGTAGAGGTTGAGTGAGAGAAATAGATGGCAGGACATCTGCTAATGCCATGATTTCATATTCCGGGCTGAATGAATTTTTGAAATGACTTTTTGCGGCAGTGACATGTACTTTACAAGTGGCACTGCGGTCAATTCTCAGACTGCCTTTAAGAGTCTTGCCGTTCTCAATATTAAGCTTCAGAGATTTTTGTTCACTGTCAGGGTAATCAATAGTAATTTCGGCCTCAGAGATTTCTTGATCCGCAGTCATTATGAGATCGACAACAGTTCCTTCCAATGCTTTAAGATTGCCGGTCTGCTCTTTGATAGTCTTAGCTGGGAGAAGCGAATACTTTGGATAGTTGAAAGTCTTTTCAAACTCAATAACCTGTGGTCTTGCTAAAGCTTCAAGCTCATAGTATCTGGTTTGAGCTGTATGAGCCCGGAAGCGATAACGCAGATTTTTCCGACCGATATTGATTGATGTTTGAAAACGGTCATCGCCAATTTTCTGCATACTGATTCTTGCCGGTTTATCGCCATTGCTGCGGTATTCAAACCAGGCAACTTTTATATTTGGATCTGAAATCTGAATGACAATTGATACGGCATCGCCACGTGCTGAGATACCATCTGCTGGCGATGGTTCAATGATGTCTATTTTGACATTTGAGACGCGCTCGATATTTGCCACAGGAGCAACTGCCCGCATCATTAATTTATGGAATTTGATTCCCGGAACAAAGAGAAGCCCGGCACAGATAGCAAGTGCTAAACCAGCAGTTTTTAGTCTCTTGGCAACCAGTGATTTTGGAAGCACGTCGTTTATATCGACCGTGCTTAGCTCACTTGAAATTCCTTTCTGGATCATGTCATTGAAGGCTTGCGAACTGCCATGTTTTTCAGGATCAGATTCACTGAGCTCTACAGCAGAAAGTAGCTTTTCACGTAGGGCGGGACTAGCCGCTTCAAAGATTCTAGCGAGGTCGCGACGACTGGTCTTAGCCATGAGCTTTTTGAATGAAGTGATCCAGACTGTGATAAACAAGCCGGTATAGACGATGGCACTCAGGGAATAGCGCAGCCAGTCTTCCATAAAGAAGAAATAATCGAGAAGCGCGATGACTGAGAAGGCCAGAATCGAAGCTGTTATAAAAGTGAACAGACCTTTTTGAATGATCAGTTGGCGTCGACGGCGGCCAAACAGAGCAATCTTCTTAGCGGTAGTATCGTTGAGATTATTATTCATTTGTTGTCCCTCACAGTAAACCGATGCGTTTGCGGTAAATCCACTCCATGGTGAAGAAGGCAATGACCAGTGCGAAGTACCAGTAGCTTTGCCAGAGAGCGGTATCGATTTGAATTAATTTGCCGGAGCTTAGACTTTTCAGCTCGTCTCTAACATCGTGAATTTGTTCTTCAGGGAAGTATTTTCCGCCTGAGTTATGAGAAATGTCTTTGAGCAGTTTGTCATTCACAGTCAACTGCGCCCTCTCTTGAGATTGCGGTTTTTCGACGCTGAATGCCGCAGTCGCTTTGAGCTTGCTGCTGCTCAGGCTATTGACTCGAACTTTGACTTCATAACTGCCTTGCTCAAGCTTTTCACTGCGGACTGAGTAAAGCCCGGGACCGCTGCCTTTAAGTGGCAGTTTGGCGATGACTTTTTCGTCTTTGTAAACCAGAGCTCTGGCATCTGCATTATTCATCAGGCGGCCATCTTCATCACGGATACGTACTCTCAAGTCAGCTTGTTCGCCTTCCTGATAAACCGGTTTTCCGGTATCGAGAGCGATGTGTTTATCCTGTACAGAAAAAGCTTTTTCCATCATTGAATCAGCGATTTGCTGCCAGAAACGGTTGTGATGAATATCACCTTTTTTGTAGCGCCAACGCCAGAAATCTTCTGAAGCTGTATAGAGGATTTTCCCTGCACCAAAGTGACGTGAAACGAGAATCGGTTTTTTGTCATTGGCAGTGATTAGCATGTCTGTTCCTGAGAGGGATTGAGTATCTGCCATCCAGTTGATTTTAGCTAATTCACTCCATACTTGTTGATTTGGAGTTTTGTCATCGCCCAGCTTCAAGGCTTTGTGCTTATTGCCACTGACAGTCAATTTTAGGTTGTCGATCTGACGTAAGCCATTGTTATTATTCCACTTGACTGGAATCAATGACTTCATGGGCGTTTCGCCATAGCTCTGAAGACCATTGCGACGACCATCGATGAAGACCAAGCCACCACCGCGAAGCTCAACATATTCGCGCAGCCAGGTCATTTCTTCATGATTGAACAGACTGGATTGAATGTCTCCGAAGACGATCAGGTCGTAATTGAACAGTTCCTTTTTATCAATTGGGAAATTGCCTTTCTCGCGACCTCGTTTAAAAGTCAGGCCGGACATTTTCTGTTCGGGGCGAACGGCATTTACATCCCATTTTTCATTGCGTTCGAACATACTCTTAAGGTAGCGCCATTCCCACCTGGCTCTTTGATCTACAAGGAGCAGGCGGCGTTTCTGAATGGCAGCTGTTACGTTGAAATTTTTAATATTATTGGCTCGTTGGCGATCGCCTTCGATCATTGATAAAGAAGCTTTCAGTTGCAGAGGCAGATTCTTAAATTGCAGGTCACCGCCATTGCTTTTTAATAGGTCTTCAACTTTGTCTTTAATCGGAAAACTGAAGTCGATATGGCGTAGTCCAGAACCATCTGTTTCCAGATCCTTTTCCCAGAGAACTTCTTTGCCATGAGAAACCTTCACTGTGAAGCTTTTGCCTTCCTGCATGTGATCATTAAACTGCAAAGTTCCACTGATGTTATTCTTGTAGAATACGGCATCCGGTGTGATCATTTCCTGAATAGAAAGATCCTGTGGCTCATGTTCTGCACCAAAACCAATTGTGTAGATTTTGACATTCTTATTACCAAGAATTTTTGATTGCTGGACAGGAGCTGCTCCGAAGTTGTGTTGGCCGTCTGATAAAAGCAGGATAGCAGTTTTTTGTGGGCCGGTTTCCAGTTGCAGAGCTTTGTCTAAATCGGTCAGCTCAGCTTTAGGAAGAGTTCCCTGAATGTTGAGGAACTTTTGATCGTCCTTTTTACTGGCAGTCGTCGAATTCCACACAGTTTCGAGCTTTTCTCCTTTTAGATGGATGAGTTCAATCTCGTGATCTTCGGCGAGTCGATCAAGTAAAGGGTTATTTCCTTCCAGAAGGTTTTTCTCGATGCGATGCCAACGACTACTGCGTTCAAAGCTTTTGATCGCTGGAAGTTTAGCGTATTTGGCTAAAGACTCATTCAGCCGCTTTTCGTAAATAGCAATCAGTTCAGAACTGCTATTTAGAAGTCCTTGAACAGCTCCCTGAACTTGTTTAGGCTCTTTAGCTTTTTTGACTTGCTCGCTCAGCTTTATAAATTTGTCTTTATCCTTCTTTAAGTTGTTACTGACGACTTCAAAAGCCTCGATAAATTCATTTTGCATTTCGCTGACATCTGCATCTTTTGAGGCCAGCTTATTCTGCAAGCTTGTGCGGCTTTCCTGAAGTTTTATCAATGGCGTAATCTTCGAAGTGTCGACTTCATCGAGATTGTGGCCAAGACTCTTGGCGATCATCACTTTGCGGTATAGAGAGGCATCTGGATCGGTAACTCCCATACTGCCAGAGTTATCGACGACAACAAAGAGTTTGCCGAGTTCACCAATGAGTTTCTCATGGTGCAGTACAGGTTGAGTCAGCATCATAATCAACAGGAAAATGGATGCTGCTCTCAAGCTTGGTAAAGCGATGCGAGCCATACCTTGACGGTGGCGGATCTGACGGAAATAAAGGAGCCAGGCCGCAGTGGATACAATCAGGGCAAACAGGATGCCCTGAATCGGCCCCATATCACCGGTAAATTGTAAATCTATCATACTCTTTTTTCCGTAAAATATTGAATCAAAAACAGCTCGCCAAAGGCAGCGATGAGTACAATCCAAAGAAGTCCCATCCATATTTCATGGCCATAGCGGCGACTTTGATCGGTTTCGCGATACTGGTCATAATCCTTGACCAAAGCGGCATCCATATCGCGGGCCAGATCCTGAATTTCTTTTTCTGACATGCGGTCGAGATTTGACTCTGATCGTTCGGTTTTAACGACGTAGTGAATGGTCTCATCATTGGTCGTTTGCAGAACGTAAATTCCGGGGAATTGCGGATCTTCGAATTCGACAACAGACTTGCTGCCTTTAGCGACAACCGGCAGGTCATGGATATTACCAACCGGGTCAGTTAGAGAAACCATTTTTCCGGCATCTTCGAGAGGAAGAATAGCTGCCAGATTTTGACCAATTTCAAGATTTCGCGGAGGATAAACTGTCGATGCCAAATAAGCGGTTAACTGCTGCATGAGCGGCAGGTAAAATGGTCGCATCGGTAAATTACTCCAATCGGCATCAGCTGGAATACTGCTCAAAATGACGCGACCATGACCGAACTTTTTCTCTACCAGGAAGGCATCGCCATTATCCAGCTTAGCAAGAGTCTTGACGGTTTCACTTTCAGCAGAACCGCCTTGGATGTCTTGGAGTTCATACCAGAGTTTGATACTGGCTCCATTGAGGCTACCATTTCGCGGATCATTGAACAGATCAAGAGCTGGATGATCGTAGTGTTGTGATATAATCGAAGCCGGTTCTTCTTCATCTGTTCTGGAATTTATTTTACCTAATTTTAGCGGCAGTAAACCGCGGCCATTTTGCAGAAGTTTGTCGTTATACCAATTGTAGTCAATCTTATCACCTGGGAAGATCATCAAGCCACCACCTGTACTGACGAATTCGGAAACAGTTTTGAGTTGTTCATCAGTTAGTCTACTGATATTGGCGAGAATCATAACGCGCGATTCAACGGCCATTTCAGGTTTGAATTTAGCGATTTCGACTGTGAATGGAACGGTCATATCTTTCAATTCAGACTTTGTCGCGGCGAATGGTTTTAAAGCAAAGTTCAGGAATGATGTTTCACTTTTCAAAGCTCTGGAATCCGGATCGCCATCAACCAGCAAAACCGGTAGTTCATCGAGAACCGGAACGCTCAACGAACAGGCGTTGTCAGCTTTCAGACTGTCGGTATCGATCGAGACTTCGACGATATGTGAACCCGGTTTATCAAAGCTGTGGGTGAAAAGAACCTGAGTTGATTCACCTGATCCTAGGTTCGCCTGACTGACGGCTTTACTTTCGCCATCGGCTCTGAAGTAAACACGTAGATCAGCAAATTCATGTTTACTAAAGTTTTTGATGTTAGCGCGAATCTTTACTTTCTGGCCAACGCCAATGACGGATTGAGACAGCTCTATCGATTCAACAGCAACGTTATCCTGCGCTTCCTGACCGACATCCATAAGCACTAAACGCGGCTTCACATTAGCTGAATTTACCAGTTCAAATGCGCGTTTGCGGGATTCAGACTTTTTATCTCCCCAACTGCTTTTCTGGAAGTCACTTACGATGATTATCTGACGATCAGCATGGTGCATATTTTCAGCGAACAGGCCGGCTGCAGATTCAAGACTTTCAGCTGGCGAAGCACTGCCGAAACCACCTTTGGCATCGCGAATAACCCGACGTGATTGAGATAAGTCATAACCTGAAACTTCTTCTTTGGAAATCGGGCCGGCCATGCCAACAACAGCAACCTGGCTACCGCGCGGCAGACTATCGATGACTTTTGAAGTCTCTTCAGTAGCTTTTTGGAAGCTGTTCTGAACAGCGTCGCCGCTCTCCATGGAGTAACTGTTATCGACTAAAACTACCATCGAGCTTTTGGCATTTCGGATGAGGTTTTTCATACCGGTGATCACTGGGCGGGCCATACACAAAGCAAGAAAAAGAGGGATGCTGCAACGCAGAGCCAGGAGGAGGATTTGCTCAAGTTTGATCTTTTTGCGATTTGTTGTCATGGCGGCATCCAAAAGATGCATAGCGCCCCACTTATGAACTTTGTACTGGCTGCGATTGAACATATAAATAACAAACGGAATAGCTGCGGCCAGTAGGCCTCCAAGCAGGAGTGGATTCAGGTAATTCATCGTCTACTCCTTAAAGTCAGATATTTCGCCAGGCATTCGGCAAATGGCTCATCGGTCACGACTGGAACGAGATCGACTTTGTGACGATGACAACCTTTAGTCAGCTGCTCGCGGAACTCTTCCAGTTTTTTCATGTAGTTCTTTTTTACATGCGCCGGATCAATTAAGTGATAGGCGTCATTTTCCAACGACTCAAAGCGCGTCCAACGATCAAATGGAAAGTCCAGTTCAGCGCGATCCCAGATTTGAAAGATAATGATCTCGTGATGAGCATGGCGGAAATGAGCCAGAGACTTGAGTAAAGAAGGAACGTCAGCAAAGCAGTCTGAGAGAATGATCAAAAGACCACGGCGCTGTAGTTTGGGAACCATAGCTTTGAAGACTTTACCAAGCTCAGTTTCACCGCCGGGCGTAGTTCTTTCCAGAGCATCAAAACAAATTTTCAGATGCTTGGCAGTTGAACGGGCCGGGATGTACTCACGGATCTTGCTGTCAAAAGTCATCAGTCCAACGCCATCGGCCTGTTGCAACATAAGATGCGCCAGACAAGCTGCCAGACGAGTGGCATAGAAAAGTTTGGTAATGCCTTCACTGCCGTAATCCATCGAGCCGCTGGCATCGACCAGCAAGGTCGCCCGGAGGTTGGTTTCCTCTTCGTATTCGCGAATATAAAAACGGTCGCTTTTGCCGTAGACTTTCCAGTCGAGATGGCGGATTTCATCGCCGTGGACATACTGTCGGTGCTGCCTGATCTCCACGCTGTAGCCTTTATGTGGCGAGCGGTGCAGACCGGTACAGAAACCTTCAACAACCTGACGGGCAAGAATTTGCAGGTTGGAAATCGTCTGGACGTCTTTCGCAGTTAAAAATGTCGAAATATCGGCCATAGTTCTGCCTAGATGATAGATTTATGGCTTTGACGTGGAATAGCTTCGATGATTTTTTCGATGATCTGATCGACAGAAATACCCTCTGCTTCAGCATTGAATGTCGGTACTAGACGGTGACGCAGGATCGGATGCGCTAATGCCTCGACATCGTCGATAGTGATGTGGAAACGACCTTTAAGAAGAGCGCGGACTTTGGCGGTCAAAATGATCGTCTGACAAGCACGTGGACCCGGGCCCCAGTCGATAAGATCCTTGGTGACTGGCAGAGCTTCAGGCTCTTCTGGACGGCAGGCGCGAACCAGATCGAGAACAAAGTCTACTACATGATCCGGTACCGGAACATCACGGACTATTTTCTGAAAAGCAATGATGTCGTCGCCATTGACGACAGAGTCTAGAGAAGTTTTGAAGTTACCAGTTGTTCTGGCGATGATTTCTCTTTCTTCTTCACGACTGGGGTATTTTACTTTCACTAGAAACATAAAACGGTCACGCTGTGCTTCTGGAAGAGGATAAGTTCCTTCCTGCTCAATTGGGTTTTGTGTTGCCAGGACGAAGAATGGTTCCTGAAGAACGTGCGTGTGAGAACCGATAGTAACGGAGTGCTCCTGCATGGCTTCGAGAAGCGATGCCTGAGTTTTTGGAGGCGTCCGGTTGATCTCGTCGGCAAGAATCATTTGAGCAAAGATCGGGCCTTTCTGGAAAACAAGGTTTCTCTTACCGGTTTGCGGATCTTCCTGAATAATTTCCGTGCCGGTGATGTCCGATGGCATAAGATCTGGAGTGAACTGAATACGGCGGAATGACAGGCTCATGACTTTTGAGAGACTGCTGACCATCGCTGTTTTTGCCAGGCCTGGAACACCTTCAAGTAGGCAGTGGCCTTTGGCCAGGATGGCAATCATGATTTGTTCAATGACGTCTTCCTGACCGACGATGAACTTACCGACTTCGGCAGTCATCGCTTCATAGGCCTTCTGCAGCTTTTTGACCTGCTCTATCTGATCTACTGTTGGTTCATTATTCACTTACACACCTCATTATTTTATTTGACTTTGCTCTAAAATTTTGATTCCTGAATTATCGATCTCAGCGGTTTGCCCCAGTCTAATTTTAACTGTTTTATCGGTTGCTGGATGGATAAATGTCGCATTGTTCTTAAGAACTTTGACAGTTGTTGAATCTTCAGTCAGCTGCATGAGCACATCGCCGTAAATCACTAACAACTCCCCAAAGGAAGTTTTAACTGAAAATGGCAGAGATTCTTTCTGTTTTTTAATTGATGCCTTCAGAGTTCCGCGCAGGATCTGTAGAGTTTTCTGTGAGTTATTATCAACGGCAACCAAGCTCGAGCTTTGATGGATTTCCAGAGTTGATTCATCCGGATAACGCAGTTTGAAAGTTTGATTCTTTTCGGTGTTAAGGGTATCTCCCGGTCGGATGATTTGCTTAAGGATCGTACCTTTACTTTTGCCTGAAGAAATGACTGTTGGTTGACCATTAAAGTCTTCGACGGTCATCAGAGTACTTTCGGAATCGGAAAAGAAATTCATAATTGTTTCGTGGTGCACAAAAGAGATATAGAGAAGGGCGGCACATAGAGGAACGAGGATGTAGCGCAGCATTGAGACGGACTTGACTGGATCTTTGTGCAGTGTGGCTCCTGGATCACCTTCATTGGCATCGATATTTTCTTTGACGCGATGCATGACGGCCTGGATAAATTCTTGATCTTGAAAGCGGATGTTCAGACGGCGTTGGACTTCATTGATAAATGAAGAGTCTGCCTGGCTTCTGAACCAGCTGCGGATCATACTTTCATCGAGGAGTCTCATAGCGACTTCTTTTGCCTTCTGGCTTTGGCTGGACATGATTTCTTCGAGAGTCTGCAGATCGCTTTCAGGAACATCTTGCTCAGAGATACAGGCCTGGATGAATTGCTCAAGCTTTTCCTGTGTAAATTCCTGTGCCATTAATTGCCCACCAGTTTTAGTTTTTTGGTGATGCATTCGCGCAGTATAGCATAGACGCGACTAGCCTGTTTACGGACGGCCGTACTGCTGCGACCAAGAGCATCGGCTAGCTCAGCCAAAGTGGAATTGCGGCTGTTAACTTTCTTGAGGAAATCCTGTTTTTCATAAGGCAGGTTTTCGATACAATCGCCAAGAGCTTCAAGACGTTTTTCGACCATGCCTTCTTCGAATAATTCGCTGCTAAGATTGTAGATGTTCTGCTTACGGAATGACTGCAGTTTTTTATTGGACTGGCTGCATTTGCGGATATGGGTCAGAACTTTGTTGCGGGCGATGGCTCGCAGCCATGCCAGGAAGTTAGTGCCTATCTGGTAATCTTGGAGATTTTGGAAAGCGAAGACAAATGTTTGCTGAGCTATGTCATCGGCATTGTGTTTGTCGGCTATTTGGGCACCAATGAGGGCGCGTATTTGGACGTGATAAGCCTGAATAATGGTGGAGAAGGCGTTTTCGTCGCCCTGGCGAACGCGTTCGACTGCTTCGTCGACATCGGCCTGGCCTTGAATATCCATGAATTTCTCGCTGTTAATTTTTGCGGTCATTATTTAACTACACACCATTCTAAACTTTATTTACAGTTGGCTCATCACCATCTACATGCGGGTAGTGAAAGTTTTGTGACCGGCTTTTTTGAAAAAAATTAAAAATTTCTTTTTTTGAGTAGGGGTTGGGATTTTTTTTTCGACAGGATTAACTGGATGGATAGGATGGGGAAGGGCGCTGAAGAAGGGTGTGTATTACGCTGGAAAGCTGAAGATTTTTAAACCACAGACAAGATGAGAGCTTGCTCGAAAAGGTACCTGAGGTATTGACTCAGATTAACACAGATTTTTTATGTGTAGGCGCTGAAGAGGATTTTCGATAGGATTAATTGGATGGACAGGATTGAGGAGGATGCTGATGAAGAATGTTTGTTACGGTGAAGATTTTTAAACCGCGAAAGACAT
>JAKVBD010000121.1 GCA_022446985.1 Lentisphaerales bacterium
CCATTGATATTGCTGAATAACATTGGCTGAACGTTTTGGACTTGATCTTCTTTCAATGAAGTCATAGTTTGAAATCCCAAGTTGGTTTTTGTGTCTTTTGTTGTAGTAAACTTAATGTACACCGAAACCAACTTTTTTCGCTTGATTTCACGAGGTTGCTAGATATAAACACCTCATTTATAGATAATTATGTAAACTACAATGACTTCCTATTCTATTTTTGTGAATTATTCAGGTTAGTTCGCTGAAGAGTTTTTAGAACCACAGATTGACGCAGATGATCACAGATTCGGGGTGAAGGAGATTTTCATAGACAGGATAACGGGATTTTTAGATCAACATGATTTGCTGTTAGTTCGCTGAAGAGTTTTTAGAACCACAGATTGACGCAGATGAACACAGATTTGGTATTCTTTTCCTCAGCGATCCTCTGTACTCTCTGTGTGAGAATTATATATCACGCTGAGCTCGCAGAGAAACGCAGAGTTTTTTAAAGAGTTGTTTTCCCTTAAATTCTTTGCGTCTTGGCGTCTTTGCGTGAGATTCTTTTTTAGACATGATCTAGATGATTGTTGAGGATGGACATGATTTTGATGTTGTTTCTCTGAAGGTTTTTTAACCACCGATTACGCGGATTTAACGGATTAGGAGAGAGGGGGATTTTTAGACATGATTTAAAAGGTTTACATGATTTTTATGATATCACGCTGAAAATATTTCTCACGCGGAGGCGCAGAGTCGCTGAGGTAGGAGTGGATGTTAGTTCGCTGAAGAGTTTTTGGAACCACGGATTGACGCAGATGAACACAGATTAGGAAAGTGATTCTAGAGGGTAAACGTTCTAATAGTCTTTTTAATATTCTCAGTGTCCTCAGAGTTCTCAGTGGTTTAGATTCTCACACAGAGGACAGGGAGAGCACGGAGGAAAGGGAATGATTCTTTTTTAGACATGACAAGGTGAGATCGGAGACCGAGAAGGTACCCTGGGGTAGACACAGAGCTGCTGAGTTTTTCTCCTTAAATTCTTTGCGCTTTTGCGTCTTTGCGTGAGACTCTTTTGATCAGATCTTTCAGGAGGAGAGGGTTGTTTATATTATGAGCTAAGTCAGAAGTGTAAATATAACTCCTATTTAGCTTTGGATGTTTGCAGTAACTCGACCATAGCCTTGCCCATGGCTTCGCCGATGTTCATGTAGGTCTCAGGGTTTCCACTATAATGACTGCTGGAGCTGCCACCTTTGCTTAAGGGGTGTGAATAAACAGTGGCGACATTACCTTTATTTTCCGGATATTTACCAGTGGTGCCATCAATGGCTAATTGAGCATTGAGGATTTTGCCTTTGCTGCCATCGGAGCCTTTTTTTGTCTGACCAAGTGTTGCGCAGACAAATTTAGCCTTGGGTGTATTGAAGTCCTGGCGCAATGCTTTAATCAGATTAATAAGGTTCTCTTCATATTTTTCGGCATGGGCTTTATTTCTGAAATCTTTGTCGCCCTGCCACCAGAAAAAGCCGGCGACTTCATATTTGGTTGCTTCTGGGTAATACTTGGCGAGATTCTTTAATACACTCTTGGCGTTTGCTGTGTCACCATCGTATTGTTTGCCGGCATACCAGCCAATTGGTTTTGGAGTTTCTCCCTTGGCCCATTTACTCGGTGAGCCTTTGTAGCCGGGGTAGATATTGCCGTCGAATTCATATTGTTTACTGCCGGGAGGTAAAAGGTCCCAGCCAAGGCTGCGATTGCCTATACAGCTTTTTAGGATGAGGACAGGTGCATCGATTGTATTGCCCAGGTGATGACCAATGCTAATTTCAGGGCCAATTGCTTTTCCTTTAATAGTCATCCATTCGTTGTTAAATTCTTTCATAGGGTTTGTGCCAGAGGACATGACTCTGACATTTCGCACATCTTTACGTTCTGTCCAATTGCCATTTTTATCGATGAGGTACGGGTATTTTTCCGGGGCGATTTCTTTGAGAGTTTTGGTTTTGCCAAACCCTAACATATTTGATTGTCCCATAAGGATGAATACCTGGACTGGCTTCTTCATATTTGCTGGCTTACCGTCTGGAGCAGGGAGTAGACTTTCTGCGCATAAAGTCGAGATCAGAAAGATGGCACTAATAAAGACGTTAACTTTGGCGGTCATGGACTTTTCCTTATCTTAACAGCTTGGACAATAAGTATATAATAATATTCCTAAGTCTGCTTTTATATGACAAGGTTTACATAAGGAGTCCCTGGGGGATTGTGGAGGATTTTACTGTCAGTGAGTTTGTAGGTCAGGTGGTGGACTTTCGTTATAAACTGCTCTTTATCTTATAATTGAGAGAAATTATATGCCCTGATAGATTGTTATATTTAAATAGCGAAAGGATCTATATGAATCAGGGAAATCTCATTAATTCAGATCAAGATAGTTCAGCGAAAACATTAAGCATGGTGGTTTATGGCTTACAGATCGCTTCTTTTATATCTGGTTTTACCATTTTCATCGCGATAATAATAAATTATATAAAAATGGATGATGTGAGAGGGACTCCTTATGAATCCCACTTTAAATGGCAGATACGAACTTTTTGGTACACTTTCATAGGACTGGCGATTTCAATCCCCCTTTGCTTTGTCTTAATCGGGTACTTTTTTATTGTACTTATCAGTATTTGGTTTCTTTACCGGGTTATTAAAGGCTTTTTGAATTTAATAGATGGTAAAAGTATGTACCGAGATGAGGTTTTCTAAAAAGCTATTAAATATTAGTGGTAAAAAATATTAAAAATTTTAGCATTGAGACTTGCAATAAAAACACCTCTTTGTTATAGTTGATTTAAATAAACAATTTATTAAGGTTTTAGAAATGATTAGAATTCAACAACAGCAAGAACGAGAGCAGGAGAGTATTCTCCAGCGCTGGCTTCTTGTTGTCTGATGAGTTAATCTAAAACTGAGACTTTAAGCCCCGCTGGAGATTCCGGCGGGGCTTTTTTTATGCCTGCCTTCTTCTTCAGTATTTAAAACTATGATCCTGTCGTCTAACGGCTAAGACGGCGGTCTTTCTAACCGCAGATGAGGGTTCGATTCCCTTCAGGATTACTTGATAATTTGACTCCGTCGTCTAACGGCTAAGACAGCGGTCTTTCTAACCGCGGATGAGGGTTCGATTCCCTTCGGAGTTATTGTGAAATAAAATACTTAGATTGAGTATTTGCCCTTAATATTGCCCCGTAGTTCAATTGGTAGAACGACCGGCTTTGAACTGGTAGGTTGCACGTTCGAATCGTGCCGGGGTAGCTAATTGCTAATAAAAAATATACTAATTTATTAGTTGGATGGGGGCTTTGTTAGATGAATATTTATGGGTAATAACAGGAGATTCTTTTAGTCTTTATGAAGGCTTTTTATTTAAAATACTTTGCGTCTTAGCGCCTTTGCGTGAGATTCTTTTTTAGATATGACAAGGTGAGATCGGAGACCGAGAAGGTACCCTGGGATATCACAGGATGTTGAGGATCGACATGATTGATGATGTCGCGCTGAATAGGTTTTACCACAGAGGGCTGGAAGAGCACGGAGGATAGGGGATATTTCTTTTAGACATGATTTAAAAGATTGACATGATTTTGATGATAACATGGTGGGTGAGTGGGCATAATTTGATGTTAATACGCTGAAAATATTTTCACGCAGAGTCGCTGAGCCGCTGAGGCAGGAGAGGATGATAGTTCGCTGAAGACTTTTTACAGCCACTTAATGGCTATTTAGAGGGTATGGGAATAAGGGTGATTTTAATCTGTGTAATCGGGGTAATCAGTGGTTTATTTTCATCGTGCAGAAGGTGACTCAACTAAGCCTTCGTGATTCTTCTTTTCTCTGTGGCTTAAAAAACTTAAGATGTGTGATCAGGAGTTTCGTTGTCTTTTTTCACGGGCCTTCATCTTGAGGTAAATTTCTTGTTTCTCGGGAGGAAGGGCATTGAAGGTTGACCAGGCAGTAGAGAGGGACCACTGCAGCCTTTCCGCAGGGGAAAGCTTAGCAAATGCTCTTAAGTGTTGTTCTCTTAGCTGATTTTCCATCATTCTTCCTTTTATCTGTTATTTAAGTTACCGCTTATCTGAAAAGAAACAAGAAGTGTGAAAAGAGCATGGAAGTTGATACAAAAAAGAATAGGAGATGTTTTTACAGGGTCCACTGGATTAAAGATGATGGACATGGTTGATGTTAATGTGCTGAAGATTTTTCAACCACAAATAGATGCAGATTAGTAGATGGCATAATTTGCTGACAGCAAGCTGAAGACGCGGCATGGAATTCGGCGGTCTCAGGAATTATTTCTAATGTTCGATTTTCCCAATATTGGATCGGCGTAATTGCTATAGTACCTCAGGAAATTATTCTTTCGTGTGTGTTTGTGTCTTTCGTGGACCGAAAAAATTATCGTTTATACCGACGATACTAACATTCCTTCAAGATTGGTGTTAGTGCGCTGCATATTTTTAAAACTCAAGAACCGTTAATTTTTGCTTATCGGAATCTGTACTTCCCAGTAACGTTTTTGAGCTGGAACCATTGGACTGTTGTAGCCGAGAAGTCGCGGTTCACCTGTAGATTTGTAATCAGGGTTGTCTTTGAGCCAGTTCTGCAGTTTGCTGATTGCTGTTTTAATGACGCTTTGATTTTCAGTGCCACGCATACCCAGACTAACGTATTCTTGCGCGGGTATGTCAAGGACTTCAATGCCTTGATTCGTGGTCCCAACTTTCCCGATGCCGGTATTGCCATAGAGAAAAGCCATGTCCTGTCTTTGTCCGGATTGACCATCCAGTTTCATTTCAACCGGTGCTGTCATGGAGATGTTGTTTTGCTTGATGTGTCCAAAAAGACGCATGAAGGAAAAATTTTGACCAGGGCCATCGACTTTTGCAGCGCGATAAATCGGGAATGATTTAACAGCGATCTTATTTACCGGTCCGGGCCGGGGAAAACCCTTGGGCAGGTCAGCTTCAATAATTATTTCGTTGTCTTCTTTAACCATTGATAGTTCCCTCATACTCATTTCGTTGATTTTGTAAATTTGATCGAGTGCCTTACGAAGTGTCCAGGCCCGGGCAGTGTCGTTTTCCTTGATGGTTTGGCGCAGAGCTGTTTTGAGAATTGCTTTTTGATCTGTTGTCATAGTCGTGGAAAATGAAAGCAGACCCTTTATGGCTGTTTCGTAGACATCGCCACAGGCTTTGTGCAGGTTGTGATTGAAGAGAGAGACTCCTCTTTCAATACTGTCTTCAATGTAGCTTAAGACTTTTCTCTCTGGTGAGATTTCAGGCGGTAAAAGCACCTGGTCTATGATGTGAATAATACCGTTTGAGGCATCTATGTCTGTAGCAACAATGTTTGAATTATTGGCTGTCAGTCTGCCGTCTTTTATGTTTAAAGCTATGTCTTCGCCATTCAACATAGTTGCAGCCTCAAGTGAAGCCACTTGTCGGGCAGTGAATTTACCTTTGATAACGTGGTACTTGAGGATTTCTGTAAGTTTATCCTTATTTTCAGGTTTCAGCAGCGTTTCAACAGTTCCATCCGGCAATTTGGCAAACGCACTGTCTGTCGGTGCAAGGACTGTGAACGGTCCACTGCTTTTAAGTGCAACTGTTAAATCTGCAGCTTTCAAAGCAGCTATCAGGGTGTTGAATTTTTCCGCAGCTTTTGCTTTGTCCAGTATTGTTTCTGCGTGTACCAGCATTGATGCTAAAATGACGGTGAGGAAAACATTCTTTTTCATATACACTCCAATAAATATCGTTCAAAACGTTCACTCTTTATTGTAGGTGAGTCGAATTACGGATACAAGAGTCAGCGTTTAGGATTAAATAAATCTTTGATTTAGCAGGTTTTACAGAAGTTGGAACAATAACCTTTGAAGCAAGGTCTTTTTATATTCAAAATTATTACAATTGGAACAATGGAGATTCCAGTAAAGTAAGCTCCAGCGCATGAGCAGGGAGAGCAAACATTCTATTAAAGGAGATGGTATTCGCTTGATAGTAGATGTCACAGGAACTGGTAAGTACCAATTAAAGTTCTATGTATCGACTTAAGCTTTTTTCTGGTGCAGTTGTCCAAAATTCAAATGGTAGATGTGTAAGCAACAGTGTTGAGAAGTATGAATACACTGTAGATTTTTCAACAAATGGGGCAGATAAATTAACTTTGGATCTTGTGAAAAGTGATGGTTTTTACCCCATAGTGGCTCAATAAGCCTTTTCATTTGAGGCAGTTGAACGCTTCTAGAGGATCACAGTTTTGTTATTATAAATTAAAATAATTTTTCCTGTAAGAATTTTTCTTTTTGATATAATTCAGATGTAAAAATCTTTATTTAAGGAAAATTACTGATGCGAAAATACTTACTCGGGCTTAGCCTTTTATTATTCTGTTTTGAATCTTTCGCTGAAAATAAGCACAGCGATAGACCGAGTATTCTTTTTCTGAATATAGATGATTGGAATGACTGGAACAGCGTTTTGAAAGGTCACACTCAGGCAATTTCCCCCAATTTGAAAAAGTTCGCAGAACGCAGTGTGACCTTTACCCGGGCGGTTTGCTCCTCCCCAATGTGCTTCCCTCGAGGACATCATTGTTTACCGGCTTGCACCCTGCCAAAACCGGTGCTCTGGCCAACTCCCACTCCGGCAGACCATGGAAGTCCTATGTGGCTGGTGCGGCGACTTTGCCAAAATATCTCAGTAAGTACGGTTGGAAAAGCTTTGGTATCGGCAAGAATTTTCACAACAAGGATAAAGGCGAGTTTGATATCTATTACGGCCGGGCCAAAGAGATTAAAGCAACTAAAAAATCTTTCGTAAAACTCAATCCTTCCGGGACCTGGGGAGTTGCTACTGTACCGACTTCAAAAATGCCAGATTACATTTCTGTGAGTCAAGGAATTAAAGCCTTGGAATCGACCAGTGAAAGTCTGTTTCTGTCGCTGGGGATTTACCGCCCGCATGTTCCCTGGATTGTTCCTCAAAAGTACTTTGACATGTACCCGCTTAACTCTTTGCAAATGCCCAAGACGATCCCGAACGATTTAGAGGATTTGCCAGTACGTTTTCAGCGTATTGCCCATAATGACGCCAAATTCGGACCGGGTTATCACAAGAAGCTGGTTAAAACTGGCAATGACAGACAAAAAGTCAGAGCCTATCTGGCCAGTCTGACATTTGCTGATGAGCAGGTCGGTAGAATCCTCGATGCCTGGTATGCAAGTCCGCATTCTAAAAACGGCTATGTGATTCTGTGGAGTGATCACGGTTATCAGCTCAGTGAAAAAGAAGGCTGGTCAAAAATGAAGCCCTGGTTTGATTCCGCCCGAGTGAATTTAATGATTGCCGGACCCGGTTTGACTGAAGGAGAATTTTGTGACAAAGCCGTGTCGCTCATCGATCTCTATCCTACCTTAGTTGATTTACTAAAGCTTCCTCAACCATCTCAAAAGCTGCATGGCAAAAGTCTTGTGCCACTCTTAAAGAATCCTCAGATGGAATGGGATAAACCGGTTTTGATGTCCAGTGAACTTGATGGTTGTCGTTACGATACTGTCATGGCGAATAATTATAGAATGACTCGTTTGGTGACTGGAGAAACAGAGTTGTACAAGTTGGCTGAGGATCCGCATGAGTTTAATAATATTGCAGCCCAAGCGGAATCCAAAGAAGTAATAGAGAAACTGGAGCGTTACCTCAGTTTCAATTATCCTGTGATTGAAAATCAACGCTGGCTGGAAGCTCACGATATTCCTTCTCAAATATCCTCAGATTTTGGTCAGCGCGGAAACTTTCATTACCCGGAATCACAAGCAGATGCCTCGGAAGGGGGATTAATGTGTGCTGTACTTCGCAAGGGCGTGGGCTCTTACCTGGAGTTTGTCATTAAGGTTGATGAACCAGGGGACTACCAATTAAAAATTTCGTTAAATGCTCAAGGACCTTTAACTCTGTTTACGGCTCCGGTAGTTAATGATGCGACTCAGGCAGATGCAGGATACTCCATGTCAAAAGTTCAGAAAATTGGCAAAAGCAAATCTTCGACTTTGGAATCAGTTGCGATTAAGAAACTGTCCTTCAAACAGTCAGGTCTACACCTTTTGCGTTTCAGTTCAGAATTGAAATCTCAAAAACTCAAAATTGATCGCCTGCTGTTTAGGAAGATTGAGTAAGTGTGGATTTACCCAATGTTTTAATGATCTGCATAGATGACCTCAAGGACTGGATTGGTTATCTCAATGGAAATCCGGATGTCAAAACTCCGCATATTGACAAGCTGGCATCAGAAGGTCGAAAATTTACAAATGCTCATAGTGTTGTGCCTGTCTGTTCGCCATCTCGTATCAGCATCATGTACGGTCTGCACGCTACCACACATGGTTCATATGTAGGGATACCTTATGAAGCCATTGAGCGCTTGAAAGATGTCTCAACGATTGAGGGATACTTTCAAAAAAATGGTTATCTGTCCATTGGTAGCGGTAAGATTTTGGATCATGACTTTAAAGGTGAATTGGCAAAAAACTTTGATCAAGTGATTGACTCTGCTCCGAAGGGCGGACCGAGATCTAAGCGAAAGCCTCGTTAGGTAGGGAAAGCCTGAAATTGGGGCGCTTATCCTGCAAAAGATGAAGATATGGAGGACTATAAAGTATCCGTCAACGCAGCTGAAGTTTTACGTAAAAGCACGATCAGTCTTTCTTTTTAAGAGTCGGTATTTATCGCCCGTATGTTCCTTCATTTACTCCTCAAAAGTGGTTTGATCTTTACGATGTGAACAAAATTAAACTGCTCAATAACCCTCTTGAGGATCTGGATGACCTGCTGTCAAACTTCCTTGGGAAATTAAATATTGAACCTTCCCATGAAGAGGTACTTAAACATAAAGACTGGCGCAATATAGTTCATGCTTATTTAGCTTGTGTTAGTTTTGCCGATCACTGTATCGGCAAAATCATGGAAGGTCTCAACGAAGGACCGAATAAAGATAATACAATAGTCGTTCTTTGGAGTGACCATGGCTTTCATTTAGGCGAGAAACAAAAGTGGGCTAAGAGAACTCTTTGGGAAGAGTCAACGCGCACGCCATTTATCATAACAGGGTCGGGAATTGAACCGGGTATATGCCCGGAACCTGTCAATTTACTTGATATTTTTCCGACACTTGTTGAGCAGTGTGGTATTGAAAGACCTCAACAACTGGATGGCTTAAGCCTTTCTCCACAATTATCTGATCCGGCTACCAGTCGTCAAAGACCGGTTCTTTCAAGCAGTCACTACGAAAACTACAGTATCCGTTCCAAGCGCTGGCCCTACATCCGCTATATATATGGTGCTGAATAACTTTACGATCACAGTGTTGATCCGGATGAATTCAGAAACCTGGCTATAAATCCGGAATACAATGAAATCAAAAAATCATTGGCTAAGTTGTTGCCGAAGGATGCTGCCCTTGAAGTGAAAAAGCCAGGCTAGAAAAAGAAAATAGAGAGTCTTATGAAAAGTGTTTTAATGAAATTCTTGACCTGTTTAGGTCTGGGGGTAAATGCCTAAGAGAAGCCAAACATACTGTTGATTATCACCGATCAGCATCACACCATATTGCTGCCTTCTCTCAGTAGAGCTCGACAGAAAGCTAAAGAGACATTTTCTCGGTTAATAATCTCAAGCAAATTTAGGTGGCATTTACCATTTACACCGACGATAATGACGAGGTCATTCTAAGCCCGGTTAATTTCGATACCAAAAAATACTGGCTTTATCTGCTATTTGAAAGTATGGACACAACCTTTACTGGCAGTAGAGCAGACATTCAAGATAAAATGAGAAGCTCATCTTATAAAACTGTTATGTATTACCCGATTGTAGCGCAAAATACGGATCCACCGGACGTCCATGACTATGGGCCTTCTGACTATGGTTTTAATTACTATTTCAATAAATATCAGGGGGATAAACGGCTGAATTTTACTGGTTACATTGGCAATACAGAACCGATTGCTGTGCCTATTCAGTACCCTGCTAATCCTGAATTATGGTATACAGAGCAGGCAATGACTCAAAAGCATACCGCCTTTTCTTTGCTGTAGCAAACAAGACCATTGGTCTTTACAAACATGGAAATGTGAAGTAAATCGGCATAGCTAAAGGAAATAGTATTAACTCTGATATTAATGATAGAAATTCGTTAGAATAGTTTTGTTATTCCATAAAAAAAGCCCCGCCTGAAGTAGATCAGACGAGGCTTTGAAAGTATTTAGTTCTAAAAGATTAAACAGTCATTAGCTCAGTTTCTTTAGCAGAAGCAAGACCTTCAATCTCTTTGATCTTAGCGTTAGTCAGTTCCTGAATGTCATCCAGGTAAAGCTTTAGATCGTCTTCAGTGATTTCGCCGGCTTTTTGTGATTTTTTAGTGAAGTCATTACCATCACGGCGAATGTTACGCATTTCCACTTTGTGTTCTTCGGCAGAAGTGTTCACCATCTTAACCATGTCTTTACGACGCTCTTCAGAAAGCTCCGGCATAGGTAGACGGATCATCTGACCGTCATTGATTGGAGTAATACCGATACCACTCACCATGATTGCTTTTTCGATTTCTTTCATGACAGTTTTGTCGTATGGCTGAACATTGATTGTCCTTGCATCAGGAGTATTGATATTCGCAATGTCACGAAGCTTCATTTTCGAACCATAAGCATCAACCATAACATCTTGTACAAGGTTGGGTGAGGCTTTACCTGTTCTTAGACCTTCAAGAACATTTTTGAAGTGGCCAATGCCGTTGTCCATTTTTTCAGTGAGTTCTTCAACGATAGTATTGATATTCATATTGACGCCTTATAAAATTTTAATTCCTATTATGCTGAATTTACTTGGCAATAAATCTCTTTCAAGGTCGTGTTTTGTTTGATCTTGAGTAAGAATACCCAAGTATAAAGTTTTTTAGGCAGTAAGTCTTTTCTGTTGCCATTTTTCTTCACAGAAGTAGGTGTAGCCGGCCATTTGTAAAAGTAGACTTGCGGGGAGCATGAACCAGCCCAGTACGGGGATAAGACTTATGATGCCATGAATGTAACCAATCTTAAACAGTCGTCTCTTACGCAGTTTAAACTCTTTATATTTTTCAGGATTGTCTTCACCAATAAGCATGACATAAGGAGTCTTTATGTCGAAACCACTGCTGCAGGAGAGGCCGATAAAGGTCATGAATGGCCCGATGAAAGGAAAAAGTCCCAAGAGGAAAAAGAATAAAGACAGAAGCATATTGCCAATGCTTAGTTTGAAGCCGGCGAGCATGATTTTAACAATCTTTTTCATTGAAAAAGGTTCTTCCGGAATATTCCGGAAATGACGGATTATTTTCTGCAGTAAAGAGTCAATCCACATACCAAGTACAGCGGTTGAAAGTTTCATGGATATGTAGGCTAATAGAGACCAAAGAACAACGATGATCAGCCAGTAAACTGGAGTGGCGATCCAGCTAAGCCAGCCAGACCAGTTAGTAATAGATGTCAGGTATGAGTCGAGAAATGGCAGTATCCACATTTTGTAGAGAGTGGAGTAGAGGGTGAAAAATAAGATGACGGCAGATGTGAGAGTTAAGAGAACGCCTTTAATGTAGTGAAGGTAAAGGCCGGGAACTTCTTTAAAGGCTTTACGGCCTTTGTTCATCAATAATATGCCATTGACTTTTCGGCACTCGGTATCGAGAAAGTTGTAAGTCGGAGTGTTATTGGATTCTTCGCCCAAAATGAATTCCTGTTTTTGCTATGACGAGAAACAATATTTCTGATTGAGCTAAAGTAAATAGGCTGTAAATTATAATTTCGAGGGAATTGTGGAAAGGTAGCACCTTTGAAGGAATCAGGCGCTTCGATTCACAATAGTCAGGTTACAGGGATGTTAATTCGCTGAATATTTTCCGGCGTCGGAGCGCCGTATCCCCAGTTGTGTTGTTATGTTGAATGTTTTCTAGTATCAGGGACACTGGGGGCCCGAGTTTGAAAGGAGCGCCGGCAGCCTTGCCGGTAAAATTGATATCTCTTAGTTGGTCATGCCGTGTTGGTTGTTGGATATTCGAATAAAGAATATCCAACAAAGAATTTCCAAATGTGAAGTATTGTCGAGCCGAAGCTCGGCATTCCTCAAATTATTTAGTCTTGAAAAGAGAAGCTGGAAGACCGGATTTGTTGTAGAGGTTAGCACCTTCGGCATTTGGCGCCCAAGCATAGCGAACTTCTTCTGGAGCCGAAATTTCTTTGTGCGAAACTTCTACTGTATCTTTACCAGTTATTTGGGCATCGGCCCATTTCCACTGGCCATCAGCACCGCAAATCTGGAATCTTTTAAGTGGTTCATTAGACTCAACTGTTGGATGATAAATGTTTTTTTTACCAACCATCAGGCCTTCACCAACGGAGTCGAATTTAACGATGACTTTGTTGCCTTTTATTTCAGAGCTTTTGTACAGCGGACCAGAGTATACAAGTTCTTGACCATAAGCTTGTTTGAAAGCCCAAAGAGAAAGTCTTTTGCCGGCATCCATTTTGTTTTTCGGGTGAATGTCTTTAGCTTCACCAACATCATTTAAAACAGCCATGCCTGTGTCTGGAAGCTCTAGAGTAAGGCGTTGGTTATTACATACAGTCACCCAGCCATCTTCACCGATTGGATTTTCGTTGATTGGTTTAAATTGGGCCAATTGGCACCAGTAGAAGTAGAATTTGTCTTGCCCCCAAGCTTGGCGCCAGCCTTCGATAAGGGCGCCAAAATGTTCGCGATAAAGATTAGGAACATGACCGGCATTTGATTCGCCCTGGTACCAAATAGCACCTTTAACAGCGTAAGGAACTACTGTGTGCATCATGGCATTATAAAGAGTAGAAGGCACTCTGTTGGATGTGTCTGGTTTTTGAGGCATACGAGGTTTGCGTGGAGGCTTTTTACCAGCAGCTTTTGCTTTCTTTGCCTTTTCTTGCCAATCAGCCAGCTGTTTATTATATCTTTCCTTAATCTTTTCAGTGTTCCACTTTGCTGATTGTTCTTTGATAATATCAGTTTCTTTGGTGTAGTAAGATTTTAGACTTTCAGATGTTTGAAACTGACTCATAGGAATCCATGGTTCAACTCTGGTACCACCCCAGTTACAGTTGACTAGACCTACAGGAACGTTGAGTTTTTTTCTTAGCTCTTTCGCAAAAAAGTAACCGGTTGCAGTGAAGTTTTGTACGACATTTGGAACGGCTTTTTCCCACTGAGCTTCAAAGTTATCGATCTCTTTGAAGGCAGACACTTTTCTTGGTACTTTGATTTGTCTTAGGAAGGGATCGTTGGCAGAAGCGATTTCTTTTTTAATGTATTCGGCAAGAGGTTGGTGCTTAGAGTCTCTGGCATTTCCTACCAGCATGCTCAGTTTGAAATCCATGTTTGATTGGCCACCGCAAATCCAGACTTCACCAATAAGGATGTCTTTAATAGTTTTGGATTCAGTACCAACAGTAATGGTCATTTCTGAAGCTTCTACAGAAGCCTTTACTGCATCCAGGTGTATCATCCATTTGCCACTATTATCTGCTTTTCCAGATTTTTCCTGACCTTTGAATTTTACACTGACTGCAGTTCCGGACGGAGCCCAACCCCAAACAGGGATTTTGGCATTTTGCTGAAATACAGCACCATCTTGGAAGAGAGAAGAAATTTGCGATTCCGCAATGAGAGATACTTGCATAACAGCAAGTAGTAAGAGGCTGATAAGCTTCTTCATTTTTGTTCCTTTGTTTCACACGTAACTATGAGTATTGAATACTTGCCATAGCAAGCTATTACCGCACACTCACCACACGATATTTATGTTAATACACACAATTGCTAATTTTATTGCGAAGCGTTGTTAATTACTAGGGGAGTAGTGTAAAAGAGAAGGTTTATTACAGGAATGGGGATTTGTGTTTCGTGATCAGATAGATTAGTAGTCAGTAATCAAAGGGATTAGTATTCAGTGTTTGCTCCGGCTTCGCTTTAGATAATGTGAGTAAAGTAGTTGAGCTTATGTAGCGCTGAGTTCCGGCTCGGCAAAAAAAAGTCCAAGTATGCCGCAAAGATTGCGGCGCGCCCAGCAAGTTGTATATCAATGACCGGATACTGATTCTCTAGAACAAATAAAAAAAGGCTCCATAGGTATGTGGCGCCTTTGAAAGAAATTTGCTGGCTCTTGGTCGAGTTGACCAGTTACCCAAAGAGCTGCACGAGAAAGCAGGTCGAGGTATTAGTTTGACTGAACAAGCTCATTGTAGTGACCAAGAGTAGTTCCGAAAACTTTGGTGTTACCGTATTGGTTAACCCAGATACATGGTGTTGGAGTCTTGTCGCCTTTTTCAGTACGAGTACTCCATGGCAAGGATTGTCGCAGTATCTTCAATTTTCTTGATCTTGTAAAGCTCACCATTTGGAGTATTTCACTTTGTAGGAAAATCTTTCATGACTGGGTGGTCTGTAGCGATATTTTCAACTTTTATCTTTGATTTAGGACCGTGATTTGGAGATGTTATACCCAGGATTTTTCTCCCTAAATTTTCCAGTGTTAAGTGTGGATGGAGCAATGAAGAGCAATAGCAGGAACATCGTTGTAGTGAACTTTAATTACAGAATCGACAAATGCCTTATCTGTTTATTTTGCGTGACAAAGGTTGTAGATAACCAGATCGTAACCTTCTGCCCAACCTTTTTTGCTAAGCTTTTCTTTCATTTTGTTAGCTTTTATCTCAATAATGGTATCATTTTTGAGATCAATTCTTTTTGCCATTCATTCCGGAATAATATGCTGCTGATTTTTTTAGTCATGGCAGCATCCACCAGTTAAGTGGAGAGCTTTATGTGTTTTTTCTGCGATGGCGCAAGACGTCAGCAATGCAGTTAGAGCTAGAATAAGAAATTTCATTTTTCTGCTTTTAACATACAAGATTCTATCAACATAGCATTAGATATAATCTTCCTTACAAAAAAAACATGGACTAACAGTCACACATGAGTTTTCTTAAAACTTGTAAAAACTGGAAGGATAAAAGTAATTATTTCAGAATAATCTGTAACATGCGTCATTTATCCGTCGTAAGAAAGAAAAATAAAGATTTATATGTGTGTAAGTTTTTATGTATGTGTGTACCCGCCAATTCCTTTGGCGGGTTTTTTTTTTATAGCACTAGTGTGCAGATCAGATAATTCACTCTTCTTAACCCATCTTTCCCCGAAATATTTATAAGTGCTTAATAATCAACGCCTGTATTTTTATTAGGCACTACATTTTGGTTTTCGTTGCTAAATATATTTTATCTCTCAGTG
>JAKVBD010000122.1 GCA_022446985.1 Lentisphaerales bacterium
CCAAGTTATAATAAGGGAAATGAAGCGTTTAAAAAAGAGAGGAAAAGGATCGCAAACAAAATTTATTACATTAAGTATGCTAACTGAGATATCTGTATTTAAGCCACATGATCAAACTATGCACAAATTTTATGAGAATGTTAATCCTATGTTCAAAATGAAGAGTAACATTGAGTTTGAAAACCAAAAACTCTCAGAGCTCAGAGATTGGCTTTTACCCATGCTGATGAATGGACAAGTGACTGTGAAGTAAGCAGTCACTTATTGAGTGATGACTTTATTTTACCAGCTTTAAAATCTCTTGAACAACTTCAGACTTTTGTTTGGCAATATCTTTCCCAAGAGTAAAGCCACTGTCCATTTTATATAGGTAATTTTTCTTACCATCGGTGATCAATCGATACTTTTCAGTTCTTATACTTCGTGATTTTTTCCAATAGCTGATAGCTGTTTGACGGACGGAAGGTTGTTTTCCTGAAATGACTGCTTTTTGGCTGACGCCATCGAGAGGGAAGCGTGTGGATTTGTCGGTTGGGTTGCAGTAGTCGAGCAGGGTAGGGAATATGTCGATAGTTTCGGCTAATGCAGATGTCATTTGCGGTTTTTCGCCGGGAACCTTGATCATAAGGGCGCTGCGATTCGCTTCCTCAAGGACGCTGTGTTTTCCCCAGGTTTGCATATCGCCCAGGAACCAACCGTGATCGCCCCAAACTACGACGATGGTATTTTTTTCGAGATCGAGTTCTTTAAGCTTTTTGAGGACTATGCCGACTTGTCGGTCAACGTAACGAATACAGGCAAGATAGGCGCGGCGAGATTGGGTGAGTGGACCTTGTTTTAGAGGTTTGGTTTTCTCGAAATTAGTATCGTATTTATAGAACTCTCCGCCGCCATGTATACCGACTTCGGCTTTATCGAGTCTCGGAGGATTAGGGATTTTAACATTTTCAAATGCATCCCAATCCTGTTTAGGAGCTACAAATGGCAGGTGCGGCTTATAGAAGCCAAGTCCAATAAAGAAGCGCTCGTTTTTCCATTTCTCTAATTGTTCTATGGCAGTCTCAGTCATCATGCCATCGGGCAGGTCGGTATCTTTAATAGCAGTGAATTCCATAAGGTCTTTGTTGCCCTGACCATCTTCGCGATGTTTGCCATTTGCATAAGCGAAGAAGGTGCCCCATCCACGTTTCCAAGACCCGAATGGAGTAGGAAGTTCTTCCCAGGCGTGAGGAAGCTCATGTCGCCCTTGGCCCTTGCCATTGTAGCTAAAAACTCGACCATCCGGCTGATGTGAAATCTTACCAATACAAGCGGTTTTGTAGCCACTGCGTTTAAAGACCTCTGGAAGAGACTGAGCTTTTTCGTTGTAGTCATGGCTAAGAGCAGTCTTGCCAGAGTATAGAGCGCCATTTCTCATAGCTTTAGAGTTTGCCGGACTGCGACCTGTGAGAAGGGCAAAACGGGAAGCGCCACAAGTAGTGACTTGAACGTAGTGGCGGTCAAATACAGTGGCCTCTTTGGCAAATGAATCGAGTTCTGGGCTTTGAGCGTAGTCGACGCCATAGCATCCGAGTTCTGGTCGAAGGTCATCGATGGCGATAAAGAGAACGTTGTATTTGTTGGTTTCCGCCATTGAAATTGAGCTAAGGGTAATGAGTAGGCTAAGTATAAGTTTCATAGTTTATTTACCTGGTTTCATTTGTTTATCAAAGGAGTCTTTGAGTCGTTTTTTGATGGAGGCATATAGCGAGTCTACGGCTACATTATGCCATTCGTTGGGATCTTTTTGCAGATCGTAAAGCTCTTCACTTCCATCACTGTAGATGATGTAATGGTAGCGCTCATCGTAGATCCCATGACTTGGTTGTTCGATGTAAGGAGTATTGGTCGCTTTACAGTGTTTTTCCTGCTTACGGTAAGTGGTTATGGCAACTTTGTCCCAAGTTGAGTCTGAATTTCCTAATATAGGTTTAAGGCTTCTGCCTTCATTTTTCATATTGGCGGGTAGTCCACAAAGATCAAGAAGAGTTGGATAAATATCCAGTAGCTCGACTGGTTTTTGGCTTTTTCCAGGAGTCATTCCTGGTGTAGAAATGATGAAAGGAACGCGGGTAGCTCGTTGCCAGAGGCTATGTTTCTGGAAGGTGCCTTTTTCACCGATGTGATAGCCGTGATCTGACCAGAGAATTATGATGGTATTGTCTTTGTATGCACTTTTCTCGAGAGCGTTCACAACTGTTCCGACACAGTGATCGACAAAGGAGACGGAGGCCATGTATGATTGGGTTGCCTGTCTAAGCTTATTGTTTTTGATGGCCCATTCTGTTTGAGGCATGAAGTTCAAGATGTTTGATGCTCGGGAGATTTTAGGAACGTCATCTAAATCATCTCTTTTGTATGGCGCCAGAGTGATCTTTTCTGGATCGTATAAGTTCCACCATTTTTGAGGAACATTCCAAGGGACATGCGGCCTAAGAAAACCTACCATAAGCATGAATGGTTTATCGTGCATTTCACTGAGTCTTTCAGCGGCCCACGAAGCGGCTTTTGTGTCGGGCATTTGTTCATCTGTTTCAGGGAAAGCATTCCAGTCAGTGCCGGTATTTTTTGAGACAAAGTTTATTCTCTTTTTTGGAGAGGGGCCGAAGCCACCACGACCACCGCTCATATCGACGCTTTTCGCTGGGATATGTTTATGCATCAGTTTACCAACAGCCATGGTTTTATAGCCATTATCTCTGAAATATTCATGCAGCAGGCGGTTATCCATTTCTTTAGCCATTTTCTGAACATTTTCATCTTTAGTCTTGGAATCATTATTATAAATATTTAGAGTATCTGGGCGGTATCCACTAAAGATACTGGTTCGCGATGGACCACAGACCGGGAATTGGCAATGGGCATTTGTGAAGAGCATGCTTTTCGCAGCCAATTTATCAATATTTGGAGTCTTGATATCTGGGTGTCCACCCATGGCACCGACCCAATCATTCAGGTCATCGATACTGATGAACAGGACGTTGGGTTTTGGAGACTCTGCCACGGCAAAGCTAAGGCAGAGAAATAAACTAATGATGAGCTTCTTCATATAAATTTCCTAAACACATAGATTATAGTTTCTATTTACAGCTCACACGTATACACAAACAAAATTTTAAAATCCCTGAACCGCTTTCCAAACGATCTTGTTATTTGTTGCAGGTGTTGATTCACGGCTGGCTACCACTGCTGAGTAGCTACTTGAGATGACGTGGCCATCGAAAAATAAGAGGTTGGTCTTTTTGTTATCCATATGCCGAGCACTGATATGACCTGGGTTTGCACCTCCGGAATAGGTGTGAATAAAGTAAGAACCATCGTGCAGCATTAGACCTTTTGCTGGATCTGTTATGCGCTCAATTCGAGGCCAGGTATGGTTGGCATTTGACACTCGCCAATTGTTAAAGCGCCATTGACCCCAGCCGCCTTTATTTGCGGCAGTGCCGACGACTCCATACCAGTTGTCATAGCCACCTTGAGTAGTGATATAGTTTGTACTGCCGCCATTGACTCCAGCCCATGATCGCCAAGGTCTGAGAGCTTCATTTAAGTCGATGAAGCTTTGTACGTCATCCTGCATATTTTTGGAAAGGCGATCATCAAGACCAGAAGGACACTTAAATACAGTAGACTCTTTAGTGACTTCGACGTTTATGTTTCCGTTGAATGCCATGTCACGCGGTGCGTAAAGTATACCATTACCGACGAGTAGGTCGGTGAAGGCATCCGGTATGGAGATGCCATCATCGAAGCTTGTTGAATAGACATTTAAGGCAATGCCGATTTGTCGCATGTTATTTGCACAAACAGTATTTTTGCCTGCTTCTCTTGTCTTGGATAAAGACGCTAAAAGCAAACTGACTAATATTCCGATGATGGCGATAACCATCAGCATTTCGATAAGGGAAAATTCTCTCACAACTTGCACACTGATTCTATGTTTGAATTAGACTAGTATTTCCTTAATTGGACGGGAAGGCTCCACACCAGTGAGTCTGTTGTCGAGACCCTGGAAACGCACCGTCAATTTATTGTGATTGATACCGAGGCGATTGAGAATCGTCGCATGCATATCTCGTAAATGAAGAGGTCTTTCCACAGGTTTATAGCCAAGTTCATCGGTTGCACCAACTGTGACGCCACCCTTAATGCCGCCACCAGCCATAAAGTAAGACATAGAGTTCATGTGGTGGTCACGACCAGCATCGCCTTTGTTACTTTGAGCCATTGGCGTTCTGCCAAATTCACCGGCAAAGACGATAAGGGTGTCTTTCAGCATATCGCGATCTTTAAGATCTTTGATGAGTGCGGCAGTGCCTTGATCGACAGCTTTTGAGCAGATTGGCATGTACTTGCGGATACCATTGTGGTGATCCCATCCGCGGTCATACAGTTGAATGAAGCGAACACCATTTTCAGCCAGTTTTCTGGCCATTAAACAATTTGAGGCAAATGAACCATCACCTGGTTTACAGCCGTAAAGCTTAAGAATGCTATCTGGCTCAGAGCTCATGTCTACCAAGTCCGGAATGCTCTGTTGCATGCGGTAGGCCATCTCATATTGCTGTATGCGAGTTGAGATCTCCGGATCATCCATATGGTTTTTACCAAACTTGTTCAGCTTATTGATAGCTTTAAGAAGTTCACCTTGATTACTACGGTTAATTCCGGCAGGGTTCTTTACGTAATTTACGGTATCGCCTTTGGAGTTGAACTTCACTCCCTGGTAAACACTATCTAGAAAACCGTTAGACCAGGAACGAGCATAAAGAGGTTGCGGGTTTCTGCCTTTAACAGATTCAAGAACGACGAAGCCTGGAAGTTTGTTGGATTCACTGCCGATAGCATAGTTGATCCAGGCTCCCATGGATGGGCGTCCATTGAGGAATGTTCCGGCATTTAACATGGCCATAGCAGGGTCGTGATTGATCTGGTCAGTATAACCTGATTTTACAATGGCAATTTCATCCGCTACTGAACCAATATGTGGAAGTAGTTCCGAAATCTCTTGTTTTGATTGGCCCCATTTTTTGAATTTGAACTGGGGGCCATAGCAAAGGAGTTTACTGCCTTGAAGCTGTGCTAATTGCTGACCTTTGGTATAAGACTCGGGCATAGCCTTGCCGTTGAACTTGGCTAAGACCGGTTTGTTATCAAAAGTCTCAAACTGTGAGAAACCGCCAGACATGGTTAGAAAAATGACTCTCTTGGCTTTTGCTTGCTTGAGTAAGTGAGATTTATTTTTTGACGCAGCAAACATTGGAGCTGAAATCATCGTGGCACCGGCCATAGTCGTAAATTGGAGGAAATTTCTGCGATTCATGGATTATCTCCTAACAATAAATTCGTGAAGGTTCATAACAGCGCGAGCGACTTGTGCCATGGCGGCCAACTGAGCTTTGTTCAGTTTGCTGTCGGCTTGCTTGTTGCCGATTTTGAGGAAGGTATCGGCTTGCTGAGGATTACTTTTGAAGTAGCTGACCTGTGAGCCGTAAAGTTCTTTCATAGTAGAAACCTCAATCGGGTTAGCTGAACGACCAAGACAATTTTGGATTATCCAGGCCAGTTGTTTGTCGAGTGATGAACCGCCTTCTTTGAGAGTTCGTTCAGCAAGAGCCTTGGCTGCTTCTACGAAGCTGGGGTCGTTGAGAAGGGTTAATGCCTGAAGTGGAGTGTTGGATGGGGTGCGGGCACAAATACCTACTTCTCTTTCCGGGGCATCGAAGTTCTTGAGGAAAGGGTGCAAGAATGTTCTTTGCCAGTGCATGTAAACGGCTCGGCGGTACTGCTCCTGATCTTTCTCAGGTCGATACTTGAATGGATTAAAATTCATTGAAGCGTAGTAATCCGCAGGCTGATAAGGCATGATGTTACGACCACCGATTTTCTTATTGAGAAGTCCACTGACTTGAAGAGTTGAGTCACGGATGAATTCGGCATTTAGTCGAAGAATAGACTGACGCGCTAATAGTCGATTGTATGGGTCTTTATCGATCATTTGTGGAGAGCGGTTTGTTGAAAGTCTATAGGTTTTGGACATGACTATGCCTTTGACCATAGATTTGACATTCCAGTTGCTGTCGATGAATTTTCTAGCTAGGAAGTCGAGAAGTTCAGGGTTAACTGGAAGTTCACCTTGAGAACCAAGGTCTTCTTCAATCTGTGTGATACCCTGACCGAAGTACATGGCCCAAATGCGGTTCATGAAAGCTCTGGCTGCCATAGGATTGTCTTCTGAACAAAGCCAGTTGGCCAGGTCGAGGCGATTAGCACGACCTTCTTTGTTGATTTGTTGCATGAAGTGAGGCACAGCAGGTTCTACTATTTTCCCTGTTTGGTCCATCCAGTTTCCTCGTGGTAAGATGCGCGTGACTCTTGGTTCTTGAGTTTCAGTGATAACGCATATTTCGACAGACTTATTTAGAGTGTTTTCCTTTTTCAAAAGAGCTTTGTACTCTTTTGATTTCCGGTTTTTAATTTTATTGAGTTGTTTCTTTAGTCTACGAGCTTCTTTTTCTTGTTCCGGGGTATAGAGAAAAAGTTCTGGAGCAAATATTTTATTATTTCCTCCTTTGTAGACACCAGTCTGTTTAATGTCGGCGAAGAAGGCAGACATAGAGTAAAAGTCTTCAGCAGTAAATGGGTCGTATTTGTGATTGTGGCACTCGGCACATTCTAGAGTTGAGCCTAGCCAGACAGCGGAGAGATTGGAGACGCGGTCAGTGGCGTATTTTGCCAGGTACTCTCCTGGCTGAGCACCACCTTCCTTAGTAACTTTATTGAGACGATTGTAAGCTGTAGCGATGGTTTGAGTTCGTGTTGGATTCTCAAGTAAGTCACCGGCAAGCTGCTCTTTAGTAAACTGATCGTATGGCATATTGTCATTGAAGGCTTTGATGACGTAGTCGCGGTAAGGTGCAGAGCGGAGTTCCTGGTCACCATGGAAGCCAACCGAGTTGGAGTAGCGGACAACATCGAACCAATGTGTTCCCATACGTTCGCCATAGGCTTTGTCGGCCATGAAGTTATCGACAAGGTTTTCCCAGGCTTTGGGTGATTTGTCATTGATGAAAGAATACAGTTCTTTTTGAGTAGGCAGGAGGCCGCGAAGGTCAAGACTGAGGCGTCTAGCCAGAACCAATTTGTTATCGAGTGGATTCTGCTCAGAGAAGCCTTCTGCCTGGAGCTTTTGAAGAACCATCTTATCGATAGTAGAAGGTATATTTGTTTGCTCAAATTTGGCGATTGGCTCGTAGGCCCAGTGTGCCTGGTACTCAGCGCCTTGTTCGATCCATTTTTTGACAAGGGCTTTATCACGCTCCGAAAGTTCATGGTGGAAGTCGACTGGAGGCATGATGTCGTCTTCATCGTTGGTAGAGATTCTTTCCCAGACGGCAGACTTCGCAGGTGAACCTGGAATAATGACTGGTTCTTTAGTTTTCTTTTTGCCGCTTTTAGTAGTGTATGTTCTTGGTTGAGTAGCGGCATCGAAGCTGTGAAGCTGAAGATGTGCTTTGGCTTCATGGGCATCTGGACCATGACAGTCGAAACAAGTGCTCGAAAATATGGGGCGAATATGTTCGTTGAATGTTACTTTCTCTGGAATGTTTTCGGCAGAGAGAGGAAGTAGGGTGCTAAGTCCAGCAAGGACTGCTATCCACACGCGTTTCATAGTTTCTCCAAGTGATTCTTTTCTCTATTTCCCGCGCTGCATGTAATTTTTCCCATAGGTTTTTGAAAAAAGTTTTGAAAATTTTATTTTTTTACCACGACTTAAGTTAAGATAGAGGACGGGAGAGGTGGAAGCAATTTTTTCTGTTTTGAGTATGGGGGTTGAGACATAGACAGACACATAGAGTGGGGGACGCTGAAGTTTTTTAACCAAAGATGAACGCAGATTAACGCGGATTTTAATGGATAGAGGGTTCGCTAACTGGATATATTTTAAACGGTGGATGGATTTAAAAGGATAAAGCCGCAAGTGAAACCTGCGGCTTTATGTATGTGTGTATGGTGTGTGAAGAAGTTTAAGTCTTCATCTATTTAAACAGTGACGATTGAGATATATGACAGTTATTTGACAAAATGAGAGCAAAAAAAAGATGCAATCTCGAGAGACTGCACCTTTTGGTTTGTGTGTTGTGTGAGGAATGTTTAAATTTTATTCAATCAGATCGAGACCGATTTCATCGACGGTCTTCTTTTTCTTTTCTTCTTTTTTGGCTGATTTTGGCAATTTGAATGATGGTAGGTAACGGTAATAAACTGTTAGCATAAGGGCACATTTAGCAGTGCTATACACTTGTTTGTCGATGCCGGGCATATTGAAACGGTCAGCTTCGAAGGCTGAAGGTGATTCCCAGTAACCTTCCGGATTTTGGTTTGAAACTAAAAGCTTTTCGAATTTTGGTCTCCATACTTTCCATGCTTTGCCGCCACGTTGGAACATGACCTGAGTGGCGTAGTACCACATGTAAAGTGGGAAAGCATTTGTTGCGTGGCCTGATTCTCCTACCCATTTTAAATATTGGACATCATTTTCTTCCATATACTTACCAATTCGCAGTGCAGCTGCACAATCAGGTGCACCGAGTAATTGGAGACAAAGGACACCGACAGCCCGCATTGAAGGGCCTCGTGGATTACTAACGTCAGTTTTATAGTAGAAAACATTTTCTTTAGCGTACTCTTGCATATGAGCAATAGCTTTGTCGATGGCTTTTTTCAGTCCAGGAACGTCTGAGCCAGCGGCGTAGGCAGCTTTCAGAGCCTGATAGTTATATGAGGCATTTGAGAGGTTACTTGGACCATTGTTTTTGTAACTATAGTGATAGCCGCCATTTGGGTGCTGTTTATTAACAACCAGTTTAATTGCTTGATTCATTGCTGCTTCTATTTGTGAAGCACCGATCATGGCAGTGGCTTCCGAAAGGGCATAAGCAACAAGCCCATGTGAGTAAACGGAACGCGAACTGTTGCTGTAACCATTTTGGTGAATGATTTTACCATTGCTGCCTTCAACGATTTTACAGAGCCACTCGATACCCTGCTGAACAGTTTTACCGAAATCTTTTGAAAGGGTTGTTTCACCATGTGCCAGGAATGTAAGTACAGCTAAGCTGGTCATTGAAGATTTTTGGTTTTTACCCCATGAGCCATCCGGATTTTGAACTTTTTTCAACCACCAAAGAGCTTTGCCAAGAGCTTGCTGGCCGACTTTTGAACCACCAAAAGCGGAAACAGCACTTGCTCTGCCTGCAGCGGAACGTCCTCCAAAAAGTGACGGAGATGCAAAAGCAGAAGCGGAAAGAGTGACATCTGAAACGGCTTCTATTTCTGAGTCATCTTCTGTAGAAGGCTCTTCGTCGCTGACGTCTTCTAAAGCGGCGTCGTTGGTTTCAACAGTTTCAATAGCAACGGTGGTGAGAACTGGATCGGTGACATCTGTCTTTTCGACTTCTTCAGGTACGGGTTCTTCGATCGGTGGCGGCTCTTCTATTTCGACTTCTTCGATTTCTTCTATTTTAACTTCGATTTCGGCGGGTTCTGCTTTGTACTTGTCAGTAATTACGATCGCCAGGATAATGATAAGAGCGACGTGGAACAGGGTCGACACAAGCGGGCCGATGAGCGATTCTATAAGTCTTTTTCTGCGGTATTCTTCTTGGATAGCCAGGATGTCATCGGCATATAAGACGTCATTGTAGTCGTCTTCGTAATCCAGCTCAGCGCTGGAAGTATCAAATTCGTTCATTTATTTTCCTCAGTAACTCTTTACTTAACACACATCTTTTAACACGCTGGGCACTGGAACCGATAGAGAATATTCAAGTGGGAATGAAATCATGACTGAGAATTTAATTTTTTTTTAAATTTTTTTTGAAGAGGAAATAAAAAAGGATCAACCTCGATAGATTGATCCTTTTAGTTTATGGGTTGTGTAAGGAAATTCGGGTTGGTTATTCGATAAGATCGATGCCTACGTCGTCAATGATCTGTTTTTTCTTTCTTAGCGCAGCTTTTGGGAAGTTTGAAAGATGGTAAGTAAGGGGAGTAAACGGTCAACATAAGGGCGCACTTTGCCTTACTGTAAACTTTTTTGTCGATACCAGGCATATTTAAACGCTCAGCTTCAAATGCAGATGGAGATTCCCAGTATCCGTCAAAGTGTTGATTGGTAACCAAAAGTTTTTCGAACCTTGGTCTAAGTGCTTTCCATGAAGCTCCTCCTCGTTGGAACATAACCTGGCTGACGCAGTACCACATGATTAAGGGAAAGCCAGGGGATCATCACCTGACTGACCTTGCCAGCGAAGGTATTGTAGGTCATTTTGCAACATATAATCACCAATTCTAATGGCCGCATCGCAATCAGCTGCTCCCATTAACTGCAAACATAGAACACAGACAGCTCTTATAGAAGGTAGACGAGGATCGGATTTGTCTGACCCGTAGTAGAAAACATTTTCTTTGGCAAAATCCTGCATATGTTTGATGGCTTTATCAATAGCCTCTTTGAGCCCAGGAACAGTCGATCCTGCAGCATAGGCCGCTTTCAGAGCCTGGTAGTAATAAGAAGCATTTGAGAGGTCGCTTGATCCGGTATTTTTGTATGCATGGTAATAGCCGCCATTTGTATGCTGATTTTTAACGAGAAAAGCAATCGCTTCATTCATGGCTTGTTCAATTTGTGATGCACCGATCATCGCCGTTGCTTCGGAAAGAGTGTAGGCGACCAGACCATATGAATATACAGAACGAGTGTCATTTTTATAACTATTTTGGTGTAAGGTTCGGCCTTCACTGTTTTTAACGATGTTTACCAGCCACTCGATACCTTTTTTGACGTTATCTCCAAAGTCTTTTGAAAGAGTCGTTTCGCCATGAGCCAAGAAGGTTAGAATGGCCAGACTAGTCATAGATGTCTTTTGATTTTTACCCCATGAACCATCCGGGTTTTGAACCTTTTTAAACCACCACAGAGCTTTTCCCAGACTTTGTTGACCGACTTTTGAGCCGCCAAATGCTGAAACTGCACCTGCTCGACCAGCTGCTGTACGGCCACCAAATAAACTGGGAGAAGCAAATGCGGAGGGAGAAATGACGACATCTGAAACATCTGCGATCTCAGAGTCGTCTGCAGTTGAAGGCTCTTCATCGCTGCCATCTTCCAAAGCCGGTTCGTTGGTATCAACATTCTCAATTTACACAGTCATAAGCACGGGGTCTGAAATTTCTGTGGTCTCGACTTCTTGAGGTTCGGGCTCCTCGACTGGCGGGGGCTCTTCGATTTTAACTTCTTCAACTTCCTGAATTTTGACCTCTATAGCTGGAGGTTCTTTTTTAAACTTGTCGGTGATCATGATCGCCAAGATGATAATTAGAGCCAAATGAAAAGCGGTTGATATAACCGGACCTATAAGAGATTCTATTAATCTTTTTTTACGGTATTCTTCCTGAATAGCCAGGATGTCACTTTGCTGATAAATTTCATCGTATTCCTCATCATAATCATATTCGGAACTGTCTATTTGATCCATTTTAGCCTCGATTCATACTTACAATTTCACACATGCCTTTGGTTATTTATGGCAATCGATGAACTATGTTCGAGGATGACAAAGCTTTTGTGGAAAGTGAAATTTTGTTATGATTTTAAGAGAAAGCTCTTAGCGTTCGAAATAAAAAACTAGAAAAAATCAATGACTGAAATTATAGTTTCGGGCAATGTACAGGACCAAATGTGAATTCACCTAAAGACAAGTTTGAGCTCAATCGTAGCTTTACAGATCTCTTCGATGAAGCGGTTGAGATGTCCCTTAGTCAAGATATCAAGAATATTTCAGCCCGTTACTCAGGCAGTGATTTTTTAGCTGCTGGTGGCATGAAACGGATATATGTGACAAAAGATAATCTTACAGACCGGGATGTAGCGAAAGCGGTTCTTAAAGATACTGATGATGAAACTAAAGTAGAACGCTTTTTCTTTGAAGCACGTATCTGTGCCTCTCTTGAGCACCCGAATATTATCCCGGTTTATGATCTGGGATATGATGAAACCGGGCAGGCTTTTTTTACCATGAAGCTTATTTCCGGTCAAACTCTTAAGGATCAGATCAAAGAGGGGAAAAGCAGCCAGAATGAACTCCTGGCTAACTTTTTAAAAATTTGCGACGCCATGGCCTATGCCCACTCAAATGGCATAATGCACCGGGACTTAAAAGCTGAAAATATCCAGGTAAGCAGCTTCGGTGAGGTTCTGGTTTGTGATTGGGGGCTGGCTCGAGTTGAAGGTCGGGAAGATATAATTGACGATATGTCAGAATCTCCTACTGCGCCTGTAACATTAGATGGAATCATTAAGGGAACCCCCGGCTTTATGTCGCCGGAACAGGCTCGAGGAAAAAAGAAAGAGCTAGATCACCGTTCAGATATCTATTCATTGGGGGCTATTCTCTACTTTATCCTTACCGGTATGCCGCCATTAGCGGAAATGAACAGCAGTGACTCTATCAAGGCAACAGTTGCTGGCAAAATTAAAGAACCTTCAGAAGTAAAAGACAATCTTCCAAAGGCTTTAGAAGCTATTTGTAATAAGGCGATGTCCTTTAAGAAAGAAGATCGCTATCAAGAAGCCGGCCAATTGAAGAGCGATATTGTCAACTATATGCAGGGATACGCGACTAAAGCAGAAGACCCTGGATTTTTTGGACTGTTAAAACTTCTCATCATAAGAAACCGTAAATTAGTTTTTAGTGTGGCAGTTTCAGCACTTATTTTGATCTCAAGTGCTATTTGGTTTTTGGTTTCATTGAGCCTAAGTGAAAGTCAGGCAGTTTCGGCCAAAGCGGCGGCGCAGGAAGCTTTAAAGAAGTTTAGAGAAGCGGAAGAAATGAAGCATCGATTAACCAAAGAAGCCGCTCCAAGAATTCTCGAAAAAGCCCGAGTTTCACTTCAGACCTATGAGCTCTATGAAGGTTTGGAGTACTGTAATTTTGCTTTGGATCTCGATCCGAATTTAAGGAGTGCTTTATCCAGTAAGGCTTTTATACTTTTGAGTTTACTTAGATTTGAAGAAGCTTTAGAGAATTTTTATAAAGCTCGTATGGGAGATGACCATAAATCTGTAAAAGCAACCAAAGATTGTATAGCTCATTTTGGTGCAAGAAAAGATTTTAAACTTCAGGACTTCATATGGATTATTCACAAATACGGTGAATTGAAAAAGCCTAAAATGATCAATGAGCAGACTTTTAGCCCGGTTATGGATAATTTAACGCTTGAGGAAAGGCGCACTTATGCCAAAGCGGTTATGAAGATTCAGAACCCAGGTCTCAAAGAAATTACTTTTTCAGGAGATACTGTTAAACTTAATTGGAAGAGACTCAAGATTGCCGATGGTCTTTATAAAACAGGAATAACGGAGCTGGATTTGCGAAACAGCCCTATTGAGGGCGACTTTATTTTTGTGAAAGGGCTGCCTTTGAAAAAGCTGATCCTGCCAAATAAAGAACCTGATAAATATTTTAGTTTCATTAGTAAATGCCAAACCCTAAAAGAATTGCACGTACCTAAAGCCTATTTTACAGATAGAGATGTCCGTGAGTTTCCTAAAAGAATAAAAGTCATTTATTACTAATGAAGAAATTTACAGCAGTTGAATTCCTCATTTTATTGGCAGTTTTATCTGTTCTTATATCGCTACTTGTGCCCGCTTTATCCAGTGCCCGTGCCAAAATGAAATTGAATGTCTGTCAGTCAAATCTCTATCACATAGGTATCGCCTATACGCTTTACACATATTCGAATAATAAATACTATCCTAAATTGAGGAAAGGCTCTGGCTACAGGCATACTATGGGAAAGGATGGAGATGGTAAACCTGCAGAAGTCAGACCTCTCAATAAGTACTACGATACCAGAAAAATAGCGGAGTGCCCTTCGGATATAGGGCAGCCGATGCATAATATTGAGAATGTTTATCGCGAATGGGGTTCTAGTTATACGGCGACTTCAGGGAAGAATATTTACAGTATTGCTTATTTGTCATCTAGCCAGACACCTCGGACTCTGGATTACTATGATCAATCAGATAAAAAAATAGTTTCCGGAGATCACAATTTGTGGGCGAATCGCTTGTGGTCCTCTAAAATGGCTCGTTGGCATTGGAATGGTGAAAAAAGACGGGTCAATACACTCTTTCAGGACATGCACGTTAAGTTTTATACATTTCCTCTGGAGTATAATTCCTTTTCTCAGGATGAACCACCGGATGTCGAAAGGTGGGGGCATTACTAAGACTAATTCAAGTGATTAAAGAAAAACCTTTTTGCGAGTTAGAGTTCATAAGTGGATTTTTCTTCAGTTGCAAAAATCAATGATTAAATTTTTGTGATTAGCGGCATTATTTTTCTTTTTTAATGGGTTTCATGTCACATTTAAATCTGGGCAAAGTAACAGATTTTATATTTTACTAAAGAAATAAAATTTAATTAGTAAAAGTGTAGTGTGAAATAAATAAGGAAAATAGCATGAAAACCCTAATCAGTATTTTATTAATGGTATCATCCATGGGAATGGCGGAAACATCGTCAAAGTATGAAAAAGAATCCGCTAAGCTTCAAGAGTTACGCAAACAAGTGCGTGATCAGCTCAAAGAGAGTAATGAGCAAGTTCAGAAAAATTATCAAGAAGCTAAAGAGCTTAGTGCCGCATTGTTGAACATCGCTGCTGAAGAGACTCCTAAAATTGCCAGTTTGAAAGAACAGCAAAAATGGGCCGAAGCATGGCAGCACTTTTCTAAAAGGCAGGATGCACTTCGCAAATCAAACAAAGAGTTTGGCAGGATTTGGGAAGAAAGAACTGCTATTTATGAACGTCAAGGGAAATTACTGCGTGAGCTGAGTCCTGAGTATAAAGCTCAGAGCAAACTTGTTTGGGAATTAAAACAGGCTCAGTAGTTTTTTACTATTTCCAATGGGAAGGCGATGGCTTAACAGGTCATTGCCTTAATAAAAATGTGTGTATATAGGATCTGTGAAATAATGAATAGGTTTACCCTTATAGAATGTGTGCCCAGACTAATGCGTCAGGAGCTAACCGGGTGAAACGTCCCGGTCATACTAATTTCCCATTTCGGGTATGTA
>JAKVBD010000123.1 GCA_022446985.1 Lentisphaerales bacterium
GAAGACATTCATAAAAGCCTTTAATCGATTAAATCCGAACTGTCAAACTTTAGAAGCTTAATTATGGAGGTATAATTAACGGGATTAGGCTTATCATAATATATATTATGCGACATTGTGTTGGTGGTGTCGAAAATAACCCTATTGTAGTAAATATATTTTAGTACAACTTGATATACCTTAACATTTGTGTAACATTTGGATATGAAAAGTCGCAAAAGCAAAACTCAAGAAATATACGAATTCCTCAAAGAGGAAATCGACGCCGGCACCTATTCTAAAGGTGAACTCCTTCCAACAGACTTGCAGATCTCTGAAAAATTTAATGCCAGTCGCCCAACTGTTGCCAAAGCGGTCCAAAAGCTAGTCGATGAAAATTATCTGGGACGCAAAGCCGGTTATGGTACTTTCATTAAAGAGAGAAAAGTAAATCCGGGTACTAATAATGAACTTACTTTGGGCTTGCTGATTCCAGCTCTTGGTGAAACTGAGATATTCGAACCTATATGTGGTCAGATTGCCAATTTGGCAAATTCTTATAACTTTAATCTTGTCTGGGGCGGCGGTGGCAATGTGCATGACAAAGCCTCTGTCATTGCTGAACAATTAGCCACTAAATATATTAGTCAAAAAGTCGATGGTGTGTTCTTTACTCCAATAGAACTAGAAGATAATTGTCAGGAAGTTAACGATCGCATTCTTAAGATGTTTAAGATTGCAGATATTCCTGTAGTTTTATTGGATAGAGATGTTGTCGCTCCCCCCCTTAAAAGCGAATATGATGTTATCGGCATTAACAATGCTGAAGCAGGATATGTTATTGGTCAGCATTTACTTGAAAGTGGCTGCAAAAAAATAGGGTTTATTACCAGACCAAATATCGCCAGTACAGTCCACATGCGTTTTATTGGAATCCGTGAAGCAGCAATTCAGGCTGACTTGGGGTTAGATTCCTTAATTAAATTCATCAATGATGGTGACTTAGAAACATTGGCCGATGAAATTGCTGAAAGAAAAGACCTTGATGCTCTAGCTGTTTACAATGATGCAGCAGCTGCAGAACTATGTATGGCGCTAGATAGTCGCGGAGTTAACATTCCGGAGGATCTTAAAATCAGTGCATTCGATGACGTTAAATATGCCAAGCTCTTAAAAACTCCTTTGACTACATATAAGCAGCCTTGTCGAGACATTGGTACAGCAGCTATAGAAACGATGATCTCACGTATCAAAAATCCAGATTTATGCGCTAGAAAAGTTCTTCTTCATGGACAACTGGTCGTTAGAGAATCTACTAAATAGTTTTTTATCTTCAACCACCGGTCATGCCGGTGGTATACCCCCCTTCTCAAATTTAGATATTTTTTCAAATCAAGGTAGTTTAAACGCTCTTAAGCTATGAATCTTATTTCTTGATTCCCTTTTTTTATGCACCTTCTATTTTTATGCCCCCATTCCCAAATACTTACTAAGAGAATTAATGAATTGATATTTCAATTTATCTAAAAAGTAAATTTATATTTCATAATCTCTTTTTGGAGCACTTTGGCTACACAATTCAATTGCAGAATAAAATACTCCAGTCGTATAGTTTACATTTGTAGATCTTTAATTTTACATTTTGTTTGACGCAGCAAAAAATTCGAGTTATATATTGTGTATGGTAAAATGAATCTCCTAGAAACTATTTGTTTTGGGACTGCAATTAATAAAATCAGGTCGTGTTGATCCATATTGGGGTTTTGAGCCAATTGTGGAATTTTAAATTTTAGAATCAGAATTGAATTTATGATAAAAACATTATGTATAGGCGAAATACTCTGGGACACCTTTCCAGATAAGAAGGTATGGGGAGGCGCACCCGCAAACTTTATCTTTCATACTGCCGAATTTGGTGCAGACGCAACTGCTTTTTCAGCGATTGGCCAAGATGATCTTGGGACTGAATTACTGAGCGTTGTTGCTGAAACCGGCATTAATTTAGTGGCTGAGCGCTTAAAATATCCTACTGGCAAAGTTGATATTTGCGTTAATAGTGAAGGAGTTGCCAATTATCAATTCAATGAAGATTGTGCTTGGGATCATCTCCCCCTCACCTCTGAGCTAATGACTCTCAGTCAAGAAGCTGATTTAATTGCTTTTGGTACACTCGCTCAAAGAAATGAAATTAGTAAAAAAACCATTCACAAAGCTCTAGAGCTCAAAAAGGACAGCTGTAAAGTCTTATTTGACATCAACCTACGAGCAGATTTCTATAATAAAGAGATCATAGAGAAATCTCTGAATTATACTGATATTCTAAAATTGAATGAAGAAGAAATTGTTATCCTCCAGGACCTTTTAGGATTAAGTATTCAGCAAATCATCGATACCTACAAACTCGAATTGGTTATTTCTACACTTGGATCTGAAGGCAGCTGTATTATGACAAATAGCCATTCTTTCGAATACCCTGCAGTGAAATGTAAAGTTATCGACACCGTAGGCGCCGGCGATTCTTTTACAGCCTCATTTATCATCAATTATTTACAAGGTATGGACATACCCGAAGCTCAAAAGCTGGCTTCAAAAGTTGCGGCATATGTTTGTGAGCATAAAGGTGCAACCGTTTCCATTCCTTCCGAACTAAAGCCTATTGCAGAGAAGGGATTACAAGTATGAAGTATTTAATAAAAACCCTCTTAATATTGACATTTCTTTTTTCATTTAGCTGCAGCCCAAAGAGCCAATCTGCTGCTGGCGACAAATCCAATAAAGTTATTGGTATATCTATGATGACCATGTCAAACCCTTTCTTTGTAGAACTGGCTCAAGCGGCCGAAGATGAAGCCAAAAAATACGGTTACTCCGTGATTATTTACGGCGGTGAAGAAGCAGATAAACAAGCTAAGCAAATTCGCGATTTCATTACCCAAAAAGTCGATGCAATCATCCTTTCTACCAAAGACACTTTAGCTATTGGAGCCCCAATAAAAGAGGCAAATTCAGCACGTATTCCGGTGATCACAGCTGATACCGGTTGCTCTGACCCTGCAGCCAAGGTTGTGTGCAATGTAACGACAGACAATTATGGCGGTGGTAAACTTGCTGGGCAAGCGATGATTCAAGCACTGGAAAATAAAGGCGGCAAAGTTCTCATACTCGACTACAAAGAAGCTGCTTCTTGTATTCAGCGTGTCGATGGTTTTAAAGAAGTCATCAATAAATATAATGAGGAAAACCCTACTGGAAAAATCGACATAGTGGCAGAATTACCCGGTAAAGCTTCTGAAGAACCAAGTAAGAAAGCTACCGAAGATCAATTGAACGCCAATCCGGATTTGGCGGGAATCTTTGCGATTAATGATCCATCGGCCCTCGGCGCAGTTGTAGCACTCAAACAAGCCGGTAAAAACGATCAAGTTAAAGTTGTTGGCTTTGATGGCATGCCTCGAGGCAAGATGGCAATTAAGAATGGCGATATTTTTGCCGATCCTATACAATTTCCGGACGAAATAGGCCGTCAGGCTGTAAGACAAATTGTCAATTATCAAGATGCTCAACAAGTCCCTGCTGAAATTCTAATTGACACAAAACTCTACTATAAAGAAGATGCACAAAAAGATGCATCTCTTAAAGGACTCTAACCATGGTCTCTAAAGCTCCACAGCTCTTAGCCATGCGGGGAATTCACAAGTACTTCCCCGGTGTTCACGCCCTTAAGGGAATTGACCTTGATTTACATAAGGGAGAAGTTCTCGCGCTCATGGGTGAGAATGGCGCTGGGAAAAGCACCTTGATCAAAATTCTGGGTGGAGCGCACCAGCCCACAGAAGGTGAAGTACGAATCGATGATCAGCCAATAGAGATTAATTCACCACAAATTTCTCAGGCTGCCGGTATTGGCATTATCTATCAGGAATTTAACCTTATCCCTCATCTGACGGTTCGCGAAAATATTTTTCTTGGTAAAGCCAAGTCCCGTTCGGGGTTTGTAAAGAAATCTGAAGAGAAACGGATTGCTCAGGAATTATTGAAAAAAATAGGCATAGATATCAATCCAAATGCAATTTGTAAAGATCTTAGTACAGCCGAGCAACAGATCGTTGAAATCGTCAAAGCCCTTTCATCTGATGTCCGTATACTGGTAATGGATGAGCCAAGTGCAACTCTGACTCCTCAAGAAGTTGAAGGCCTTTTCAAAATAATCCGCGACCTACAAAGTCATGGTATAGGCATCATTTATATAAGTCATCGTTTGGACGAAATCTTTGATATTGCCAATCGAGTCATGGTCATGCGGGATGGCGAGTACATCGGCACTAAGCCTATGCAGGAGATCAGTCGTCAAGAAATGATCGAAATGATGGTCGGCCGTAAAGTTGAAAATGAATTTCCTAAGCACTATCACGAAAAAGGTAAAGTCAGACTGGAAGTCAAAAACCTTAATGCGAAGAATGTCAATGATGTTTCATTTAAAGTTCATGCAGGAGAAGTTCTAGGACTTACCGGATTGGTCGGAGCCGGCAGAACCGAGACTGTGCGTTTGATCTTTGGTGCAGATCGACGAGAAAGCGGGACTATCAGACTGGATGATGTTGAGCTGAATATCAAAAAACCAAGCGATGCCATAGGATACGGAATTTGCCTGCTAACAGAAGATCGTAAAGGTCAAGGTCTTGTTCTTATGCACTCTGTCAGAGAAAATTTTGGTTTGCCAAATCTCGACACCTTTTCCAAAACCGGCTTTCTCAAACACAAATCTGAAAAAAGCTCTTTTTCGGAATATATAGAAAGCATGAAAATCAAAATCCCCAATCAGGAACAACTAGCAAAGAACCTCAGTGGCGGCAATCAGCAAAAAGTCGTCCTGGCAAAATGGCTGCAGCGCAACTGCGATGTGATCATAATTGACGAGCCAACGAGAGGTATAGATGTTGGAGCTAAGTACGAAATTTACATGCTTATAAATGTACTGGCAAAGCAAGGAAAGGCGATCATCATGATAAGCTCAGAACTTCCAGAAGTCATCGGCATGTCTGATCGAATCCTGGTTATGAGAAGTGGACAGATCTCTGCTGAAGTAACCGACGTCAAAAACGTCACTCAAGAACAATTACTCGAACACGCAATTCATTAAGGGAATTCAAATTATGAATAAAGATAAAATATCAGCCTTACTCTCAGACTATGGGATGATTCTTGTCCTCATCCTGCTGTTTGCTATTTTCAGTTTATCGACATTTAAAAAAGTCGCGGCAGAAGGCTCTGGCGCCGGAATTAGTCTGGCAGAAAAAGTCCAGGCTCTCAAAAGTGAATCGGTGACTTTAGTCGTTTTAGACACACAGGATGACCAGAAGTTAAAGGATACCTTTGTTAATGAAATGAAAGGCTCCAGCATTAAAGTAAATGTTGTTTCAGTAAGCTCACCACTGGAAGCAAAACAAGAACTTCAAAGGCTTTCTAGTCAAGTTAACGCAGATAGTCTGCTTATCTGCAGTAAACAAACCGGCAACTGGACTTTCTTTAACAAGCTGGAGCATTTTAAAGACAGCACAATTCTCATTCCACAAATTGAAACGCGCTCAAGTTTTCTGAGTTCAGGTAACCTCAACAGCCTGCCTCGAAAAACTGCTAAAACCGCCATTATTGCTATTGGCATGACCATGGTTATTATCACGGCGGGAATCGACCTTTCAGTCGGTAGCCTGGTTGCCTTGGCCTCTGTTATTTCTGCCATGATGCTCTCTACATTTGGCACAAATGCAAGTGGGGGTCAAATCGCCCTGGCATTTGCAGCAGGAATTGGCGCTTGCGGCTTGTTTGGCTTTCTGTCCGGAGCCTTGAGTACTGCTTTTAAGATCCCCGCTTTCATCGTTACTCTGGCAGTTATGCTGATCGCTCGAGGCGGAGCACAAGAACTTTCCGGTAACAAGGCAATCAGCACAAATCTTCCAGAGTGGCTTGGGCAAGGTGCTGTTTCTGTATCCTTAATGATAGCTCTGTATATAATCGCTTACATAGTTATGCACAAAACTGTTCTGGGTCGACAGATATATGCGATTGGTGGTAATGAGGAGGCCGCCCGCTTGTCCGGAGTACCGGTCAATAAAGTCCTCATAATTGTTTACACAATCACTGGTTTACTGGCCGGGATATCCGGAGTCATCATGACGGCTGAATTGAACGCCGGTAAAGGAACTTTTGGCGACACCTGGGAATTGAATGTTATCGCTGCAGTAGTCGTTGGCGGTACAAGCCTTATGGGAGGACAGGGGAAAGTCATAGGCACCCTCATCGGCTGTGCCATTATTGAAGTTATCAACAACGGTATGAACTTAATGGGAATCGGCTCAAACACTCAAAAAATCATTCTTGGCCTGGTGATTCTTCTGGCTATAGTCGTCGACAAAATGAAAAAAGGCGAGGTCCTCTGGATCAGCAATATCACTAGAAAAATGAAACCATCAAAAAACAAGGAGTCTGACACATGTCTACATACAGCTGTAAAAGTTTCTTAATCGGCAATTTTGGATATCCTGTTTGGGAAAACCCTACTGAACATATGATGGAAGCCGTTTTTAAGCATCACGGCATGAAGTTTCGCTACATCTCAACTGAAGTTCAAAAAGACGATTTAAAAGCGGCTTTCGAAGGTGTGAAAGCTATGGGCTATAAAGGTTTCAACTGCACCCTGCCCCACAAGCAAAATATCATACCATTACTGGATGGCCTTGGTGAATCTGCTGAAGTTATGGGGGCTGTTAACTGTGTTGTTGAAAGAGACGGAAAATACATTGGCGAAAATACCGATGGTAAAGGCTACATAGAGTCTCTTTTAAAAGTTACCGAAATCAAAGATAAAACTGCTGTCATTTTAGGCGCCGGTGGTGCTGCAAGAGCGATTGGCGTTGAACTGGCACTGAGCGGAGCTTCCGAGATCATCATAGTGAACAGAACAGAATCCACCGGCCAGAAATTGGCAACACTGATAAATGATAAAACTCCGGCTAATGCCAGTTTTCATCCGCTGGATGGTCAATATGATGTGCCTATGGGAGCAGATATAGTCATCAATGCCACAAATATCGGGCTCTACCCTGACAAAACAAAAGTACCGATAAATATGAAAACTCTGAATTCCAGTATGATTATTTCAGATGTCATTCCGAATCCTCCCAAAACTCAGTTTATTGAAGATGCAGATAAGCGTGGTTGCACAACTATCGATGGCTTAGGGATGTTAGTCAACCAGGGTAAAATAGGCATTAAATACTGGGCTGGAATCGACGTCGACGCTTCTGTCATGCGCGAGGCTCTTAAAGATATCTTTTCATAACTCCTCAACCAAGGTGAGACCATCTACAAATTGTGGTTGGTCTCTTTTTAAACAATTTCTTAATTTCTCTGGGACATCATGAAACTTTCAATCTTACTTTTGGTGATTCTAATGACCGCTTCTTGTCAAATTAAACAACTTACTGCTGAACACACACTCATCAGTTCAAGTAAAAATATAAATGTCGGAGACTGGCAAATATCCAGTAGTGACTATGCGTTCAATACTGCTGCATGGTCCATTAGGAAATACTCACTACACGGCGGACTCCAGGAAGGCGTAGAGATTATTGAAATTGATAATGGCGAAATGCTTATTAAAGTTATACCGACTCGCGGCATGAATGTCATGTCAGTTGAAAGTAAGGATGTCACTCTGGGCTGGGACTCCCCTGTTCAAGAAATTGTCAATCCGCGCAATGTAAATCTGAATTACAATGGCGGTCTGGGTTGGCTCGACAGTTTCAATGAGTGGATGGTGCGTTGCGGTATAGAATATTCTGGACACCCGGGAGATTATAACGGCCGGCTCATGACATTGCACGGTCGCATAGCCCATATTCCAGCTTCTGAAGTCAAGGTCTTTATTGACCCTTTACCTCCACACCAAATAACAGTTTCTGGCCTGATTCAGGAGAAGTGGTTCAAAGGCGCTAATTTTGAAATTGAAACAAGTCTCTGTACTGTTCCAGGAAGTAAAACTTTAAAATTTCATGATAAAATTACCAATAAAGCCTCACACGAGAAAGAATTTCAGATTCTGTATCACGCCAACTTTGCCAAAGAACTCCTAGAGAAAGGATCTGAACTTCACGGGACTATAAAGTCTGTTCAACCATTTAATGACTTTGCGCTGAAAACAATCGATAAATACCATGTTTACGATGCCCCGGGAAGTGTTGAACCCGGTGGTGAGAAAGTCTATCAAATCATTCCTTTTGCTGATAAGGAAGGTAAAGCGCACTTTATCCTGGAAAATGCTCAAAAGAACAAGGCAGTTGCCTTCTCCTATGATATCGATACCCTTCCCTACTTTACTCAGTGGAAAAATGAAGATTCCTTAGAAAATGGTTACGTCACAGGGCTTGAACCTGGCAATAGCTTCCCTGCCAATCGATCTCACGAAAGGAAGCAAGGCCGTATCCCTAAGATTAAAGGTGGGGAAACCATCGAGTACCACCTTGAGTATACCATTCTATCTACCCAGAATGCTATTCAAAAAGCCAAAGAAAAAATCTCCAAACTGAATGCCGGAAAGGAAGTCAAAGTAGACAAAAACCCCGAGCATTGATGAGTTGCCAGAAAGCTTCGCTCTAGTGTTCTGTTTTTAGTGTTCACTGCTTATTGAAGGCGACGATCCCGCGTTCGCAAAAGAGATGGAATACTTCTATCTCAATGGTGGCTTTAAATTTATGGTTAAAGACCTCAAGCTTGTGTCATTGAAATAACTTTCCACACACCACACAACAAGAAGCCCCGTTACCAAGTGGAAACGGGGCTTTTATTACTTTTGTGGTCAGTCTTATCTATTGTCAGACAGAGTAAATTCATGTGATAATAGTAACATTTAAATTACATTAATTTGATTTTTATTTACATTTATATAATGGAGCTATTGTAATTGCATCGTTAATGCAATTAATTTACATTAATTTTTAGTGTATGAATTCAATGTGCGATATGGGACATATTATATGAACTTATTCTCAAAGCTGATCAGTTTGTTATTGCTAAGTGCTTCTACCTCAAGTGCCAGTAACATACCTGCAGATCAATTAGAGTTTTTTGAAAACAAAATAAGGCCGGTCTTGGCAGAAAGCTGCTATGAGTGCCATAACAGTGTAGACAAAAAGAAAGGAAAGCTTGCCCTGGATTGGAAAGATCCTTTACTTGCTGGCGGTGCAGAAGGCCTGGCAGTTATTCCTGGGAATCCAAAAGACAGCCTATTAATCAAATCTATCAAGCATCTTGACGATCTTGAGATGCCAAGTAAAGCTCCGAAACTGAGCGATGCTGTTATTGCTGACTTTGAAAAATGGATCATGATGGGCGCACCAGACCCAAGAACTAAGAAGCCCACAAAAGAAGATTTGGAGAATTCCGTTGATTGGGACTCCGTGCGAAATAAAAGGTCTGAATGGTGGTCTTTTCAACCTTTAAAGACTACTTCTCCAGAAAAGCCAGCTCATAATGATTGGCAGGCGAATAAAATAGATCACTACATCTTTAAAGATCTTAAAACTAAAAAACTACAACCTTCAGAAAAAGCAGATAAGTATACTCTTCTTCGTAGAGTCTATCTGACACTTACGGGACTTCCTCCAACACCAGAGCAAATCGAACTGTTTATCAGCTCAAACGATCCTCAAGCTTATGAAAAAGTCGTTGATTCACTGCTGGACAGTAAAGAATATGGCGAGCGTTGGGCCAGATACTGGATGGACTGGTACCGTTTTTCTCAGTCTCATGGAAGTGAAGGTGACCCGGCAATTCCTCCCTCAGAGCAATATCGCGATTATCTTATACGGGCTTTGAATTCAGACATCCCTTATGACCAACTGCTTAAAGAACATATTGCTGGTGACCTCTTAGCAAAGCCACGCATAAATAAAGAATTAGGTATTAATGAATCAGCCATTGGTCCGGCTCATTTCCGTTTTACCCCTATCGGTTTTGGAGTTACAGATGCCTATGATGAACAGGTAAATGTAATTGACAATCAAGTTGATGTCTTATCTAAAGCGATGTTGGGTCTGACAGTATCATGTGCTCGCTGCCACAATCACAAATTTGACCCAATCAGTCAAAAAGATTTCTTCAGACTTTATGGAGTAATGCTCAGCACGAAACAGTCTACTGTTGTTATAGACACCAAAGAAAAACAGGGGATTAATCAAAAAGAAATAACCACACTTAAAGTGGCTTTGCGTAAAGACCTGGCACACTTCTGGTATTCTCAGCTTAAATACTTACCTAAAAACATGGCAGAAAGCGATGTTTTTAAACCACTGTTGCCAAAACTTAAAAGACTCCCTAAAGGCAAAAAACTGAGCAAAAAAGAAAGGAATACACGTCAAGCTCAAGAAAATAAAATTAAACAGGCAAATGACGCTAAACATCTAGCAAAACAAGCTCATCATCCCTTTGCGCTTTATCTTGCCGCAAAAAACAAAAAGCTGAGCCTTGTTTTACAGAATCAAACTAAGCTGCTAAAACAAAACAGTGAAGCAAATCAGCAGACTATTGCTGAGGCCAGCCACTACATTGACTTTACAGACTCAAAAAACTCTGACAAGTATTACCTATCTGGCAATGGCGCAAAAGGAGTTTCTCCAGCAGGAGTCTATGCTTTAAAAGCTACAGGAAACAAAGTCGTAAGTGGAGTTTACCCAGCTGGCATCTATTCTCATCTCATCTCAAGCAAGCACGCTTCAGTGCTAACCACTACTGACTTTGAAGTAAAGGATAAGAACTTCACCCTCAACTATGCTGGTAAAGATGCACAATCCAGAGTCCCAATTCGCAACTATCCTCTGGCACATGGAGGGCTGCACCCGCCTCGAACTTTAAATAATTCGAATTTAAGTTGGCAACAAGGCCCAGGCCGTTGGCAGTATTGGCAAGGTGATACTGCTCACTTTGAACTTAGGACTGCTTCAGATGTCATTCCCAGAGGGGCTAAGAACATGCGTTCCTGGTTTGGTATAAGTGAGCTTTATATCGGCGATAAAAAACTCAACCCGGAATCAAGCAGTCTTTTAGAATTTGTCGAAGATGTAAAAACTCTAAAAGACCATAAGTCCATTTTAAAAGCTTATCAGACAACACTGGCAAAAATTCTCAAAAATTGGGCAACAGGCAAACTCACAAATAAAGAAGCCTTATTTCTACAGCCTTTCATTGAACATGGTATACTAAGCAATGAGCTGGTTGACATGCCACAGCACATTCAGGCTAAAGTAAATAAATACCGCAGTCTTGAAAAAGAGATTCCATTTCCAACCAGAGCTCCCGGTCTAACTGAAGCTCAGGTTGTTGATCAGAAGCTTATGGTTCGTGGCGATTATAAAAAACAAACTGAAGTAGTTCATAGGCAATTCTTAGAGGTGTTTAAAAATGAGCAATACACTTCTAAAAATAGTGGCCGTTTGGATCTGGCGGAAGATATGATCAGTCAAGAGAATACCCTCAAGAGCAGAGTTCTCGTCAACCGCTTATGGGCGTATATTTTCGGCAAAGGTCTCGTTAAATCGACAGATAATTTTGGTCGTCTGGGATCTAAGCCGACACACCCTGAGTTACTGGATTACCTGGCACTGAATTTTGAGAATAATGGCTGGTCAATCAAAAGTGCTATTCGCCATATGGTCACAAGCAGAACTTTCAAAAGCGCAAGTCAAAGTTCAGCGAAAGCCAATGAGATTGACCCTGAAAATGACTACTTGTCGTTCTACCTGCCGAGAAGATTGGATGCTGAAGCCATTTACGACACTCTCAATTTCGTATCAGGGAAAAGAACTCCAAGAGCCGTGTATGATAAAGTGATACGGAATCGTTTAAATCCATTCCTAACGGCATTTAACCGCCCTACTCCAGTAACGACCGTAAGTACTCGTTTGCGAACCAACGTTCCAGCGCAGGCTTTAACCATGATGAATTCTTTCACTACCGGCCTTTCTGGGCATGCTGCAAACAAAGTTCTGAAGAGTAAAAGTTTTAAAACAGATAATGAAAATATAAATGCTCTTTTCATGACTTGTTTTAGCCGGCCAGCATCGAAGGTCGAAACACAACAATGTCAAAACTTCTTAAATGAAAATAATCAAGACTGGAACCGACTGACTGAAGTCATCCTGAATTCCAAGGAGATAATCTATGTTTACTAATCCTTTTGACCGAAGAAAGTTTTTGCAGATGAGCTTTGCTTCACTGGGAGGACTGGCGCTTTCTAACCTTTCAGAAGCCAAGTCACTGAGTTCAACGCACCATAAAGCCAAGGCAAAATCTGTTATCCTATGTTATATGTCAGGCGGAGTCAGCCATGTTGATTCTTTCGACCCTAAACCAATGCTTCACAAAATGCATGGCAAACCTATGCCGGTTAAGGTTCAGAAAACTCAATTTGACAACAATGGCAACATATTTGGTTCACCATGGAAAACAAAAAAATATGGTCAATGTGGACGTGAGCATACCACCCTCTTCCCTCATATAAATGAATGTGCTGACGATATCGCCGTTGTGCGTTCCATGACGGCAAGATTCAGTGAACATGCCCAGGGAAACTTTTTCATTCATTCCGGATTCCCATTCCTCGGTTATCCAAGTGCTGGCTCCTGGATTAATTATGGTTTAGGGAGCGTCAATGAAAACGTACCAGGCTATGTCGTTCTTAAAAACAAAACGCGAGACCCGCATGGTGGAGAATCTGTATTTGGTAATGGATTCTTACCGGCCACGACCTGCGGTTCTTTCTTTAACCTCCATAGAAAAGACCCTGTAAGCAACATTATTCCTCGCAGACCATTAGATCAGCAAAGACAAAACCTCAATCTGATTAATCAGCTCGATGAAGGTTTTGCCAGTCGCATTGCCAAAGCCAGAGAAATAAAGTCTGCCATGACGAATTACGAGACTGCTTTTAAAATGCAGACTGCAGTACCTGAGTTAACAGACATAAGCAAAGAACCAGAGCATATTAAAGAAATGTATGGTTTGAACCACAAGAACAAAATTCTTGCTAATTATGGTCACCAGGCTCTCATGGCCAGAAAAATGGTTGAAAACGGTGTGCGCTTTGTCGAACTTACCTGTGCCAGTGTTGGTCTTGGTGCCGGTGGTGCTGCCAATCCATGGGATCAACATGGCGCTCTGGAAAGAGGTCATGGGGCTATGGCAGAGCAAGTTGATCAGCCAATTGCTGCGCTGTTAAAAGATCTCAAGCAAAGAGGTCTTTTGGACGAAACCTTGGTTATCTTTACCGGCGAGTTTGGCAGGACACCATTTTCTCAAGGTTCTGATGGACGTGATCACAATCCATATGGTTTCAGTCTCTGGATGGCCGGTGGTGGCATTAAAGGAGGTACTACTTATGGTGCGACAGATGAACTTGGCTACTATGCAGTTGAAAAGAAAGCAGGTGTCTATGACTTATGGGCAACTGTTTTGCATCAAATGGGCGTTGATCATGAAAAACTGACTTACCGCTATTCTGGTCGAGACATTCGTTTAACTGATGTTCATGGAGAAGTCTGGTACGATATACTGACTTAAACATTTAAATAGAAAACTTTTAAGAAAGCCCTGGGTGTCAAAAACGCTCAGGGCTTTTTTATTGACATCACAATAGTTAAAATAATATACAGTCTGTAAGAAAAAGGTAAAAATGGACTATCTCCCTGTAAACCTTAATGTAAAAGAAGTCTCAGATGTTAAAATATTCTATAACTGCCTCACTCATTTTTCTTTTAAGTCTCACTGGAGTCTTTGGCAAATACCAACCAAACATCATCTTTATACTTGTTGATGATATGGGCTACTCAGATATTGGTTGTTATGGTGGAGAAGTTCAAACCCCGAACCTCGATCAACTCGCCGACAAAGGCTTGAGGTTTAACTCCATGTATAACACGTCCAAGTGCTATCCTTCCAGAGCCTGCCTACTGACTGGGCTTTATGCCCAGCAGGCTGGTATGGGTAAGACCTCTAAGCAGGGTTTCAAAAATGCCACAACTCTGGCGGCTGTTTTAAAGTCTCAGGGGTACCGGACCTTTGCTATCGGAAAACACCATTCTTCTGAAAGTTTACATGATTTGGGTTTTGATCACTTCTATGGATTTTACTATGGCAAAGGCGGGAAAAGCTGCGCCAATCATTTCAATCCAGGCCAACAGCGTCCAGGTGAAGTTATTCCGGCGCGTAAAAAAGGCGAATCACGTATCTATTGCTTTGACGGTAAAAAAAACAGTTCCCTACTACACGCCTAAAGAAAAAGACTGGTATACTACCGATTATTTCACCAACTGGTCGTTAGACTTCCTCGATAAATATAAAGAGGAGAAAAAGCCTTACTTCCTCTATCTTTCTTACACTGCGCCACATGATCCATTACATGCCTGGCCGGAAGATATAGCAAAATATGAAGGTATTTATGAACAAGGCTATTAAGCTATTCAAAAGGTCAGATTCAAAAGACAAAAAGAACTCGGTATACTTGACCAAGATTCAGTCCTGGCTCCTTCTACTCATAGATCTTGGCATTCTTTGAGTGAAAGTCAAAAAAAGGATCAAGCTCGACGCATGCAAGTTTATGCTGCCATGATCGATAGAGTCGATCAGAATGTCGGCCGCCTTATAAAGAAAGTTAAGGATTTAGGCGAAGAAGAAAATACGCTTATTATGTTTGCCTCAGACAATGGCTGCTCGGCTGAAAATGTTGCCACCGGTTCGGGCCAGATCGGTACTATGGGGGTGTGGTCCTCTGTTCAAAAAGACTGGGCAAATGTCTCAAGTACGCCTTTCCGATACTGGAAGAATCTAAGCCACGAAGGTGGTATACGCACACCTTTTATAGTCCACTGGCCACGAGTTATAAAAAACACAGGAGCTATTAAAAAGCTAAACTTTCCCGAAAATCCTTTTTCATTATTACGCCGTCCGTGCTAGAATTTTACTAAAGATGAATTTTCCGGC
>JAKVBD010000124.1 GCA_022446985.1 Lentisphaerales bacterium
CCATTTTTATCCTTCTTAATATTTAAGTCGAAGGAAGTATAGCAAGGGAAATCAGCTTAAAGAAGATGCTCTACATTATCGAGGTAGGACAGCCAGTTACCCGACTGCCCCCTCACAGATCCCAGCGTGCGGTACTACCGCACTGGGCTCTTCATAATAATTCACTTCCGTACGAGCATGTAAAGTTTTAGAGTCTGAAACTGTTAACGATTTTCTTTTCTGTTACTTCAGGTTTCGGAATACCAAAGTATTCAATGAGCTCTTTAAAGCCCTTCCAGTTGTAACTGCGTTTCTGGCTTCGCCTATTTAACCACTTAAACAGAATCCGTAAACACTTAAACCAGAAGTGACTTAAGCGTCTATTGTTCCCCATCAACCCATAGTAGTTATAATGTCCCATGAATTTCCGACGTACATTTTCCATTAGTGGTCTGATCTTCTTATCACGATTTGACTGAATCCATTCGGCAAAACGCTTGATACCTGAGCAAAGATTCTTAGTAGAAGTTCTTGCTCTTACATACCTATTGCCTTTACGGCTTGTTTCCCAATGAAATTCAAACCCCAGAAACTCAAAGCTTTGATTTTCTTTACGAGTCTTGTATCGTGAAAAGATCAGCTTCTTTGTCTTCTCGGGCGCAACCTCAAGATTAAATTTCTTGAGTCGCATACCCAGCTGACTGTAAAAGGTAGAAGCCTCACTCTCGGCTTGAAATAAGCATACAAAATCATCCGCATAACGAATTATACGACTGGTTCCAATGCATTTTTGAACGAATTCTTTTCTCAAACCATAAGTCGAGTGCATAATGCAGGTAGATATTAGCTAAAACTGGTGATATTACACCTCCTTGTGGTGTCCCACTTTCGGGATGTATCACCTGTCCGTCTTCTAATATTCCTGCTTTTAGCCACTTGCGAATAAGTTCAAGTAAAGCTTTATCCTCGATACGCTGTGACAGCATTCTCAAGAGCCAGTCATGATCAATATTATCAAAGAAGCCTTTTATATCCGCTTCTACTATGTAGTTGCAGTTATTGAACATCGCTATTTCTTTCGTGAGTTTTACTGCATCACGCGCTCCTCTATTGGGGCGGTAACCGTAACTTTCCTGAATAAAATCCGCTTCATAAATCGACTCAAGAATTTTCGCACTCGCATATTGGAGTAATTTATCTTCCAAAGCGGGTATTCCTAAGGGACGAAGTTTAGTCGCTGATTTCGGGATATAACACCTACGTATAAGTTTGGCTTTATAGCTCTTATTCTTTAATCGCTTAACAAGGTTTTCTAAATTATCCTCTAAGTTTTGTCGATATTCAAAGTAACTCACACGATCTACACCTGTAGCTGAACGCTTGTTCAACTGGCCATAGGCCCAACGTAAATTTTCGATATTTAACAGGCGATATAGCCCGCCAAATCGATGCTGTTTGTGACTTTGTGCTCTTTTGTTTATTCCCTTCAGTGAGGTTAGCATGAGTTGTATCAACCTATCTTAATTGTTCATGTTTCCTTTGAAGGCTACATTATTATGCCAGCTCCTTCCCCATGTGAACGGCTCTCCCGAACTCGGAGTACTATGGGCTGGTCTGACTTCCTAAGCTCCATCTGTACGGCTTCTTTCCAGTTGCCGAATACATACCCATGCATCCACATATTTCTATGATCAGCTGGGAGAACAGAGAATATCCCAAGTTCACTGTATCTCTCTATCAACATGCGACATCTTAAAACTCCGATGGCATTCAAACTGGAGGATCTTGGACTATCCAGTTCAAATATTGGTTTCCAGGGCGTCAAAACTGTCACCTACCATAAGTCGTATAACGAAGCTAAACTGATCTAAGGATTATACGGTTAATCCCTACCGCCTGCTGATTTCCCTGTGTACGCTTCACTTGATTAGTTCTATAGCCGACTAGAATCAACCGATTATTTTCACAGTTTCATCCAAACGAAATATTCCGCATCAAGCGCAACACTCGGTACGAGTGAGCAAGATTCTCTTACTCGACAGGGACTTTCACCCTGCAAGAAACACAATGCTTCTTGGCGCACTGACGCTTACGGTTTTTAGAGGTTTAAGAGAAAATTGGAAAAAGTTTTTCTAAATAAGTTAAAATGAGTCAAAAAATGAACGATAGAGAATCTGGAAGCATCAAATATTGAGGTACCTATAGAAGTTTCTGGATCTTCTGAAATGCAGGCTGCGGCTCACACAGCAAATCGTAAGATAGCAGTCCTGAAAAAGAGTATCGATATGGACAAAGATATGGCGGCTCAATTGATTGATACCATACCTAAAGTCAATCACGGTGCCCCTAAAGGCCAACAAGTAAGAATGCAGGCCTGATCGGAAAGAGTTAAGCTACCTGGTAGTTCAACAACCAAGGTAGCTTTTCTTTTTTATTCGCCAACAACAAGACCTAAATGGTTTTCATCTTTCACGATAGTTACCTTACAACCACTGCTGGCATCTCCGGCAATGATCTTACGAGCTATCAAAGTTTCCAGTTCACGCTGTAAGTAACGTTTTAAAGGTCTGGCTCCGTAAGCCGGTTCGTAACCTTTTTCTGCAATGAGCTCTATCGCTTCCTGTGAAAGTTCCAGTTCGATGCCCTGATCTTTTAATCTCAGCTTAAGCTCTTGAGCAAGAAGATTGACGATGTTTGATATTTCACTTAAGCTTAACTGTTTGAAGAGTACTGTATCATCAACGCGATTCAGGAATTCAGGTCTAAAATGATTGCGCAACTCGCCCATGACTTCAGACTTAACATCAGCTGTTATTCCATCTACCCCAGCTTCAAGTAAGTGATGTGAACCAATATTACTGGTCATGATCACTACTGTATTTTTGAAATTGACCGCCCTTCCCTGAGAGTCCGTCAAACGCCCGTCATCCAGCAACTGAAGAAGGAGATTAAACACATCCGGGTGAGCTTTTTCTATTTCATCAAATAGAATAACCGCATAAGGCTTACGACGGACAGCTTCGGTTAACTGCCCACCCTCTTCAAAACCAATGTATCCCGGAGGCGCACCTACAAGACGGCTTACACTATGCTTTTCCATATACTCACTCATATCGATACGAATGAGCTCTTCTGAATCAAAAAGCGCATAAGCCAAGGTCTTCGCCAATTCTGTCTTACCGACACCGGTAGGTCCAAGGAAGATAAAACTGCCAATTGGTCTTTCCGGATCTTTTATACCCGCTCTGGCACGGATCACTGCATCGGCGACAGCCTGTACAGCTTCGTCTTGGCCAACAACTCTTTCATGCAAAACCTCATCCAGCTTTAACAGTTTCTGGCGCTCACCTTCAACTATTCTGGTGACTGGTATACCAGTCCAACGAGCGACAACCTTAGAAATTTCTTCTTCGGTAACATTTTCACTGATTAAAGAAGAACCTTCTTCATTATTTGAGAGTTTTGTCTCTGCTTCCTTAATTTTTTTCTCTATCTCTGGAATTTTACCATAACGCAACTGAGCGACTCTTTCAAGATTATGCTCGCGTTCGGCCGACTCACACTGCATCTTAGTAATTTCAAGTTTCTCACGTAAAGCCTGCAATTGGTTCACGGACTGTTTTTCATCGTCCCATTGCGACTTCATTGACATAGAAACTTCTTTAAGATCTGCAAGTTCTTTCCTCAAAGCTTCAAGGCGTTCTTTACTCGATTTATCTTTTTCTCTTTTAAGAGCTGCCTCTTCGATCTCCAGTCGCATAACTTTACGGGTGATCTCATCCAGCTCAGCCGGCATAGAATCAATTTCTGTTCTAATCGATGCACAGGCTTCATCCATAAGGTCGATTGCTTTATCTGGCAAAAAACGGTCACTTATATAGCGATCTGAAAGTGTAGCTGCAGAGACTAATGCGGCATCATGAATTTTTACACCATGGTGAACTTCAAAACGTTCTTTAAGTCCTCGTAAAATTGAAATGGTATCTTCAACATTTGGAGCATCAACTAAAACCGGTTGAAAGCGTCTTTCCAGAGCTGCATCTTTCTCAATATTTGTTCTGTGCTCATCTAAAGTTGTAGCTCCGATACAGTGCAACTCACCACGTGCTAACATAGGCTTTAGCATATTACCGGCATCGGAAGAACCTTCTGTTTTGCCGGCTCCTACTATAGAATGAATCTCGTCAATAAACAAAATGATTTGGCCATCAGCTTCTTTAATTTCCTGAAGGACTGCTTTCAGACGTTCTTCAAAATCACCTCGAAATTTTGCTCCCGCCATGAGAGATGTCATATCCAAAGAAAATATAGTTTTCTCTTTTAAACCTTCCGGAACATCACCACGCAAAATACGCTGTGCCAAGCCTTCGACAATAGCAGTCTTACCAACCCCCGGTTCACCGATGAGGATGGGGTTATTTTTAGTTTTTCGAGAAAGAATGCGTATAACAGATCGAATTTCTGTATCACGACCAATAACTGGATCAAGATTTCCCTGCCGGGCCAACTCAACCAGATCTGTACCGTACTTACTTAAAGCTTCATAAGTTGCTTCAGGGTTTGCACTAGTCACTTTTTGCCCTCCTCTAATTTCATTGACAACTTTGTCAAAATCTTTAATCGATACTCCATGCTTAGCAAAAACTTTCCCTGCTTCTGATTTGTTTCCTTCTTCTACAATAGCGCCTAAAACATGTTCAACAGAAGTAAAATCATCTTTCATTTTATCGGCACGTTTCTGAGAAGCTGCTAAAATTCCATTTAGCCGTTGACTGATATACTGCTCTGTAGGGTTCGACAATGTCGGCAAACCGTTAACTGCCTGCTTTAGTAAAACTTTTGCGTCTTTAACATTTATATTAAGCTTATTTAGGATTCGAACTGCCAAACTGGAGTCTTGATTTAACAGAGCTAAAAAGAGGTGCTCAACATCTATGTATTGGTGTTTGTTATCGGCTGCAATAGTCCCTGCTTGCTGCAGGCCTTTTCTCACACTTTCTGTAAATTTATTGAAATCCACGCTAAAATCTCCTATTTCATTTTCTACAGAAAAGCATATGGCTTTCTCTCAAGCAATAATGAAGTCATAATCCATTAATAAACAATTTATTATATATTTCACATAGAGGATACGAAAGTATTTATTCTCGACAATATGGCACACAAGAGGCCAATTTGGCGCAATATTTTTTGTATTTCAACTAAAGTTTTCATACCCACGTCCGATAGATTACTTTGAAGAAGAGGACGATTTTTTAGTGAAAACAAATTTTCATATACTGATTGATGTACAAGACAAGGCGATACAAAAGGACGTCGTACAGATTATTTCTTCGATGTGCCTTGATAGTCTCTTTGTTAATTTTAACCCAAGTCCGGGGAGAGGACCTTTCCACCAGATTCCTTGTGATATGCTGATTTTTTCATTGCCTGTACACAAAGATATAAGTGCAGCTAAGTACAGAGAACTACAACTAAAGATATACCCGGAAGCTACGTTTATCTTCATGGGTAAAAAGTTTTACTTTTATGATAAATCAGAGATACTGGAAATCCCCAAAGACAAATTTATCAAGTACTTAACGCGATGCTTATTAAATCAATACCTTGAGTTTAATAAACGGAAAATTACAGAAGAACTTAAACGAATAAAAGATTGGAAAATCAAAAAATAACATAAAGCCATAGTGAATTCAGCACTATGGCTTTCTTTTTATCTCGCCTTAAAAATCGGACTATCTATTAATTCCAACATTAAGTCATGGAACTTATTACCATTCTTAATATTTCTGGCGACAATTTCTTCCTTCATCTTCTTCTCGCGGTAATTGAGGTGACGCCCAGTAGCATACTCTAACAATTTACTTGCTAAGCAATTTGCGAAATGCTCTGGATTCTCCACAAGATACTTTTTGAGATCCCTCACATCTTTTAATTCTGTTCCATCTGCCATAGTTGCTGCAGTATTTATTTTCAAACCAGTCTTATTTCTCTTGGCAGATGGATAATGCGTACGCCAACGGCCAACAGGATCAAAACTCTCTAAAACAAAACCCATTGGGTCAATATCTTCATGACAACTAGCACAAGATGCGTTCCCCATATGCTTAGCTAATTTATCCCTTGGATCTTTAGCCCCAGTAGTATCCGGAGGAAGAGCGGGAACATTTTGTGGAGGTGCAGGCAAGTGACTTCCAAGAATATTCTCAAGAATCCATACACCACGTAAAACTGGCTCTGTATCGACGCCATTTGCTGTAGCCATCATTACAGCCGGCATACTCAATAGTCCACCCTTAGTCGTTCCTCTTGATATACTTACCTTTGAGAGCGACTTGGATTTAGGAGCTTTTTTAAGTTTATAAATTTCCTTACCAATCAAATTGTTGGTATAGATAAAGTTCGGGTCAATAAACTCTTTTAAAGACATATTTTTAGTCAGTATGTTTTTAAAATGAGTCTCAACTTCGTCTTTCATCATATTCGCATGCGATTGATTGAACCTTCTAAAAACTTTAGTGTCCGGCATAATTGAATCAAGAAGCCCTGTATCTAACCACTGTGATGTGAAATCATGAATAAACTTCGTACTCTTAAAACTCTTTAGTAAACGGGCCGTTTGCTTCCTTAGGACTTCAGAGCGAAATAATGTTCCCTTGGCCGCTTCTACCATAAGCTTTTCATCTGGAGCACTGGATGTTAAAAAGTAAGACAATCTTGAGGCAAGTTCTACTTGACTCAATTTTCCTTCGCCAAATTCACGATATAAAAACTCTGGCGAAATAAGCGAGGTTCTTATAGCCAAATGATAACCATCATCAATTCGGCCGGTGTTAGCAGACTCTGTTTTAACAATAGATACATACTTATCTATTTCCTCTTCTGTAACCTCTCTGCGAAATGCCTTTTTTAGATAGGCTCCCATAGTTTCATTTAAATGACTTAGGTCTTTCTTTTCACGCCCATTAAAAAATTCTTTCTGAGTCTGGACCTGAATTTTCATAGAAGAATCTGTAATCAACTTTAACGGTCCAGTCACCTCTATGCCGTGTATGCCAATATTCGCTCCTTCCTCAAAGAACTTGTAAACTAAAGTCTCACCTGCATTCCCACCTCTTTTATGAGCGATATAATTTGCCAGTTTTTGAATTTCCTGTTTCTTTTTAAATTTTGCTACATTCAGTTTACCGGACTTCATTTTTTCCTTGACTCGAGCCCAGCCATTTCCTCCACGGGCAATATCTTTAGGATTGGCCCAAGCTGCAGCCAGTCTGGGCTCTTTGGTAAATAGATTAACCAAAAACTTCTCGAAGTGATTTTTTTCGCCATAGTTGTACAAAGAGTTTTTATAAAGGAAAAGAAGATTTTCACCTTTGTATAAGTCAACGGTGTGAATGAACTCCTGGGCTTCCCCTTTTTGAACTGTCATCGAAGCCAATTCTCGTTCATTTGAATCTCTTACGGTTCTATGAGACTTCATTTCCACTATTGGCTTATGTCCAGCAGGTGGATTTTTCGACGATAAAACAACTTTTATTTTGTATGTACCTGAAGCTGGTGCTTCAAACTTTGATGGCCAAGTGCCGTTTTTGGTTTTAGTTCCTTTGGAAGCTAAACGCATGGCGCCATCAATAAGATAGGCTGAAGAATAACTGATCGTTAAATCTTCCGGTTTTATATGCCAGGATGTTTTCTTTATTCCTTCTTTCTCTGGAGGGAAAAGGTAATCTGCTACAGCAATAGCAGTCTCTTTGTAAGCCTCAAAGTGTGAAGGCGAAACAACAAGATCCTTTGCTAATGTATCAAACCCATGAGCACTTTTGTCCTGAGGAAAACTTCCCGGCAGGTTAAAGTTTTTCATGCCAAAGAATTCACGAACAGTTGAAAGGTATTCACGTTTATTCAAACGGCGAATTGTAGTACCACCAATAGGCTGAACCTCAATCAACTTGTGATCCAGCCAAGTCAGAAAAGACTTTTTCTCTTCTGCTGTAGGCTGCTTCTTCTTTCTCTTTGGAGGCATTTTATTATTTTTAAGCATCTTATGGGCAATGCCCCAGTGCTTGCGAATATCGGCATTCTGCCAATCAACCTTCTCAAAGTCAAGATTGATATTCCCTTCATTCATATCTTCATCATGACAATCTATACAGTAGCGTTCTACAAACGTCCACTGAGCTTCAGGAATGGCTTCTATTGCATAAAGGGAAAAAGGCAACAGGAAAAGAAAGTACAAAAACTTCATTAACCTATCTCCATTTTATTCTTGGCATTAGCAAATGAATCGGCTTCAATTCCCAGCTGATTTAAGAGCGTAATGTATAAATCCCCTAATAAATGTTTTTTATCATTTATGTGTTTGCCATGTTTAAAACCACCGCCAGCGACTAACGTTGGTAAGTCTTTATTCGCATGAACACTGGCGTCCCCCATTCCGGTACCGAAAAGAACAATAGTTGAATCAAGCAGCTTTCTACCTTGTGCATCTTTCTTTGTCTGTAGATGAGTCAAGAAACGATTCAAGCACTTCATATGCTCAGACTCTACCTTAATCAGATCTCTAATCATGTCCGGATCATTTCCATGGTGAGATAAAGCATGATAGCCAGCCTGTAGTGTGTAGCCATCTATGGTAAATACCTGTCCCAATCCTGCTAGAAATAAGCTCATGACTCTTGTTGTGTCTGTCTGCAAGGCCAAAGCCATGAGATCGTACATGATCTCCTGGGATTCCAACATAAGCGAAGGTGCCACAGGATCATAAGGGGGGAGTTTATAGTCTATTTTTTGAGTTGGCCCTTTTTTGAGGAATTGTTGTTGACGAGCCATACGCTTTTCAACTTCACGAACGGAGTTGTAGTATTCAGAAAGCTTTTTTCTATCATCTTTACTGACTTTTCGAGCTAACGATTTTGTTTGATCCAGAACTGCATCGATCGAACTTGAGCCACTTTTAATCAGATACTCTGTACGAGCTATATCCTCTTTAGACATAAACATTTTTTTGTAAAAAACACTTGGCCTGTCGGTCATTGGCAAAGGAATGCCTCTTTTAGTAAAGCTTACTTTCTGAATGGAAGGAAGACCTCCTGAACAAAGCTGTATAGAAGGTACTTTTGTTAGATGTCCTATTTGATCAGCAACCTGTTGATCAAGGGAGTATCTGCCTTTGATATTTCCACACAAGAAATTATCCCAATTGTTATGGCCATTACCGGATCTGTGGTCCAAGCCTGAAAAAACTGTATAGTCCTGACGGTGCTTATCTATAAATTTTAACAGAGCGGAGGCTTTGTAAGATCTACCGGTTTGTTTTGGGTAAAACGCTTTACGGTAATACCCTAAATTAGAACCTATGCAGACTAATCTCTTTACTGGGGACTCTTTAATTTTCGCTTCATTTTTATTTTTTCCAAAACTCTCTAGCATCGGCAATGTAAAGAGCACTCCGGATGCTTTTAGAAAATGTCTACGATCCTTAATCACAAAACAACTCTCCTATTATATAAATTCACACAGTTACATACACCTACGAAGCATTTAAAAAGATCGGGATGTCAATTATACAATTTTTCGTGTTTTAATTACATAAAATAACTTTGTTATATCAAAAAAGAAAACTTTTAAGGATTTAAGCTCATTTAAAGATAAACTCAGGGACCAATCGTGATTCTTTATAAGATTTACTAAAAGACCGCTCTTTAAGCACAATGATTAATTGAATTTAATAAAGCTTCGTATTAAAATCTAAGCATGAATAGTCCAAGAACCAGACAAACTCTTCTAGAGAAACTTAAAGATCGCTATGATGAAAATTCATGGTTAGAGTTTCAAGTTACATATGGTCCCTATATCATTAGAATTCTGCGTGCTTTAAAAATGAACTCACACGATTGTGAGGACTTACACCAGAACATCATGCTAATAGCCTGGAAGTCTCTACCCAAATTTAACTACCAACCAGATAAAGGTTCATTTAGAGCCTGGATAAGTACTGTCACCAGACGGGAATGCGGACACTTCATAAAAAAACGTCAAAAAAACTTTATCAGCGTCAGTGAGGAAGAAGCCGAACGCTTAAAGCAAGCTCTTGATAATATCGATTCTCCTGACCTCGAAAAAAACATAGTGAAAGAGTGGGAAAAGTTTATTTCAGAAAAAGCCTGGGCTAATATTCAGGACAGGTTCTCCGATAATGTACTCGATGTTTTCCAAAGAATTTCTTCTGGTCAAAGTACTGAAACAATAGCACAAGAAACTGATGTTTCGGAAAGTTCTGTTTATGTCTATAAAAAACGGGTTCTCAATACTCTTCAAAAAGAGATTCTTAAGCTCAATCAGGAACTTAGTTAATGGATGAGGAGTTTCAAAAGTTCCTCCACTCGCAGTTTTCTGAAGCTCATGATTCTCAGCATACAACCGAAGAGTTATCACATATTGTATTAAATTCTGAAGAGCGTTACTTAGACAAGATTTTTCTAGCCGAAGGTGGCCAGAAAAAAATTTTAAAATGTACTGACCTCTTAACTGGCCGTTCTATTGCATATGCTACGGTCAAAGAAAACTCCTCAGCAGAGCAAACGGCAAAATTCATTCGAGAGGCTCGCCTAACAGCTCACTTGGAACACCCAAACATTATCCCGGTATACGATACCGGCAAAGACGAAGCTGAGAAACCCTTTTTCACAATGAAACTGATTAGTGGAGAATCTTTTGAACATTACTTGAGCAAAAGTAACTCACTTACAGATAAAATAGACATACTGATCAAGATCTGTGATGCTGTTCGTTTCGCCCACAATAAAGGTATTATTCACTTTGATATTAAACCCGAAAATATCCAGGTTAGTGAGTTTGGTGAAGTTCTACTCTGTGATTGGGGCTTAGCAGGAATTGCCTACGAGTATTGTAGCGATGAACTTCTAAATGACGAATTGTTAAAAAAAGTCGACCTAAATCAAAGTCTTGACACTTACTTCAAAGGAACTGCCGGGTATGCAGCCCCTGAAATGTGGCAAAAAAATACCACTCGAGATGTTTCTGCCGACATCTATTCTCTTGGAGCTGTTCTTTATAAAGTCCTAAGTCAGAAAGTACCAGAAATTAAACCTGTGCTGAGTCACATGAATGGCCCCAATGCTTTGTTAGCTGTCTGCAGTAAAGCAATTGCACCATTAAAAGAAGACAGGTACCAGTCTGTTGACGATTTCTTGAATGATCTCTCTGCCTGGAGGAATGGCTTCGCAACTAAAGCGGAACAAGCCGGTTTTATAACTCAAGCGAAACTTTTAATACTCAGACACAAAAATGTTTCTATTTCTATTCTCGCCTCTTTAGTCATCTTAGCAATCGTCACCAGCCTCTTTATCAACTCTGTAAAAGTCAAAGAAAAAAAAGCAACTGAATTAGCCAGCAGTTTACAGCTAGAAGAAAATAAAAGACATGCATTGGAAGAGGAACTAAAACCTAAATATCTCGAAAATGCTTACCATGCTTTTAAAGAACGTGATTTCAAATCAACCTTAGCTCTATGTGATCACATCTTGAGAAATGGAGACTCAACCAAAGCTGAGGAACTGAAAGGACTGGTATACTTGTCTCAACAAAAATTCACAGAAGCTCTTCCCTTTCTGCAAGAAGGCAGCAAACTGAAATTGCTTGTAGAAAAGTTTAGCTCAAAAGTGCCACTTTCCGTTGACCATTTAGTTGAGTTTATATCGCGACTAAAAAGAGAGCGACGTAAGACTGAAATGATTCTTTACAAAAACCTATTACTCGCGGCCTTCGAAGGCCCCTTGAGTATAGGTCAGAAAGAGCAGTTGATTATCGGTGAAATCAAGTACAAATCTAAGTCACTAAAAGAAGTTAATGTTAGCCTGAAAGAAACACCGGAAGGCCTGGTAATCGACTTATCCAATAACCCAAAAATCAGTGAATTGTGGATTTTACAAAAATTTGGTAATTCTTATATAAAAAGTCTCAACCTTAGTGGGACTCCGGGTGGCCTGAAAGAGATTATTGATAACCTGCAGATAGAAGGATTTATACTGAGATATTGGCCCAAAAGAGATATTAGTTATCTGCAAGGCAGAAGAGTCCTTCATCTGGATGTAGCAGATTCACAATTGGATGTTTCCTATGTTATAGAAAAGATGCCTTTGGTAACCTTAAATATTAAAAATGCACCTTTTAAGCAATTCGACTCTTTGAGCAGTTTAAAATTTCTCAAAAAATTAACTGTAAGTAAAAATCAATTGCCTGATGAGGTTATTAAAAAACTCCCTTCGGCTGTAGAAGTTATAATCAAATAAAAAAGACGAGCCTTTAACAGCTCGTCTTTACATTATTTCATATAGGGACTTAGTAAGAAATTATTCCATCGAGCTTCATCACTCGACGAATTTTTTGAACAGCGGCAATTTGAATTTGCCTCACTCTTTCACGAGTTAGATTAATCGCCTGACTTACTTCCTCCAACGTTCTTACCCGTTGTCCGTGCAAGCCATACCTCATAGTGAGAATTAGTTTCTCTCGATCTTTCAACAGATCCATATAGTTAACCATGAGTTCTTTACAATCCTCCAGGTCCATCGCCTCAGCGATATCGAGAGTGTTGGGATCTTCAACAAAATCCTGAATTTCTCCAGAATTCTCTTTTTGTAAAACCTTTTGATGCAAAGAAACATTTTCTGTATTCACATTGCGCAGGTGCCTAATTGTTAATTCAGGCATTACCAAATACTCTGCGACCTCAACGTCTGTTGGATCGCGCTTCAACATTTCTGTCAGATCTTTAACACCCTCACGGATTTTAGATATTTTGGAAATTGATTGTATAGGAATTCTGACAGTTCGTCCCAATTTAGCCAAAGCATTTCGTATAGATTGCTTGATCCAAAGCGCACTATAGCTACTGAATTTAGCTCCTTTGTTGGGGTCAAATTTATTTGCCGCTCGTATTAGCCCAAGATTTCCCTCTGCAATTAAGTCATTGAGTGATACACCGAAGCCTTTGAAGTCATTTGCTATCTTAACGACGAGACGCAAATTGCTGACTATTAGTTTATCTATGGCTTTCGGATCCCCCTGAAGTGCTTGTTCCCCTATAGCATATTCCTCTTTTCTGCTAAGTAGAGGCACTTCTTCTATCTCATTCATATAAAGATGAATACCACTGTAACTTTCCATCCTCATAAGACCTCCTTCTCATTAATAATGACTTCTCTAAAATATAACACTCAAAATTATTTTTTTAGAACAATTCTAAATTATTCTAACATATTTCTTAATACTAAAAATGAACGTTATGATCGATTTTTATAATATATACCCCCTCAGTAACTCACTTCAAGTAAAAAATGAACGTTATGATCGATTTTTATAAAACATTAATTATCAACTGCATGTAATTGATACTCCACGAGAACTTAATTCATTAAATATTTTAGCAATTTATGTATTTATTCATTTACCAATAGAAACAATGTCAAATCATAATAGTAATGTGGCGTTGTATCTTTTTCTAAAAGATATGACGTGTGGAAGTGAAGGATTTACGTATGAAAGACCTGTAAAATAGAAGAGGTTTTATAAAAGGTACCGGGGCTTGGACCGCTGACAAAACACCGCACTGACTTCACACTTTTCTCAAACATTGATAATCCACACGCAAAGGGCAGTCACTATAGTTGCACGACACTTTATACAAGTGCTGATTTAAAAAGAACTCAGGGCGAGCTTTCCATAACTCTAAACGGTGTCCTACTATAAATTGCCACACGTGAATTAAAGACCTTCTGAAAGTTTTGTAACATGGGAAGGATGAAAACTATCGCCCAAAATCACTTTAAGAGTGCATACCTCATTTTTTATTATGATTAAAAAAAGTCATATTTTTTTTCATAATGCCTTGACTATAAGCCATTTACGCCCTCTAAAAATATACATAAGTATTTAATAATGAATAACTTACGGATGATAAATACATCTTTACTTCAAAATCTCTGGAGAGTAAATTACTTGAAATCTTAATTAATCTGGCCTTCGATAATACTCGAAATAGTCGAAAATGTAAGGGCATTTCAGACTACGATTTTATTAATCTTGCGATTGATCGAGTTATGGCTGATTACAAAAGTGGTCGAGATTTTTTACAGAGTAAAAAAGAAAAGGATAATGACGATATCTCTCGCTCGACATTTTTTGGAGCTTTAAAAGCTGATCGCCGGCTCGAGTTTACTAAAGACATCTCAGGAACATTTAACAGAGAACTTAATAGTGTAATGGAAAATTTTGGCACCGATTATCTTTCAGATTTTCCTGAGCTGGCAGACTGTCAGGTATTTTCAGGAGATGGCCACTACATTGACCATGCTTGTCATACCAGTAAAGACAGTAGCGGCAAGAACTATGCTGCCGGAACTCTCTATATATAAAATATTCGTACGGGACTTATCATTGGCAAAGGTTACAGACGGAAACCGTAAAAGTC
>JAKVBD010000125.1 GCA_022446985.1 Lentisphaerales bacterium
ACAAGAGATGAGACGGATGAAACAGAAACTTTAGATAATTTTGAACTCCGTTATAACCGGCAGGTGACTGACAAATTGAGCCTGGGCGGTTCAGGCTTTTATACATTTTTAGATGTCATAGCTTACGATGGTGGATCTCAAGCCAACATTCCTCTTGGAGATTTGGAGGTCTGGGGACTCGAATTTGAAGCAGAGTATAAATCAGACAAATATAAGCTGCTGTTTTCTCATGGCTGGACAGAAATGCAGTCTTTCGAATTAGAGAATGATTCAGTTAGCTCTCAGGTCATATCTGCATCTCCTTATGGTTATGGAGATGATCTAGCACATTGGGCGAATCACATATCGAAGATTTATGGTGAATACTATATAAACCCTAAATGGACCGCAATGGCCTCTGTAGTTTACTATTGGGAGTACCCAGGAGCAGAAGATTATGCAGAATACAATAATGAAGTGCTAATGGCAGATAATATTACGCGAACAGAAGGCTCCGATCAGGCTTTTGAAGAAAGCATATTCATGAATCTTGGATTGGAGTATAAGTATAGTAATCAGTTGCGCTTACAATTACAGGCCCATAATGTTCTTGGCTGGTTAGATGAAGATCTGAATAAACGCAACTATATGTTTCTTATGGATACTTACCGCAATGAAGCCCCTTCAGTCAGTCTGACAGTAGAGTATAAGTTCTAATTACTTTCTAGGGACTATATAGTTCCTACTCGCTCTAGAGCGTAAACTTTTGCTGGCCCAGAATTCTAAAAAGTCTTTCTGAAACAACTTCATATCAATCCCTTTGAAAGCTTCTTTAGTAACAGCCTGAATGTTTTTGTTAGCAGCAATGGCTTCCAGAGCTCTTGGAAGAATTTGAGTATATTCTTTTTTGTTTTTGAGTATAGGTACCGCTTTTCTTAGGTAGTAGATAATTGACCAGGCGAGTGGGTAGTTTAAGTCTTTGTCGGCATAAAAAGCAGAATGCCCTAGATTTATGTGCTTTTCAATACTTATACGCCCTCTTTGGAATAGAGGTAATAGTTTTCTTAGATGATAATTATCTTCTATCAATGTGACTCTTGATCCGGATTTTTTTATTGCAGAGAATAAGTCAGCATGACCTTCATTAAACCAAGCCGGACTGCGGTTTTCATTTAAGGCATAAAAAATGTACTGGTGGAAGGCTTCATGACGAAGGACGTTCATCAAACGGTCTTCATCAGTTGTATAGGGCGAAACTGCTAACTCTTTTCTGGATGACATCCACACTCCTGCTGACCAGTCGGGTGCTCCTGTATATGAAAAATATTCTTCCTTTGTATTTGGAATTGTTATGATACTAACAGCATTTATCTCATCGATTGGCGGGATAAATTTTTCATAAACTGTGCGAATAAATTCGACGTGTTCTTGAACTTTACGAGCAAATGAGCGCTTTTTAGTCGGCATGTTTGATTTAAGGACATAGTTATTTGTTTGAGCCAACCACCAGCCTTTACTATTCAGGACTTGTTTTTTGACTTCTGCAATGGTGTTCAGATATTCCGGGCTGACTTTCCCGGAAGGTTTAAATTTGCTGCTCTGGAACTTAGAGGCTTTGGCTTCTTTGGGAGGCTCTATTTTCATGTAGCGCATGAATTCTTTCATGGCTCTTTCAGAATCTCTGGCTTCAGCTCCAGACATTTCAAAATAAATAAAGTAAACTCTGTTATCTTTACTATGGGCAAGAAATTGATAAACTCCTTCTTTAGCTTCTGAGACAACAGTTTTGGTTTGGAAACCATAATTAAGTCTAAGGTCTTTCCCTTCAATTTGACACTTTTTGCCAGTAGCGAAGCGTAGCCAATTAAGAATATCTTTTTCATTTTCAGGAGTGATAGGTTTGGTAAACTTTTGGAAATCGGATTTTTCGACATAGCTTTTACCATAAGTTTTCATTCCGGAAGGAATGAGGTAATTGACCCTGAAAATTTGTACTGTGATTAAGTCGTTTTTATATGTCGATACAAAGTTATCTAAACGCCAAAGTTCGTTTTTGTGATAGACCTAGACTTTTTCAACTGTACCTGAAGACTTACGAGTATAGAAACGACCTCTCAATGGTTGAATAGGGTCGGCGACCATATCTCTAAAAGGCTTAAATTTTATGCCTTCTGTTTGCATCACCACTTCGGTTCTTTGCAAGCTGAATTCTTTTGGCGCCCTGGCGGCAGTTGTTAAGGTCAAAGATAAATAAATGTAAAATACGTAACGAAACATAGTGCCCTTTTTAATAGTCTAAATTCCCTTGAATCGGAACGAAACTATCTTTTATGAATAAAAAATCAAGGAGTTGGGGATCAATATTTTCCTCTTAGCCAGCCCCAGAGATAACCGGCACTTTCGTGGATAGCCCTTTCGGTGTTGTGGATACCATTTGAATCAGGAGTTGTTAATATAATAGACTTCCCTTTTTGTTTGAAACGGCAGGGAGCAGCAGTGGCTTGAATATTCTGGCCTTTAAACAAAGCCATGGAACGCAGCATATGTGAAGCTGAAGTCACTAGAAGTATTTCAGAACTTCCGACCAGCTCTTTGACTTTTGCTGACTCCTCCATGGTATCTTTTTTGCCATTGATGACAATGATGTTATCTGGATCGATTGCAAGACTGATGGCTGCTTCTTTTGAGGCCTCGCCAGAAGGTCTTTGACCGTTGTATGAGTAGCCTGTGAAAATCAGCTTTGCTTCAGGGTAAATCCTCTGTAAACGAATTCCTTCAATGAGGCGAAATAAAGCTTGTGTTCCATGTTGCTCGGTGGCGGGTAATCTTTCGTCATCGGCATAACCCGAACTTAAAACTACGATGTATTTAAAGTCCTTTGAGTCATCTTTTACAAGATGGGTTTCGTAAACTCGCTCAAAGGGAGCGATATAGCATTCGGTTAGGGGGCCCCATGAAATGAGGAATAGCCAGGCTGTTCCAGTAATTAGAAATATTTTTGCTTTCTTGTAGTCTGGTTCTTTTTTGAGGAGAAAATAGAGCCCGAACCCCAGCAGTATAAAGCAAATATTTAAGGGTTTTATAAAAAGGCTGATAAACTTTTTTAAGTAAAAGGACATGAAGAATTCTCTTAGTTCGCTATGTTGGCAGCTGAAATCATATTTTGAAATAATTGATCTTACTATGGCAGAATTACCAGAAGAATTTACTACAAGGCTGCAATCCATTATTCCTGCAGAGAAGTACGAGAGTGTCATCAATGCTTTTACTGGACGACGTCAGCTCACGGTACGTATTAATACCCTTAAGAACTCCATAGAAGAAGCTCGTAAAGAGTTGGAAGAGATGGGCATTGCTGTTGAGCAGGTTGAGTGGATGCCCGAAGCATTTATCGTTCCTGTTGAATCAAAAAGCCAATTGAGTTCTTCGCCTGCTTTTAATGAAGGTCGAATCTATATTCAGGCTTTTGCCAGTATGCTGGCGGCTTATGTCTTAGAACCTGAGCCGGGAGAAACAGTTCTCGACCTGGCAGCAGCTCCAGGTGGAAAAACTCTTCACATTGCTGCTAAGATGCAAAATGAAGGCAAGCTCTCGGCTGTCGAAGCTGTCAAAGGTCGTTTCTTTAAACTCAAAGCAAATCTCGATACATATGGCGCAACTATGGTGAGGACATTCTTGATGGATGGCCGTGCTGTTGGCAAAAAGTGCCCTGAGATGTTCGACCGAATACTTCTCGACGCACCTTGTTCTTCGGAAGCCAGAATCATTGCCGGTAATCCCAAAAGCTGGGAGCACTGGTCAGAGCGTAAAGTAAAAGAAGCTGCCCGTAAACAAAAGGGGCTTATCTCTTCTGCCTGGCACAGTTTAAAGCCCGGAGGTCGCCTGGTTTATTGTACTTGTTCTTTTGCTCCAGAAGAAAACGAACTAGCTGTTCAGAAATTGATTAAGAAGTTTGGCGATCAAGTCCTCATTGAGGATATTCAAATACCTATGGAAAATATTCAGCAGGGTATCACTGAGTGGGGCGGTAAGCAACTTCATCCGGATCTGTCTAAAGCTGTACGCGTATTGCCCAATGAGATGATGGATGGTTTCTTTATGATCTCTCTACGTAAAGAGATTTAATATTACAGTTCATCTTCAACAACTTTTACTTCAGTACCTGCCTCTTTTAGCTTTAAAGCCATTTGTATGTTTTTCTCGTAAAGGCTTTTATTAACTATGATTGTATCGATTTTATGCGGTGAATAGAGTAGAGTATTCCAATCAAGATTGGCAGTATGGCGGATATCTAAAGTTTTAACATTCCAACTGTCGCCCTTAAAATGAGGCAGTGTTGTATGAGCAATGCTGAAATAGTCCATTTTCAAAGAATGGTCTCGTTGAAGTAAAGAACGAATAGGTGTTCTTTCGAGATTTAGATATTTGAGTTTTGGCAGTTTGTAAACACCACTTATGTGAATAACCCCAGTGCCGCTTAGGTCGAGATATTCCAGGTATTTCAGAGAGCCTAAAGCCACAGATTCAGAAAAGTGAGTATCAGAAAGATCAAGTTCTTTGAATCTTAGGCCAGCAATAGGCGTATATGTAAAAACCGGTTGACCAGAGATTTTAATACGGTCTTTTTTCTTATCAAAACTAAGTGTTACGCCTGGATTAAGCAGGGTGAAAATTTCAGTGACTTTTTTCTCTTCATGACTAAAAGATTTCCCTTCATTCATATGAATAAACAGTGCCGCCATGAAGTTCGTATAGACATGTTTTCCCATACTGACTATTTCTTTAATGAGCATTAGATTTTGTGCATGGTTAAACTTTTCATCATCACTCTTTAGTTTTGCAAACCGCTTCGCTAGCTTATAAAGTTTTTTGTTCTGTAATCCTTTAGGGAAAGTTTTGAGAATCGCATTAAATTTTTGACGAGTGAAAAGGTAATCAGCTAAAGTATTTTTGATTTCTTCATTGTCTGGAGAGAGGGCCCTGGCTTTTAAAATTTCTTCATCTGCCTGGTTGAAGTTTAAGAGCATGAATTGACGTTTGGCGTTGGATAAATGGTGTTTTGCACTGTTCTTCTCCTGCTTTTCTCTGGCGACTTTTTCTTCTTGCCATTTATCCAGCATTTTTAAGGCTTCCTGCTCATTTTGTTTAGCCAGTTGTTCACTCTTTTGAAGTTGGGAAATAAAGAAGTAAATAATGGCAATGGTGACAATCAAAAAGAAAAGTAAACCAGTAAAAAGCCGCTTGTTTCGATTAATAAGAAGAGTTAACAGTCGGTAAAAACCGGCATCTTCTGCAGCAGTTGCATGACCGCTTTGGTGTTTATCTATTTCTTCTATGAGATCTTTAACAGATTGGTACCTTAAATTTGCATCCTTTTGAGTGGCTCTTTGTATAACAGAGTTAAGTGGTTGTTGAGATGAGAATTTTAAAGTTTCTGCTGGGCGTTCATAAGTTACCAGAGAATATAATGTGGCCCCAAGTCCAAAGATATCAGTGCGCTCATCAACATCTGAAGATGTCTTTTTTTGTTCAGGCGCCATATAGCCGTGAGTCCCTCGGACTGCGCCAAAAAAAGTTTGTTCAATGCCGCTGAGATTGACTTCACCGTATGGGTCATTTTGCTCTTTCAGTCGATTTATTAACTTGGCAATACCCCAGTCGAGAACAAGGACTTCACCAAAATCATTTATAAGTATATTTTCGGGTTTAAGATCAAGGTGTACAATGCCTTTGGAGTGAGCGTACGAAACAGCATGGCAAATACTTTTAAAGATCTCTAGAAGGTTTTCATTATGGAACTTTTGTTGATAGACTGGATTATTTTGCGATAACTCTTTGAGTATCTTAGCTAAGTTTTCACCATTTAACAATTTCATAGTGAAGTAAGGATTGCCTTGAGGGTCGAGGCCGGCATCGTACACCGGCATGATATTTGGGTGTTGTAATCCGGCTGTTATACGTATTTCATTTACAAAATAAAGCAGATCTTTCGTCGAAATAGTTTCTTTGCTTATCACAGCCAATGCGACTTCGCGTTGAGTCGCTAACTCATAAGCACAGTAGATTTTTTTCATTCCCCCTTCATCAATTAATTCCTTGATTTCATATGGGAATTCCATTTCACGGACTTCGTTGAAACTCTTGAGGCAATCTGGAGTATCCTGATGTTGCTGGGCTTCATAAAAGAAACTTGCTAGATTCGGGTTTTGTTTATCAAGTTTTTCAGAAAGATCTTTCATTTCAGATTAATTGGTCAGTGAGGCGTTGGATCTCTCGAATGAGTTGATCTTTGACACGCATTTTATAGACATTTACGGTATTGTAATTCAACTCCAAAGCTGTGGCGATTTCTTCAGAGCTCTTACCATTTGTATGCATAATAAAAATTTCTTTATTCTTTTCAGAAAGCTGTGGCTCGAGATTTTTCCAAGCCAGGTTTGAGACATAGACAGCCCATTCTTGTTCGGCAATTTTAGCGACTTCTGCTTCAGAAAATGGCTCACCAGAAGTGACTTTCAGTTCGTTGTGTACATACTCCTGGTGCTTGAGCTTAACTTTATTATGCCTGACGATATTGCGCACATGATTGGTGATAATGCGGCATAGCCAGGTACGGAACTTTCCAATGCCTTTCTGGTATTCAAAATCAGGTAGCTTATCCCACAGTTTTACAATGATTTTTTGACAGGATTCTTCAGCTTCGGAATCAGTCATATGCATGCGCCGCAGCATATTATAGATGTACTGTTGGTAATAATAGACAAAATCTTCCCAGGCATCGTCATCATAACGATCTTTGATTTTTTCCAGTAGGGATATCCGTGTTGCCCATTGGTCTTCAGTCATCTTTACCTATCATTTTTTGAATGTGAAATATCTTATAATTGAAAACACAAAAAGGCATTAATTCCATTAAAAATGAAAAAAAATAAATTTTTTGTAATACGGCCAACCCTTCTTTGTACCTGTTAGTAGAGACTGTGTATGTAGGTGAAAAGTTATGAGAACTATTAGAAGTTTTACTTTGATTGAGTTGTTAGTAGTTATTGCCATTGTAAGTTTTCTGGCAAGTTTACTGTTTCCAAGCCTCAGTAAGGCTCGAGAAAAAAGCATTGCTGCGGTGTGTATGTCAAATTTGAAAAATCAGGGTGTGGGTGCGCACGTAAGAGAATCTTCTCATAGTGAACTTCCCCGTGGTGGTTGGGAACCACCATATTGGTTTCACGATATAGCCCTTTATACGGAAGGATACACGAATATCTTTAAATGTCCTTCATCAGAAGCCAGCGGAATTCTGAACACGGGTTGGCCACACATCAGCGATTATGGTTATAATGCTCATGCAAATAGTAAAAAATTTGCTGGTTTTAAGAGATCTGGAGAAGTGGTTGATGCATCGGAAACACCTTTGATTCACGAATTGGTATATCAGAATAATTTTCCTTTCTGGGTTTATAATATGACTTTAGTGAATAAAGACAACAACCAGGCCTTTGCTATTCGTCATGTTGAGCGAGGAAACGTCTTATGGATCGATAATCATGTATCGCAAAAGGCCTTTATGAGCTACATAAACCAAGCTCAACAAAAAGGTATATGGAAATTTATAACTGGTCAATAATAACTTAGCCAAAGTTGCCCTATCAATCACCCCCGGTGTCAATGATCTGACTTAAAATTGGGTGACACTACTAATAATACAAACTAGGAGTAACTCAATGAGTAATCCAAAGAGAAAAAGTAAGCGCAAAGTGTATCCGCTTGTTAAGCTGCATGAAGAAGAAGGTTACAGTTATCAATACCTCTGTGAACAAACAGGTGTTGGACACAGTACGCTTACTCGCTGGTCGCTTAAAAGAAGATAAATCGGTGAGTATCCATCATGAAACAATTTATCAATATCTTCTCAAAGATAAGTAATTAGGTGGAGTTCTTTATAAACATTTACGTCATCAAGCTAAGCCTTATCGTAAGCGATATGGCAATAAACATAGTAGAAATGGGATTTCTAATAGAGTCGATATAGACCATCGTCCTGAAATAGCTAATAAGAGAATGAGAGTCGGTGATTGGGAACTTGATACAATAATCTGAAAAGCTCATAAAGGAGCAATAGTTACTATGGATGACAGAAAATCAAAAGTACGCTTAGCTCTACCAGTTTCTCAAAAAAGGCAAATTGTGTAAGTCAGACGATCATTAGCTTATTCACCCCAATTAAAGAACAGCTTCATACACTTACCATTGACAATGTTAAAGGGTTCGCTCTACACGAAAGTGTTTGTAAAAAATTAAACTGTAAAAGCTTCTTTGCTAACCCTATCATTCCTGGGAACGTGGACAAAATGAGAATGGCAATAGCTTGTTAAGGCAATATTTCCCAAAGAGTATGTGCTTAGATAAAGTTAGCAAAAATGAAGTGGAAATTGCCGTTCATAAACTTAACAGTAGACGAAGAAAAGTCTTAGGTTTAAAACACCATATGAAGTATTCCAAAAATTGACTGGGGTTGATTTAAGCAAAAGAATAAGTATTGCATTTATAAGTTGAATTCAAGTGCTGTATTGACCTTTAATCATTCTAGGATGAACTGCAATCGGTTCCATTATGCTGTTAAAAATACGAACCATGCGATTGTTAAATCTAACCCAAACGGTTTTTCGTAAGTATTCGGTGGGAAATGAATAAAACGATTTTGAGATTTCAACATGACCATTACGCTAAACAATTCTCTCGCCTTCTTCAAAGCAGGGAAACAGTGTTGGTGGCAATGCTTGAAGCTTTTCTTTTTCGACATTTTCAAAAGCTTTTCGCACCTGAATTTGTGTCGTGCCATGAATCCTGGTATCCGCAACTTTATCCTCCCAGTCGCGCAAGTATTCATTTTGCTGCGCCAGGCTGTCAAAGCTTTTACCTTTCAGGGCATTATCCTGACAATACTTTACTGCACTTTCAACTTTACCTTTGTGCACTGGACGGCGAACTTTAGCAGGAAGAACTTTGCAGTTGTAGTGCTTTGCAAAAGAACGCAGTTTGGGATTAAGTTCCGGATCATAAGCATCTGCTTTTATGACTGCAGCTTTCAAAATATCTGGAATCAGAATTTGAGGAATTTCGCCAAAATATCGAAAGCTGTTTTCAATAACTCGGATAAAACTTTCGGTGCTTTGCTGCCACACAACTTCACTTTAAGCTTTGCGTGAATAGCTTAGAATAATACGAAATAAATGATGTCTCTTTCGTTTGCCATTTTCATCGATAACCCAGGCTCCCTGACCAAAATCTATTTGGGCCTCTTCGCCGGGAAGGCTGTGCAAGAAGCGAAAAGGTAATTCGCCTTTGCCTTTAAGCTGTCGAACATACCGACTGACACTTTGATAACTATTGGAAAAATTATATTGATCAACAAGATCCTGCCAGCTTCGTTGCGATGATAAATCTTGTTCAAAACTCTTTTTGATGAAGTCATGATACTCAGAGCAACTATTAGCCGGATCGTTCCTTTTATTGACCGACCCGGTGTTCGAGTACCCTGGTACATTTAAGATACTTGCGAACTGTTCCACGATGCTGTTCTAATTCTCGGGATATTTTGCGGATTGACCAGCCTTGAGCTGATAAATACCCTATCGTTTCTTGTGTTGTCACTTCGATTACCTTTGGCATTATGACTGCTGAAGTTATTCAGAAATCAGTTCAATGTTTTTCAGTTACGAAGTGGTACAAATAACTCGAGCATTACTGGCACAAATAACTCGATCGCTAACACTATTATTGAATTTAAAAATAACCCTTCAACTATACCATTTTGATCAGATATAATGAACTGTATCTACTAAGGTATGGATAAATTAAAGGTATTACATAAGTAGGGTTGATATCGAAGTGATAACGTATTCACTTTTTTGCATTTTTAATGGTTATTATTTTATCATAGATATTGTTGGCGGTCATAAGAGTAATGAGGGGTACCTAAAACCAAAATGGGGTGCCTCATACGCTCATATGATAATTAAAGCATTTTGTAAGAGATCAGAGAAATAAGCCTATTTATGTTTTAGACATGAAGAATACAGAATCCTTTAAAAAGATTCACCTTTTAGATACTTTAAGAGTTTTTGCGCGAGTTCCTCAGAAGTGTTCCGCATCTTTTTCAAGTCTTAACTACTAAAAAAATATGCCGAATCCTTTTGGGACAAGCTCTATTTATTGTAATTTAGGCATTCTTTTTTTTAGTTTTTTTCTGTAGAAATAATAGAATACCATCAAGGCTACTAATGCTGTGCAAAACATCTCATTTTTTTTACTAGTTTTATACTCTTTACCTTCAGTTACGGCAAAAATGTAGTTCGTAATTTTCAAAAGGTTTTCTTTTCCTACATGAAGCATGGGCGGCATGGGTAATGTATCAGCTCTTTTATTACCGGGTCTCATTGCCCAGGTAATTATCCCTCTTTTATCATCTTTGTATACATGCGCAATTTCAACTAAGGATGGTCCGACCAACACTCCTTCGAGTTTGTGGCAATCACTGCAGTGAGTCATAAATTTTTTTTTGCCCTCTAGTTCTTCAGGTGTAAGTTCAATATCTGCGTAAATATTAAAAATGATTAAGAAATGGAGAACTGTTATAAATTTTTTCATTAAGAATTCTGCTATGAATTTAATATTGAGACACAATATCAACTTTTGTAATTTTGTATAGCTCCTGTTTCAATATCTTTTGAATTTATATTTGTACTGTAGATAATCGTTTCTTAAATTGAATTCGACCTTGTCTTTTTAGAACTAAGACAGCACTAAACTTTACATCAATTATGGACGCGATACTTCTGATATAGCTGGTGGCTTTGTTGAGTTAATTTCAGAATGAGGCTTTGAGCACATAAGAAGAGTTATCTAAGTATGATATTTAAGTTATCGTTGAATTAAAAAATAACCGTAGTGTTTCATCTTTATCCCCGTCCTAAAAGCTGATTTTAGGCAGGGGTATTAGATTATTTCAGATAAAGGTTTCATCCGATTTTCATAATAGGTGTCATGTTATCTTATTTAATTCTCATAAACATCTAAATACGTCATCTCAGGGCTTAGGGGTACAGTTAGCGTTTTTCTTACAGACTTTTTAGGCAGCCTGCGGATAGAATTATTTTAGATGTCCACCAAGAAAGGAACTTTCGAGAATTTCACTGGAAGTACCATCTTAGACTGCATCTGGATCGATGACTGTGTTCTGCAGTACTTGATGAGGCCTGTGTTTGTGGTAGTATATCCAGATATCCATTGAAGACTATCTTAAGTTGTTTCTGACTAAAGTAGATGAAGTTATTCCAGGCTTCTTCTTTAATCGTCCTTATCAAGCGCTCTACGCTGGCATTTCATATTTGGAGTCATATATGCAGTTTTGATAACTTTCGTTTGATTATATTTGAAAAGTACATTAAAGCTCTTAGTGAAGATTGTATCATTATCATGAATCAGTAACTCGGCATTCTCTAGATCTTCATCTAATCCAGACAAGTCACAAGCAACATTACATACCCATTCTTCATTTGGATTATAAGTAGCTCCACCGAAGATAACTTTACGGGTGTGAACATTAACAAAGAATAACAGATAGCACAACTTAACTCCGACAATTGTGAGTACTGGGCAGGTCGCAAAGTCTGTCTGCTAGACGTGCGTATGGCTTCTAAGAAACTGCACCCTTAGTCAGTGGATTCGGATCAAAACGCTGTTCTATCATAAAACGTCTGACAGTCGAGAATAAACAATGATTTTCTCCGACAATTATCCTGAAGCCCCACACATCACTTCTCGCCATTTCTATAATCAGTTTCTTAGTTGTTCCCTCAAGAACTCCTTGACCACTCATATGGTTTTGGGGTAAGTCGAAGCCTTCTTAACTAAAGCTCTACACCATTTCATCAAAGTATTTTCTTTGACAATACAGGTGAAGTTCCGACGATCTTGAGGGCAAAGCTCAATACCACTTTCAGCTAGTCTTGTACGCTGCTCATCACTAAGAATCAACCTTTTATTATGCTCCTTCAAAACTTCTTCCACCACAGTCAACTGACTCATCAAATGATCAATTATCTTAAGCAACTTTTCTTCGATAGAGGAAATCCCCAGCATCGAAAAGAAAAAGATTACTAAGTGCAAATTTCTTCATAGCTTCCACTAAAAAAAATAACAGAGCCATAGCCTTTTAGTCATAAATTGGACTATAACGAAATTCAATTATCTATACTTTTGACGTCATTGTAAAATCATCTATGTTGGCCCAAAAATTGGAACTTGCGAGTGAAGCCCCTGTTGATCTTATTTTTCTTAAGTACAAATCTTTTGGCTGATGCCTTAGAGTGGACTGAGAAGAGTTTAGAAATAAAGACAGTTATCGTACAGGAAAAGCGTGAGGGGATTTTTTGCTACGAAAATAAATCAAAGAAAGTAATTTGCTTTATCAAAATAAAAGCATCCTGTGGTTGTGTGTTAGTTGATGCTTCTGAAAGTGTTGCTCAAGGAGATAAGGGGGCAGATTCATTTTAACGCACCAACTCCAAGAGCTGGAGGGCAATATACAAAATTCATTTCTGTAGATACTGATGAATCAGAAAAACTCGAGTATAGCTTAACTTTTAAAGTTATTAGTACAGATATAGACCAAGTAAGGTGCCTAAGCCATAGACGACTAAAGAGGGTTCAACAAAGGAAAAGAATGTGAGAGCGAAAGATATCCCTGTTAGTCACAATCAACTTTACCTTAGACCTTTGAAAATGAGTGCAAGAGATAAAATTGTAGAAAAAATTATGACTAAACAAGCTTTGATAAGAGGCTCAAACTATCTCAAACAAGTTGAATGTCCATTTTTGCCCTTGGGAATTGTGCCACACTTGTTTCATGACTGGAATGATCTTCACATTTATACTTATTGTGAAGAATGTCTTGTAAAAGTTAAAGAGTCTCCTGAACATGCGATTATAAAGCTTGCAGAAAAAGGTCAAACACCTATTTCTTTAAAGTAAATTAATCCATAGTGATGATTAAATTAACTTATCCAAAATCAAACTCGACTTTGCCTTCTTTAAGGACTAGGACAGCGCTGAATTTTTTGCCGGCTTTGGATCTAAAGCCTTTGAGCTTTTGGCTGCGGCCTTTGTTGAGAAGAATCTGGGCGAGAGATTTTGAGGTTGTACGTCCGGCGATCTTTTTCCAGATGGTAAAGTCGCAGCTGTCACAACTGAAGGCTTTATATTTATCCATGACATTGCCACCACAAGTCGGGCAAGAGCCTACGGCCTCGTCTGAGGCTTTTTGTTCGCGGCTGAGAATGCCGATCTTACCTTGCTTGTCCATGGAGATGTAACCACTGACCTCGGTCCCGTCAGTTTGAATGAGTTTTCGTGGTCTTGAAAGCCTTCCTGAAGTCAGCAGGGCTGGTACATCTTCATCTTTGATTTTGGTGCCGAATTGCTCGGCATGAAAACGGAATTGGCAACCACTTTTCCAGGCAGAGCAACCATAACCGACTTTGCCTTTGATGACGGGACTATTACAGATAGGGCAATTGCCAAAGCCAAGTGTTTTATTGACTTCTTTTGAGTTCAAAGTATCAATGATTTGATGAGCATACTGATTAATTTCCTGCATGAAATCAATTGCGGAAACTTGCCCTTTCTCCATTTGTTTGAGTTTGTGTTCCCAATCACCGGTTAACTCAGGAGAAGTCAGAGTTTGCTGAGTGGCAAGAAGTCGAATAAGATCTTCGCCTTTGGGCGCTGCTAGGAGAGTCTTCTTTTCTTTAACGATATATTCGCGTTTAACAAGAGTTTCGATAATGCTGGCGCGAGTCGCTGGTGTTCCGAGACCACGTTCTTTCATGGCATCTTTCAGTTCCTCATCATCGATCTGTTTTCCGGCAGTTTCCATGGCGCCGAGAAGAGATGCTTCATTGAAGTGCTTGGGTGGTTTAGTCTGACATTGTTTGATTTCCGGTTCGTGTGGCCCGGATTCACCAACTTGG
>JAKVBD010000126.1 GCA_022446985.1 Lentisphaerales bacterium
TTGGAATGGGATCTTATACTATGGATTCACACAATGTTCAGCGTTACATCACCTCAGAAGGTTATCTGCAAAATGAAGGTGACATAGGCGTGAAACCTAAGGGAGCTTACGCCATTTCTTACGATTCACTTGTGCCTAAGAAAGCAGAATGCAGAAACCTTCTGGTTCCGGCGGCTATGTCTGCATCACACATCGCTTATGGTTCAATTCGGATGGAGCCGGTATTTATGATTCTTGGTCAATCGGCAGCGACTGGGGCAGCATTTGCCATTGATGATAATATCGATGTTCAGGATGTTGCATATGACAAGCTTAAGGCTCAGTTGCTCAAAGATGGACAGATCTTAAAAAGTTCAAAGAAGTAAAATTTAAGGCACTGAAGGGTGAGCTTCAGTGCCTTTCTTAAAATTAGATTTGGTAATCGCAATCGTCCGTAGGAATTTTATGTTCCATGAACTTCGATGGGTTTTTATGTGCCGGTTTACCAATCTGCTTAGCAGGAACACCGACAAAAGTCGTGTGTGCCGGTACGTCAGTCAGTACTACACTTCCTGCCCCTATCTTGGCTCCTTCACCGATATTTATATTTCCCAAAAGCTTTGCACCTGCCCCTATAAGTACATTTGAAGCCACTTTAGGATGACGGTCACCGCATTCTTTACCACTACCACCAAGAGTTACTTCATGGAGTATGGAGACATTGTCACCTACTGTTGCGGTTTCACCACAGACAAAAGATGATGCATGGTCAAGTAAGATACCTTTGCCGATCTTTGCACCTGGGTGTATATCCACAGAAAAAACTTCTGAATTGCGACTCTGAATGTGACTCGCCAGAATTTCCCGACCCTGATTCCATAAATGGTGTGCCAGTCTTGAAACCTGTAAAGCAAGAAAGCCTTTGAAGTAAAGCATAGGTATGACGTAGCATTTGGTTGCCGGGTCACGCTGTTTTATAGCTTCCAGGTCAGCGATGGCAGCTTCGACCATACACGGAGATTCAGTCATGATGTCATTGAAGAGATGATTGTAAGCAACTGCGGATATGGTCTGATCCTGAAATTTACCAGAAAGGTGAAAGGCCAGGGCATGCGCAAAGTCCGGTTGATTGATGATAGTCTCGTGGATGAGTGAAACCAGAGAAGGTTCCTCAGAAGCAACTTTCTTAGCTTCTTTCACGATAGTTGACCAAATATTTTGTGACATTTTCTGAATCCTGAATTTTAACTGCAACAAGATGCCGCAGTAAAACTGCCAAGTCAATAGGCAGTGTTGACTAAGCCGAAAGTAATCTTTCTTCAAAGTGAAATAAATGACACAAGTAATAAAAATGTCAAAAAATGTTGAAATTGTCAATTATGTTGAATATAGTTAATTTAGTTGCCTGACAAACAAACTGCGAAAAGAGGATATAGAACAATGTCAGATTATTATGACGACAAAGACTCCTACCTGAGTCAGGAGGAAGTCCTTGAAATTCAGGAAGAGTATCGGCTGAAACGCTTAATGGAATCGATCATTGGGCCGACGCTGTCGACTCTGTTTCACATTAGCCTGATTGGGCTGTTGGCTTATTTCATTCAAGACACTTACAAAAAAGATGATTTGAATGATGTTAAGGTGACAATTGTCGAAGATCAGCCAATCCCTCCTTTGGAAGTCAAACCTGAAGAGCCTGAAATACCTAAAGAAATAAAGGTGGTTGACCCAAAGCCAACTAAGATGACTGTTGAGATCGAGGTAACTCCTGAGGCAGATTCAGCGCTGGAGGATACAAATGACGATATTCCACAGACCGATGACAACTTGAACCTAGAAGAAGTTACAGATGTAACAGTCTCGAATTCGAACATGTTCGCTCCTTCTATGGGAGGAAGAGATCCTGGCGGTAGGGCCGGTATGGTTACGGAGATGGGCGGCACTCCAACTGGCCAAATTCACTTGGAAAAAGCACTTAAGTGGTTGCAGAAAGTGCAGAACCCTAATGGTTCCTGGGGCTCAAAAAATCAACAGGCGTACACGGGGCTGGCGTTACTGACTTTCTTAGCTCATGGGGATACACACATTTCAAAAGAATACGGTCATACGGTAAAGAATGCCATGCAGTGGTTGGCATATGATACAGTATATAAAAAGCATGGCAACGGCTATGGTCATGCGATAAAGACTTACGCACTTTGTGAAGCTTATGCGATGACTGGTTTACCACTTTTAGAAAATGTAATGAATAAGTGTGTTAGAATCATTATTGATGGTCAGCAGAATGGAGGTGGTTACCACTATGGCTACAACCGGAATGAAAATGAAAAGCAGGATTTATCGATTGCCGGTTGGAATTACCAAGCACTAAAAGCGGCATATGGAGCGCAATGTGACGAAGAGGGGCTTGTACCTGCAATCTATAAATCTATTGAGTGGCTAAAACGTCATGGCGGCGGCGATGATAATGGGAATGGCTTCCCTTATAATGTCGTCAAATCTCCAACTGGTAAGAAACATACCATGCGTGCTGTTGGTGTACTTTGTCTCCAGCTTTATGGAGAAGGGAATACGCCAGAGATAAAAGACGAGTTAGATGCCATTGTTAAAAGAGACTTACAGAATTTAAGTTTTGCTAATGCCCCACAAGAATCTCTTTATGGTTGGTACTATGCAACTCAAGCTATGTTTCAAAAGCAAGGAAAGCATTGGAATGCCTGGCGTAAGGTTTTTGAAAGAGAATTGGTAAAAAATCAGCATTCTGAGGGCTATTGGGAATATCCGGGGAAATGGCATGGTGAGACACATGATTTGACAACAGATCGAGTTTATGCGACAACTTTGTGTTCTTTGATGCTAACGGTTTACTACCGTTACTTACCAGGGTCTAAAACTGTGATTAAACCAAGAACTGCGAAGGGAGTAAGAGATCGAGAAATTGAAAGTCTCGATCTTCTAGATTAGCAGTTTTTGACGAGAGGAGAAGGGAATGCCGGGAATGTAAATTCCCGGCTTTTTGAATAAAGTACAAACAGGTTTAGCAATTACTGACGATTGCAGTTGCTGCTCCTTCATAAGCAATGTTTTATAAAATTTCGAAAAAATTTGTTTTTGTTGAATTTGACACTTATAGGTATAGAGGGTGTTAATAACAATAAGTTTTTGGAAGGTATGTAGTATGTCTGATTACTGTGATGAAGAGTACGAAGAAAATTATGATGATGGTCTTCTTAGTGAAGAAGAAATCTTTGAAATTCAAGAAGAATATCGCCGCCGGCGATTAATCGAATCCCTGATAGGACCGGTCATTTCGACCATATTCCACGTTGGTCTGATAGTTATTCTGGCCATATTCATAACGGATAAGTATAAATCTGAGCCTGCTGAAATCGAAGTAAAGATGGAAGAGGTGGAAGAAGTCCAGATTGAAGAGCCACCTCCAGTAGAAGAACCATTAGAAGAAGTTGTTGAGGAAACCGATACAACTACTCCGACTTTAACGACTGTTGTCTTGGATAATGTCGAAACAAATGATGCGGCTTTGGAAGATGTTAGTGATGAAGCTCCATCTACAGAAGATGATTCTACGGTAGAAGCTGTTTCAGATGTAACGGTATCTCCTTCAGCTTTTGCATCACCAAGTGTATTTGGTGGCCGTGGTGCAGCAGGTCGTGCTTCGGCTGTTTCAAAATTTGGAGGATCGAAAGTAGGTCAGGAAAGACTGCTCAAGGCTCTTTACTGGTTGAAAAAGGTACAGAATCCAAATGGTTCGTGGGGAAAGTCTAACCCGCAGGCATTAACCGGTCTAGCTTTATTAACTTTCTTGGCTCACGGTGAAACTCCAACTTCTAAAGAGTTTGGTACGACTGTTCGTAAAGCTATGGAGTGGATCTCTAATGATCCGATGAATAAAGCTCACGGTAATGGTTATGGTCATGCAATTAAAGCCTATGCGATCGCAGAGGCTTATGCAATGACTGGTGTATCTCTTCTTGAGGATGCAATGAATAAGTCAATTCGCATTGTAATCGACGGTCAGCAGAAAAGCGGCAACTACACTTACAAGTATGACCTCGATGAAAATAAAAAACAGGACTTATCTGTTGCCGGCTGGAACTACCAGGCTCTTAAAGCTGCATACGGTGCCGGCTGTGAAGAGAAAGGTTTGACGAATGCAATCTTCAAGGGGGTTGAATGGCTGAAACGCCACGCTGCTGGATCTGACCAAGGAAAAGGTTTCCCCTATAATGCCGTTTCTTCTCCAACTGGTGATAAGCACACAATGCGTGCCGTTGGCGTACTTTGTCTCCAGCTTTATGGTGAAGGTAAAACACCTGAAATGAAAGATGAGATAAAGAGAATTGCCGAGTATGACTTTTCTAAATTAAGCTGGGCGCAGCCGCCAAAAGAAAGTTTGTATGGTTGGTACTACGCGACTCAGGCGATGTTCCAGCATGGTGGTAAAGAATGGAAAGCGTGGAATAAGAAGTTCCAGAAAGAAGTTGGTAATAATCAAAACCCTGAGGGTTACTGGGATTACCCAGGAGATTTCCACGGCAAGTTCAAAAGTAAAACTGGTGAAAGAGTTTATGCAACGACTCTTTGTGCTCTTATGCTGACTGTCTACTACCGTTATCTACCTTCGACAAAAGGTGCTATAGGTGGAAAACCGACTGCTCAGAAGAAAGATAAACCAGTGATGGAAGAAGAAGGACTTGATCTGATCGATTAAGATTATTCTTGAGAAAGAATTTGAAACGCCAATCGAAAGGTTGGCGTTTTTTTATTTCCCGGTTTAATGGGCTTGTTGGAGCATGGCTTGATTCTTTTGGAACGAGAATGATATTTGTATTATCTGTTTTTAAGATAACAAAAAAGCCCGACCTCATTTCTGAAGCCGGGCTCTTCATCACACTATAGGATGTTTAAAGCTCTTTGATTTCTACCTGACGAATTTCTATTGGCGTGCGGTGACCAAGAAAGCCAATGCGACCTTCTGTTGCTTCGTTTATATAATTTATTTTGTAGCGGCTACCAGGAACTTGTTTTACAGTTTTCAGATCGGCTTCAAGTATTTTTGTGCCATTTAGTATTACCGTTAGCATTGAGCCATCGCAGATGACTTCTTGCTGATTCCATTCGCCAGCAGATTTTAAGAAGCCAGTTTTTGCAGGAGCATAGCTGTAGAGCGAGCCATGACGTTGGTAATCTTTGATTTTTTTGTATTTAGGATGCTGGTTGTCAATGATTTGCAGTTCAATTGGTCTTTGACCTTTTGGGGTGCGTATAGCTAAACCATTATTGGTCGCAGGGTGGAGCTTAAACTCAAACTTTAGACTGAAGTTTTTGTAAGTTTTCTTACTCCAAAGGTTACCGTTGGTTCCATAGATGACGCCATCCTTAACTTTGTAGTCACCTTCATTATCCCAGTGGCTTAAGTCTTTGCCATGGAAAAGAGGGGAATAACCGGCACCGGAACTGGTTGGGCCGGCCTTCCTCTTTTTCTTTTTGGGGGTGGAAAGTTTATTTAGGATATCCTGTAGCATTTTGGCTTCTTTAGCGGCGGGCTTAGCCTTGAGGGCTTTTTCCAGGTATTCTTTCTTTTTGGTATTTGGCTCTGAGCTTTGAGTCACTGCAGAGCTGAGTGCTCTCACAGCCAGAATTTTATTTCTATCGTCAATAGTTTTAGTCACTGCAAGAGTCAACAGGCTGCAACTTAACTCCGGGCTCATCGAGCTAAGAGTTTTGATCGTTTCCTTCTGAAGTTCACTTTTACCAGAAAGAAGATCTTTGTGAAGAAGTGGAAGAACCTGTTCTTTATTACTTTTGGCAAAAGCTACAAGAAGTTTGTCGTTACGTTTTTGGTTGAGCATTTTAGCAAGTTTAACAGCAACACTGTCATCACTTTGAGCAATGCTGCTGGCAACTCCTGCCTGGATATAACGCACAGCACTGGAGCTTGACTCAGCATTGAGAAGTTGGATGAGTTGTCTTAGGTCTGCCGGCGACACTACATCTTTTAAAACTTTTTGAGCAGCACGCTTTACTTTGCTGTCCTGGCTGCCAGTAGCAGCGATGACTTTAGCCGCGACTTCCGGTTCTCTGATTTGTGCAGTCATATCAATGAAAGCAATTTCAAGAGCTGGACTCAGATTCTGCCAAAGAGCCGTAATTTCACTGACCTTAGCTGGGTGAATCATACTTTTAGCGATTTGAATTTCTTCTTTAGTGATTTCGCCCTTGGCCATAAGAGTTTTTATGAGAGAAGGAGCAAAGTCTGAACCGAAGTTTTTACTTAATGCTACAGCCGCATTTTTAGTCTCGGCATTCTTACTATTTAGGGCTTGAGAAATATAAGGTGCCGCTTTTGCCGGTGCTACAGCAGTTAGAGCTTGTAGATAAAAAACTTCATCTGGGCTGGCTTTTACCAGTTTGATGATAGTCTCAGTTGGGTTGCCGTATTGACCTGATTTAAGTAGGCGGGTGACGGCACTCTGAGTATGGATGTTGGCTTTTGAAAGACTCTGTAAGAGTGCAGCAGAGACTCCCTGAATCTTCATTTTAACTGAGAGTATTCCAGTTTGATAAGGAATATCAGATTTATTCAGACCTGACTGGAGAGCCGAAAGGTGCTTGAGTGCAGAAGATTTATCTACTTGAGCCAGGTTTTTAGCGTAGACGAGGTTTAATCTAAAGGCTCTACCTCTAAAGATTTTTTCAGCTTTAGTAAATGAATCAAGTATTAACTTACTGTCTTGTTTTTGTCCGGCTACGGCCAAGCCCTGTAGTGCGGGTTGTTTATTTAGGCTTTTAGTTTGTGCCTGACTCCTATAGGCAGTTAGACTACGACTGTCTTTAAGCTTTAGAATTGACATGGCATTTAGCAAATATGCTTTTTTATCTGTCGCTTTATTGTAAGCAGTGATCAGTAATTCAGAAGCTAGAGATGGATCGTAAGTGGCTAACTTAGTTAAAGTACTGGCGGCATTCTCACCAATTTGCGGGTCGTTGAGTAGTTTGGCTATGACTGGTAGGCTTTTTTCCGTACCGCAAATTTCTAATTGTTGAAGAAGAAATGTAGCAAGATCCTGCGACTTTGTAGTGTTAAGTTTTTTTAGTAAAGCTGCTTCGTGTTTTAACTGATTGTCTTTGCCTTGTAAAACAGCACTGTGAGATAGCTTCATAAGCGCTGTTCTGGCTTTAGCATCTGAGCCGGATCCATCCATAACAAGTTGTTGGCATAACTCAGGAGCGCTTTGGCCATAGGCTGAGTTGAGTAATAGAGCGAGTAGTGCAAATTTTTTCATGTTTAAGCTCCTTAAATTAGATTCCATGGTGAACGATTTGGTTGATCTACCAGTCTGTTTGCTGCATCGTCACCAATGAATACCTGTCTGACAGGGTCAAACTTGAGAGTGCGGTTAAGCCTTAACGCTATTTTGCCGATATTTACAATCGTTGTTGAGCGATGCGCGTTTTCTTCATTTAGAGCAAATTTTTCACGTGTTCTAACACATTTATAAAAATTATCGTTTTGCGGTTTTGGGTCAGGGAAAGCTCTCAGTTTTTGTCTAAGGTTTGGAATGTCTGACTGAAAGCTCTTAAAGACTTTGCCGTTTTGACCTTCGATAAATGGCTTGTTTTGAAGAGAGCCATCGCCATCGAGATGCAATTCTGTACCGTCCGTATATGTCATGACGATGCGGCGCCATGAACCAACTGCATCTGGGTGTTGATCATTTGTGTCTACTTCAACTTTGACCGGGCTGGTTTCGTCTTTGCCCATAATGTACTGAACCGGGTCGAGGTAGTGCATGCCCATGTCGCCAAGACCGCCCCCATCGTAGTCCCAGTAACCTCTGAAGGTACCGTGGGTGCGGTGTCTGCTGTATGGTTTATATGGTGCAGGGCCAAGCCACATGTCGTAGTTGAAACCTTTAGGAATGCTCTGGTGTGGGAGACTTGTCTTACCATTCCAGTTGTGTTTCCAGTTGAAGCCCTGACCTCTGCCAACGGTGAATTTCAGTGGGCCTTTTAATAAGCCTGACTCGACAAGTTTTTTGACTTCTTTTACTGTTGACCCAAAGCCATAGAAGTTACCGGTAAATCTAAACCAGGTATTTATGCGGAAAATGGTTCCATTTCTTTTACAGGCTTCAATAACTCTTTTACCTTCGGCAATAGTACGTGTCATAGGTTTTTCACACCAGACATCTTTACCGGCTTCGGCAGCCATAATAGACATGAGTGCATGCCAGTGAGGAGGTGTTGCCACAGTGATTATGTCTATGTCATCTCTGGAAATCATTTCGCGGAAGTCACTGTGAGCTGTTACACTTTTGTTGCCACGGGATTCTAATTTCTTCTTTTGACCATTTAGACGACCTTCATCGACGTCACACAATCCAATGATTCGAGCGCCTTTATAGCCCAGGTGTGAGTTGGATATACCGCCACAGCCAATAATACCACGAGTCAATTCTTCACTTGGAGGGATGTAACTCTGGCCACCAAGAAGTCTTCTTGGTACAACTTGAAAGGCACTTATAGCAGCAGCTCCTTTAAGAGCTTGTCGTCTGTTTAATTGCATCTGAAATTCCTCTATATCTTATCACACATACAGTTATGTAATGGAATTTATATACCGTATACGTTAATTATTCAATGGTTAGTTTGTATATTTATTTTGAGCAACTAAGCAATTTTGGATGTTACTTAGTTAGTATTGGATGAGTTAGGAAAATGTGACAGAGTTTATGGAAAAGATTTAATCTCTTGTTTTAAAGAGTCTTAGAGAGGAGGCTGGTATATTCTGAAAGTGTGTTAGTTGGATTTATGCTGGTAGAAATTTTTTTATATAAAAATAAAAAAAAGCGAACCAATGATTGACCCGCTTTTATGAAATTTTTAGAAGTCTGCTTAATCAGCGACTTTAAATCGCCCTTGAGACAGCCAGTACAGGGAAGTTGTACGAGGATTTACCGGTTTAGCCATAATTTTCTTGAGTCTTTCTCTTTCGATTGGATCAATAGTTGAGGCTTTGTTAGACGCTTGCTTAGTTCCCTTCATGCTGGCTCCTTTAGTTCTCAGTTGATTATAAATTATAGGTTTATTATTAAAGTCTGTCACGCCGAAAGTTACAAAATTTAGATTAAAATCCTATAAAATAACAAAAGTGTAAATTTATTTTTTAAATGAAGTTGTCACAACTTTTTAATTAACTGTGCTCATCAAACTTATTTGCTATATAAAATCACTTTTGCTCGAAAAGTCATGATTATTAAATGACTTACATATAACCCATCAGTGCCTTTTCTTAGCAAACATTATGAGGAAAATAAAATGACCTCGCAAGAGTTATTTAAATTTATATTTAAACAAAATTGTCATAAATGCAGTTAAAAACTTAACAGTGTCATTTTTGAGACAGAATTAGATTTTATTAGTATAATATTTGATAATTTGTTGGGAAATAAGAAAGGTGGAAGGGATTCAGTACTTTACATGAAAGTACTGAAAAAGACAGGTTTAAGTAATCTTGAAGCCGAGATCTTTTAAAATTGGAGCATTTACGGCATCAGTCTCAGCGATGGTATAATTGTGAAACTCTCTTCTGAGTTGGTAGTTGCCGCGGTTGTATTCGAAAGTGTTTATATCTTCGCGCAGTAGTTTGTCATCTGTTAGAATGTCAAATGCCTTGCGAACAGCTTCTTTAACACCCTCGTAACCAGATTTGGTTAGAGTAATAACCGGTTCAGGCATGGGGACAGTGTCCGGGAACCAGGTATTCAAGTCAAGATTAAAGTATTTACTTAGGGCTTGAACGGACATAGATGTACCGTTTGATTTGCCATCTGCAGAATAACCGGCTATGTGAGAAGTGGCGATGTCAACAAGTTCTAATAGCTCCGGGTCGATTCCCGGTTCATTTTCCCAGACATCGATAACGGCTCCACGTATTTCTTTATTTTGAAGTGCGATTTTAAGGTCTAGATTGTTGATCACTTCACCACGACAAGTGTTGATTATAGTAGCATCTGATTTCATGGTCTTAAAAAACTTGCTGTTGACCATATGAAAGGTTTTATCTTGTCCATGGCGGAAAAGAGGAACATGAAGGGTTATAAAGTCTGCTTTTTCGGTAATTTCCTCGATAGAGCAAAATCCTACAGAGCCTTCTTGTCTGGCTCGTGGAGGGTCATTGACAAGGACATTCATGCCAAGAGCTTTTGCTTTGGTGATGATTTTTTTACCGACATTCCCAGCACCGACGATTCCCATAGTTTTACCTTTGAGAGATTCGGAATAACGCTCCTCAAGTTCAATGAGGGTGGAGGTTATATACTGAGCCACGGATTCAGAGTTACAACCTGGACAACTTGTCCATGAAATGTTGTTTTGCTTTAGGTATTGCCTGTCTATATGGTCAAAACCGATAGTCGCAGTTGCGATGAATTTTATCGATGAGTTTTCAAGCAGGCTTTTATCCACTTTCGTACGGGTTCGAACGATCAAGGCATCGGCATCTTTAGTGTCACCTGGTGAGATGTCTTTACCGGGTATGTAATGGACATCTGCATGAGGTTCCAGAATGTTCTGTATATACGGTATTTTATTATCGATGATTATTTTCATAAGTAACTATTATTTTAGATTTTATGTTAAAGTAAAGTAAATGTTTTGAATGAAATTTTGGGCACACTATAAACTCTTTTTTTATACAGACGAGTATAATCTGACAATTAAAACGACATAAAGCATTTTTTATGATGGAAATATAGTCCATTCGTGTCCATAGTTTACGCGTGTTGAAATGAGTGTCAAAATAAGGAAATCAAATGTCTGCTCAGGGTGACCCCAGCGGCTACTGGAAAGGTAGTCTTAAAATTGTGGCGGTAGTGTTGTGTATATGGTTCGTTGTGTCTTACGGTTGTGGTATACTTTTTAAGGAACAGTTGGATACTATTAAAATTGGAAATGCGCCTTTTGGTTTCTGGATGGCACAGCAGGGGTCAATCATCTGCTTTGTACTTCTACTAATCAGCTACATGTTTTTCATGAACAAGCTCGATGCCGAACATGGTTACGATGAGGAGGAAGACAAATGAGTCAAGATATTTGGAACTTCATTTTCATCGGAATCACCTTTGGTATCTATATCGGTATTGCTCTTTGGGCAAAAGCTGGTTCGACTAAAGAATATTATACTGCAGGCGGCGGAGTTTCTGCTTTGGCAAATGGTATGGCGACTGCAGCAGACTGGATGTCGGCAGCAACATTCATTTCAATGGCAGGTATAGTCGCGGCTTCAGGTTATGATGCATCACGTTTTTTAATGGGTTGGACCGGAGGTTTTGTACTTCTGACGACTCTTATGGTTCCTTACCTGAGAAAATTCGGTAAGGCAACAGTTCCTGACTTTGTCGGTGATCGCTTCTATTCAAAGGCCGCTCGCTTGGTTGCAGTTATATGTGCGATCTTTATCTGTATGATCTATATCATGGGGCAGATGCGCGGAGTTGGAATTGTATTCTCGCGTTTGTTTAATATCGAGATAGCTACTGGAGTCCTTATCGGCGGCGGTATCGTATTTTTCTATGCCGGCCTTGGCGGTATGAAAGGTATTACTTATACTCAGGTAGCTCAGTATTGTGTGATGGTTTTTGCTTATACGATCCCAGTAATCTTTATCTCTATGGCTTTGACGGGCAATATTGTTCCTCAATTGGGTTTAATGGGCGACTTTACTAAAGGTGGTGGTGAAGCTATTCCACTTCTGGAAAAGATGAATCAAATATCAGTAGACCTTGGTGTAACAAAATACACTGATGGTTCTTTGTCGAAAATTGATATGTTCTGTATCACTGCTGCATTAATGATCGGTACAGCAGGCTTACCTCACGTTATCGTTCGTTTCTTTACTGTGAAGAGTGTGAAAGCTGTACGTAAATCAGCTTGTTGGACACTTGCTTTTATTGCAGTGATTTACTTAACGGCACCAGCACTTGGTCTTTTCGCCAAGACTAATCTTATTGATGAAGTTAATGGCAAAACCTACGCAAATGCTCCAGCATGGTTTAAGAACTGGGAAAATCAGGGAATGATTGCCTGGGTCGATAAAAATAATGACGGCGTTATGAACTTTGACAAAGGTTCAGTTTTTGCCGGTAAACCAGCTATGAATGGCGACAAGCGCGGCACAGATGGTCAGCGTCTTGTGACAAATAAGATCTCTGAAGATGCAAATGAGGTTTACTATGAAAGAGACATCATTGTTTTAGCGAATCCAGAGATGGCGAACCTTCCTAAGTGGTTAATTGCTTTGGTTATGGCAGGTTGTGTGGCAGCTGCTCTTTCTACAGCAGCAGGTCTTCTACTGGTTCTTTCAACATCTATTTCTCACGACTTGATGAAGAAGCTAATCAAGCCTGACTGTACGGATAAGCAGGAGATGTTCTATGCTCGTTTAGCTTCTTTTGGCTCGCTTGCAGTAGCAGCTTATTTTGGTATCAATCCACCATCGAGTGTTGTTGCCAAGACGGTAGCCTTTGCTTTTGGTCTGGCAGCATCAACTTTCTTCCCGACTTTGTTAATGGGAATTTTCTCTAAGAGAATGAATCGTGAAGGTGCTGTTGCCGGTATGATCAGTGGTTTGCTATTTACCTTTGGTTACATCTTTTACTTCCAGTTCATCGCTGGTCACAAAAACTACCTTTTCGGGATTTCTCCTGAAGGGATAGGTTTCATCGGTATGTTTGTGAATTTCATTGTCGCCTTTGCAGTGAGCAGCTTTACGGCTCCACCGCCACAAGAGGTTCAAGATATGGTAGAAGAGATTCGCATACCAAGTGGTGCTGGAGAAGCTTCCCACTAAGAATTTGTAGATTATTCCTACTCAAAAGCCATCGGTTGATAATCGGTGGCTTTTTTTGTGCGCCCGGCAGGGTGTATTCATTGTCTCAGTCCGCTAGTTGAAACTATGCACTTTAGTGCAAGGCTTTAGCTTGAATGTAGTTTGGTCTTGTGTTAGCATAATTCTTATGGGAAGTCCACGTTATAGTCATCATACAGTTAGCAATTTAAGTGTCCACATAGTCTGGGTCACGAAATATCGTTACAAAGTACTCACTGGCGATATTAAAGTCCGCTGCCGTGAGCTTTTAATCCAAGGCGTAAATGCTCTGGATGTAAAAATTTTAAAGGGTGTTGTTAGTTCAGATCATATACATATGCATGTTGAATACCCTCCATCTCTTTCAATCTCCGATTTGGTAAAACGACTTAAGGGCCGGAGCTCTCGTATGCTTCAAAAAGAATTTCCTGAACTTAAGAGAAGGTATTGGGGACAGCATTTTTGGGCAATTGGCTATGGCGCTTGGAGTACCGGTAACATTTCTGAAGAAATGGTTAATGAATATATAGAACACCATAGAGATAAGCCTGATTCCTCTGATAACTTTTTTCTTGAATGACGTCGGACTTTCAGTCCGTAAAAAACCTATGGACTTTCAGTCCATAGTGGTTTAGTTTTCAGCTCTCGTTTTGCCGTTTGCCTAGCTTTAGGAGAGGGGACTTTGGTGAATCAAGTGACCTTAAGTTTGACTTTCTTTCGAATAATTTTTTTTCTTGACTATAACGTCTAGGGTAACCTATAGCGAATAGCAACGAACGCAGTGAGTGTTCGCTATTCGGTTGACCCTCTTGTTAGAGTTTTTAGTAGTTTAGTCTCGTTTATAACAGTTTTTTTTCTGTTGCGTAATAACGGTGAAAATATTGATCTCGTTGAAGTCCAATCTGTAGCGTCCCTTCCGAAAAATCACTCGTTTTCCAAGTACTTTTTTCTTTGATCAACAGTTTCATAAAATTTCATTGTCTCAGTCCGCTAGTTGAAACTATGCACTTTAGTGCAAGGCTTTAGCTTGAATGTAGTTTGGTCTTGTGT
>JAKVBD010000127.1 GCA_022446985.1 Lentisphaerales bacterium
AAAAGTCCACTTAAACAGACTTTTAGAAATGGAATATTTACAGCTTTGGAAAGGCGCTACAGGTCAACAATTTGTCTATCAACTGCTTTATAAAGGTGAAGGAGAAGACGGAAAACGCTTCGTTATGAATCTCATAGATACAAGTACGATTGCAGGTGGTCGGCCTGAAAATGATAGTGGTCGGCCACTGGTCGGGGTGCGGTCGGCAGGTGGTCACACTCTAAAAATCGACGCAAGTCATTTAAAACAAGCATGAAATATGAAACCTTGTTTACTTTTCTGAAAAACACATATATGGAGTGCAAAACATGAGTCATCATACAGACAGCGAAGTTCGCCAGTTTGCCGCTCAATATTTTGAATGGTTGGAGTACACTCATAAATCACCCGTAACTATCAGTGTTCGCAGACGTTACCTGAATTACTTTTTTAACTGGGCTGACGAACGGGGACTTGATCGAGTAGACGACTTTGAAAGACCAATTATTGAGAGTTACCAAAGATACATGTATCACTATCGCAAGACAAACGGCCAGCCGCTTGGACTCTCCAGCCAGATAAACCGTTTGTCGGTCGTGCGTTCTTTTTTTAAGTGGATGGCTCAAAGACGCTTCATTATGCACAACCCTGCGGCTGACATCGAAATGCCTAAAAAAGGCATTCAACTGCCGCAAAGTGTGTTCACTCTGAAAGAGGTTGAAAGCATTATGATTCAACCGGATATAAAGACTCTGGACGGTATAAAAAACAGAGCGATTCTGGAAATATTTTATTCGACAGGAATACGCCGTTCAGAGCTGGCCGGACTCAAGCTGTATGACTACGATCCCGAGCGAGGTGTCTTGATGATCCGGCAAGGTAAAGGCCGCAAAGATCGAGTTGTACCTATCGGTCAACGAGCTGAATTATGGCTACAAAAGTACCTTGATGACTGTCGGGATGCTCTCCTGGTCGAACCCTCAGAACAAACTATTTTTCTCTCGACCAAAGGAACGTCGATTCCTTTGGATTGTATTACTGAAAACATGCGGAAATACATTCGAATGGCCGGAATTGATAAGAAAGGAGCCTGCCATATTTTCCGGCATACTGCAGCGACTCTCATGCTCGAAAATGGCGCTGATATTCGCTACATCCAGCAAATGCTTGGACACTCAGACATTTCAACCACAGAGATTTACACCAGAGTCTCAATCAAGCAGCTTAAAAATGTCCACAACTTAACGCATCCAAGTAGCTCTAAAGAGCATCAAAGCGACGACTCTCAAAAGTCATAAAAACCTCTCTTTCGTGCGTTCTTTTTGATTGTTAGCAGCTTGTTAGATGCTCTCTTAGTTATCCTCAAAATCCAAGCGGTAAAGCTGGCTTCAGCTTTTTGTTAGCTCCTAAAAAAGAAACCTATTTCACTGGAAAAAATCCCTAAGTCCCTTTAGTTTAAAACTTATCAAAACAAACGGGCTAAAACTACACGTGAAAAAACTCTCAAAACTCCTGATATTCCTTCTGGTTTTTTCGTCATTTTTTCCTTTAGCCGCTTCTATTCGAAACCTTGATTCAGCTCAAAAAACGCACATCGGGGTTTTCGAGGAAATTTCACCGGATTTACATCTGGCTCAAAATCCATATCTCACTGAAACGCAACAGGGTTGCAACGACTTTTTCCAGTATGATGCACATAGGCCTCTATATGTTTGGTACTTCAGGGCTAGGTACTTCTCAGATGAACTTGGTAGGTTCATTTCAAGAGATCCGTTAGGCTATGTCGATGGGTATGGACTTTATAACGGGTATTTTGCAAGTCACTTTCAGCTAGACCCTACCGGAATGATTGAGAAGTCTCATTATCACTACTGGACTTCAAAACTAACAAGATTTGAAGACTGGATAACAGGAAATAGCACTGCTGCATATCAACATTATTTAAATGTCTTTGGTCAATCCAATGATGGGTGTAAATTGATTTCACATGGTGCAGATAATGCACTGGGGCAATGGACTTATGCTGTGGGACCACCTGATTATGATGTTTCTATTGCAAAGCCAGTTCCGGGGACGAAAAAAGTTGATGAGTGTGAATGTGAGGATGAAGAAGTAGAATGTATAACTTACACAAGTAATTATGTAGCCTATATTGGGATTAAGACAAAGCTACTTGATATTTCCGCAGATGTCGCATCATCAACAATCTCTATAACTATTTGTGCCAATGGTGATACCGATATTGCTTATGAAAGAAGGTGGCCGTAAGTGTTAAAAGTAATTAAAATTTGCCTATATTTGGTTATATTTGTAGCCGTTACTTCAGTAGTTTGGTTTTTCATTTTTGGAAAACCAGCTCCAGGTCAGGCTATTGCTGAATCACTACCAGCTTCAAGTAGTACATTAAGTTTTATCACTTGGTTATGTTTATTTTCTATATTTACTTGTCTCTTTTTTTTAATAAAAAAGAAGTTGGCATCAGGTACGGTTAAGAGGTAATGTCAGCCGATATTTTTCCGAAAATCGATTAAAATTTAGTAAAATTTTAAGCCCGAAAATGTAAAGATGCTTTCGGGCTTGTTTTTTGTCTGAGAATTTGCTCATTCAGGTGTTAAGAAATGGCGAACTCCTTTCTTCTATTCTGTGATATATGAAAGGACGAAGATGAAGAGTTTGATCTCATTATTTTTAATGCTGTTACTGTTTAACGGGCAAGCCTCTCTGCAGAGTGGAGCGTGGCTCGACTACTCTTGGACAGCATCCTTCGATGCCGCCGACAGAGTCACCTCTTGGTCTCGCTCTGGGACCACCGGCGGCTCGCCGGTTATAAATTCCCAAAGCTGGAACCTCGACCTGATCGGCAACTGGACATCCGTAACAACCGACGGTTCAACAGAGTCTCGCACTCACAACGACGTCCACGAACTTACGGATATCTCTGGGGGCACGGGCAGCCTGCCTGCATTAAGTTACGACGACAAAGGCAACCTGCTGGAAGCGTCGCAATCCCTTGCGGCATTAACCTGGGACCTCGACAACCACTTGGAATCAGTAACAAGTAATCAGTCAGGAGTAACCAGTTTTGAGTACGATGCCCTTGGCCGCCGTGTCTCCAAATCAAACTCCCTAACAGGAACAACCCTCTTCATCAGTCATGGTCAACGGGAGTAACGGCCTCCGATACTTTAATTTTGATATGTAACTATCTATTCATTAGATAATTACCAAAAATAAACTAAGCCCTTTTCTTGAAGCAACTCCACTACTTTGAGATCTGGGCTTAGCTAAAACAATGAGAAGAAAAATGAAACACATATTATTGCTTTTATTGATAATCCTGGCAGTCAATGCCAAGGCTTCTCTTGAGTATGCTGCAGATGACAAATCTGGTAGTGTATTAACCTACGATGCTCTGACCACTGATAACTTTTCACTGATCACTTCATATACCTGGGACATCGACAACCACCTTGTTTCTGTCAGTAATAATCAGTCTGGAGTAACCAGCTTTGAGTATGATGCTCTAGGTAGAAGAGTCTCAAAGTCAAATGATCTGACAGGAACAACTCTCTATGTAAGCCACGGACAACGTGTCATCGAAGAGTACTCCCTAGCATCTAGTACCTATTCCCTAGCTACTAGTTACGTTCACGGTACCTACATCGACGACATCGTCGCACAAGTGCATGGATCGCTGGGCTCCAGTCCGGCAACACCTGTCATCCATTACTACCATTCCGACCGCCAATACAACATCCGCGGCCTCACAGATGCTTCTGGAAACATACTCGAACTCTACGCTTACACTCCTTACGGCAAGCAAACTATCCTCGATCCTACTGGCAACTCCTTACTGAATACTGCTTACTCAAATCAATACGGGTTTACTGGAAGGCGTCTCGACGCCGAAACTGGCCTTTGGTACTTCAGAGCTAGATATTTCTCGGTTGAACTGGGTAGGTTCATTTCAAGGGATCCGCTGGGCTATGTTGATGGGTATGGTCTGTATAACGGGTATTTTGCGCAGAGGTTTGCGATGGATCCGAGTGGACTTTCTCATACTGATGATTGTCCTTGTGAACCGGATGGCTCGCTGATAAAAAATATCAATGTAGGTACTTATAAATCTGAATGGTTTAGAATCCCAGAAGGGCCTTATACTGGAGGTGATAGTCATTTCTATTATTCTCCAGGTAATGGGCCTACTCCAATTGGAGTAGGAGTACGTTCAAAGCCTGGTTCTATTCAACATTTACTCAGAAGTTTATTAGATTTAACCGATGATGAAATTAAAGGGTTATGTGCTGGTGAATGCGAAGAAAGTTCAAAAGAATGTGTACCTAATGGAGTAAGATTTAATGAACAAAACCCCAATAATGGTAATTTGAACCTTAATATTACAGCCAATCTTGAATATTGGTATGAGTATCATATCGCTAGGTATGTCATTGAAGTGACAAGTCCAGTTCCTGTAGAGATCGAAGCAGCTGGTTGTGAGTGTCATGAGTTCGGTAATGTATTATGAAAATAGTTTTGCTTCTAATTCTGACTTTAGCTATACAAATCAAAGCAAATGAAAGGTTTTTATCATCCTATGATATAAGATATCTTATAGTTGAAAATCAAAAATAAATAATTCTTACCCCTTTAATAAGAGAGCAGACTTACAGGGTTTGAAAAACTATTATCTCCTGAAGGGGGCAGAAGAAAAGATAATAATGAATTATAAGAAATGCGTAATTTCTCTAGAGGTTATGAAGTATCTGACCAAAAACTCTGGTTCAATAGGTGGAATTAGCTTCCAGGAAGCAAACATTGCAACTGAAGCAGAAGCTGAGCTCCTTAATCTAAAAGGAATTAAGCTTTTAGATATACGTAAAACTAACTTAGATAAGCGCATAGTCGATGTTTTAGAGACGAATAATATGAGACTGATTTTAAAGGGGAATGATAAATTTGACAGATTGTTTAGTAGAACTATCAAGGAATTATCTAGGAAGTAGATAGGGAGCAACAGTCGGAGGAGTAACGGTCTCCGATACTTTTATTTTGAATTGTAAATATCTATCTATTAGATAATTAACCAAAATAAACCAAGCCCTTTTCTTGAAGTAACTCTACTGCTTTGAGATCTGGGCTTTATCTTTAATGAAGCGTTCGCGTCGGCCGTTTTTGGCGCTTGAGAGTTTTGACATAAGTGCGACTTACATTATGGGACGTCGGGAACCTCAACAAGTTGAGGACGTTAAAGCTGCATATTCGCTAAAGCGCCAGGAAAATTATTCGTTTTTTTATTTGAGAAATATTGCTGATACAAACGGCAGTTTTCGTCGTTTCTCGTGCTTTACTTAAAGAAGGGAATAATAGACTTAAGAGTAGACCTATTATCGCGATGATAACAAGCATTTCTATGAGAGTGAATCTTCTCATATATTTTCTCCATACTAAACACAAATGCATGATTATTAATTACAAACACAGATATAGCTGATGGCTTCGGAGTAAAGAGTAATCATATTTGTTATTTTTTTTGATAATAAATAATTTTACATGTGTTAGGCGGTTTTATTTTCAAAAAAATTAGTAGTTCTGCGTAATAAAGCGAAAAAAACCTTATTAGCTAGATAAAACAATGCAGAACCTGGAGAGGGCCTGCAGTGCGTTATAATGAATATCTAGGAATAAGGAAGTATGAAGAAACTGTTATTGGCACTTGTCGCGTTTGTGACCAATGCTGCGTTTGCAGAGTTTGGTTTACAGTTGCAACTGGAAGACTCCAAAGGAAATAAGGACGCTATGTCCACCAGAATTGGAGCTTTATATGTTAAGGAAGGACAGCCGGCAACTCCTTTTCTGGAGCCAGGTCCTTTTAAAGCTCAATTCACCGGAAAATTAAAAGTCGAAGAGAGAAGTCGGGTTTTCTTTTCTTTTAAAGGTAACGGTAAGGTAAAACTGGAAATTGCCGGGAAAGTGGCATTGGAAGTGGAAGGCGCAGACTTTTCAAGTACTGAATCTGAGCGTCTCCGTTTGAATAAAGGCGAGCACGATGTGGTAATTTCCTATGAAAGTCCGGCCAAGGGGAATGCTCAATTGCGTTTTCTCTGGAAAGGATTGAATTTTCCTAAGGAACCAGTTCCTCCAAGCGCACTTAGTCATACTCCAAGTGAGTTAAATATTAAAAATGACCTGCTGCGTGAAGGTAGACAACTCGTTGCAGACTTTAATTGTACCAAGTGTCACTCTCCTGGTGAATTGGCTCAGACTGCGATGCCTGAATTAAAGCGCGATACTCCAAATCTTCACAATGCCGGAAATAGATACAATGAAGCCTGGTTGGCTGCCTGGATTCAGAATCCACAAGGGCTTCGTCACTCAGCAACAATGCCTAAGCTGTTGAAGCATGATTCTGTGGATGAGGCACTCAAGTCGGGAGATACTTCTGCAGTCGATTTAGCGGCTTATCTAGCTTCTCTTAAAAATGAATCATATTCAGAAACTAAAATAACTGATGCCCTTGTGAAAGATGGAGGAGACATATTCCACAAGCTTGGTTGTGTTTCTTGTCACACCCGTCCGGATAAGGCTGGAGATAAGAATAGAACACCACTTCACAATGTTGCTAGTAAGTTCAAGTCAGTTAGCGCTCTTGCAGACTTTCTTAAGAATCCGGCAAAACACTATAAATGGATTCGCATGCCTGATTTTGGTTTAAGTGATGATGAAGCTAAAAAGCTGTCTGCATACCTCATGAAGTCAGCTACGACAAAAGCCTTTAACTTTCAGCAGGGAAATACAGAGAACGGTAAGAAACTTTATGCTGAGCTTGGTTGTGTTTCGTGCCACGAGAACGACAGTAAACCGATGGGTAAATCTCTGGCAGACTTAACTCAAGGTGGATGTCTGGATAATAAAGCGGCAAACTATAATCTTAATGACAAAGAGAAGGGGGCTATTTCAGCTTTCTTAAAATCAGGTCAAGACTCCCTGAAAAAGAACAGTCCGGCAGAGTTTGCTAAGCGTCAAATTAAAGAAGTGAATTGTACCGCCTGCCACAAGTATGATGGCCGTATCAGTGATTTTGCACAGTATCATGTAGAGTCACAAGACTTAAAAGCTCACGAAGGCAGTCACCTGGATCAGTTTAAACCATTACTTACCTGGATGGGGGAAAAGCTTCAGGCCGGTTATGTTAAAGATCTTTTGGCAGGAGAAAATGATGTTCGTGCCAGACCTTGGTTGGATGCTCGTATGCCGGCTTTTAAAGAGCGCTCTGGTTTATTAGCAGAAGGCTTAGCTGCATCTCATGGTTTAGGAACAGACTTTGAAGAAATTCCGGAAAATAAAGAATACAAAGAAATCGGTAAAATACTTACTGGAACTCAGGGTGGTTTAAGCTGTGTGATTTGTCACGATGCCGGTCCAAAGAAAGCTCTTGCCGCCTTTGAAGTTAAAGGAATCGATCTACAGCTGACTATGGAAAGACTGCGCCCAGACTACTATAAAAGATGGATGCTGGATCCAAACCGTATCGTACCAATGACAAAGATGCCTAAGTTTTCCAACGATGGAACGACAGCTCTGTCAAATCACTTGGAGGGTGATGGCGCCGAGCAGTTCATGGCGATTTTTGAATTCCTTAAGCAGGGCCGTAAACTTGAGGAAGTGAAGTAAAAGTAATATATTTACCATACTAAAGCTAAGGCAGTCTTTTTTAGGCTGCCTTTTTGTTATGTGGTAAATGAATTATTGGGAAGCATTTGGAACTTTGTCGAGAAGTCAGAAAGCAGGCGCATAGAAATATACTTTTGTGTCAGTGTGCAGGCCTGTTTGGTCCACAATTTTTGGCAAATGGTTTTATGCTTAACTATCTGAAGAAATTTGAGCTTGGCGACAGTGCCATCATGTTTCTTTTGACGCTTATTCCTTATGCCTGCAATTTAATTTTCCTTATGCCTTTGGCCCATCTATCAGATAAATTTGGCAAGAAAAGAATAGGTGCTGCCGGGAATTGGCTACATGCTCTGGGCTTTGGACTCTTTGGGGTAATTTACTTTTTGCCGCAACAAGCTTTACTTTGGGCAACCTTGGCGATTTGCTTATTCAGTTTTGGTTTAACCTGTTTTGTATCGAACTGGTTTGCTTTATTGCATCCGCTCATAGAAGATCACAAACGAGGCCATTTCTTTGCCTGGTTGCGCATTGCCTGGCAATTAATTTGTATAGTGGCGACCTTTGCAGTTTCGCTCATCTTAGCGAAGTATAACTCTAAGTTGACCTACTTATGGATTATCGGTATCGTGACATTTTTTCTGGTTTATCGAATCTGGTTTTATGTAAAAGTGCCGGATGTTACTGAAAAAAATGAGGTAAAGCCTGACTTTAAAAATGGTCTAAGAGACTGTTTTCAAAATCGTGAATACATAGCCTTTTGTATTTTTATCGGGGTATTCATGTTTTTCTGTTCAGGCTTTCTGACATTTGCGAACTTGTATGAAAAAGAGTCGCTAAAGTTTTCGGAATCCAAAATTGTTACCATGGGCTACCTTGCCCAGTTAGGGGCACTCATTGGTTACTGGCTTGGAGCGAAAGTGGCAGATGAAAAGAAGAATATTCTCATGTTTCGCGGTAATTTAATGCTGTCTGCTGCAGCCATATTACTCTTTTCCTGTATGGCCCATTTTACTTCATTAACAGTAATTACCGCCGGAGCTCTGACTTTATTATTTTCAGTGGCTTTCAACTCCATGGGAATTGGTGTTACCACTGAAGCGATGCGTTTAGTAAAAGCCGAAAACCGTTCTCTCGGCATCAGTATAAGCATGGCGATGACAGCGGCAGGCGCCTCGCTGTGTGGGCTTTGTTCATCCATTTATTTAGCAAAAGCCGGCAGCTTGAGTTTCAGCTTAGCGGGAATGTCTTTTAATCATTATCAAATATACTTGTTGTTCTGCAGTGCCGGTTTATTATTGCTGTTCTTGATCTACAGCTTGAAGAAAAACAGGACAATTTAATGGATGATCTTACCTGGACCGAAGAGGGAACGCTTTACTCTGAAGCGTATGGCGATATTTACTACCACGATGGTCAGGGTTTAGCAGAAACCGAGTATGTTTTTCTCGCTGCTAATAAGGTTCAGGAAAAACTTCAGAAAGCTCCTTTAGTGATTGGTGAGTTGGGTTTTGGAACGGGACTTAACTTTTTGACTACCTGGAAAGCCTGGAAAGAACAAGCAGGGGCCAAGCGTTTTACCTTTATTAGCTGTGAAAAACACCCTTTGGATTTAGAGCATTTTGAGAAAGCTCATGCAGCATTTCCTGAATTAGCTGAATTTTCCAGTCAATTACGAGCTAAATTGCCACCTATTACTAGCGGCTTTCATTTTTTGGAATTTGAGAATGGTCAGGTTTCTTTACTGCTGATGTATGGCGATGCTGTTGATGTTTATAAACAATTCGAAGGCAAAATCGATTGTTGGTATCTCGATGGATTTGCTCCATCGCGCAACCCAGAAATGTGGTCCGAAGCATTATTCTTGCAAATGGCCCGGCATTCCCATGAGAATACTTCTTTAGCGACGTTTACTGCAGCTGGCTTTGTCAGGCGCGGGTTGGAGTCAGTCGGCTTTAGTGTGGAAAGAATTAAAGGTTTCGGAAATAAAAAGCACATGACTGTGGGGACTTTCACAGGGCATGTCATCGGCAGTCCAGTTTTACCTCCATGGTTTCAGAACCCTCCTAGAAAAAAAATTCAGACCGCGGCAGTTATCGGGGCTGGGATTGCAGGTTTAAATACGGCTTACTTTTTGGCGCGTTCTGGTATCGATGTGACTGTTTATGATAAAAATAGCAAAGTGGCTTCAGAAGCATCCGGTAATCGTTGGGGAATGATGTACCCCCTTATTTCTAAGAAGCAGGATCGCTTGGGAACATTTACCAAGGCAGGTTGTGCCTTTACTAAAAATCAGCTGCATGATTTAGGTGTTTCATACCGCGAAGGCTTGTTGGAGTTTATCACTGAAGAGAGAAAGGATATTATGATAAAAGGCGGTGAACAGAGGCTGCCAAAATCTTATTTAGAAAGGTTAGCTCCAGAGCAAATCAATGAAGAGTTTGGTCTCAACTTTGATTATGAGGCTGCTTTCCATAAACAAGCAGTCACATTTTCGCCTCAGGAGTATGCTGGCAGCTTGGTCAAAAAAGGTGGCTTTGAGTGTTCTTTAGACAGTGAAGTAACTGACTTTCAGAGAGAAGACGACGCTTGGCACTTAGAGTTCAAAAATGGTGAAAGCGCTACTGTCGATGCAGTCGTTGTAACAGCAGCCTTTAATACCAAAAACTTTGAAAGGTCGTCTTTTTTACCGATGAGAAAGGCAAGAGGGCAGGTTGTTCATATTCCAAAAGAGCAGGTGTCTGTCAACTTTGAAACTGGTATGAACTATGTCAATTATCTGGTTCAGGAAAGCTCCGGAGATTACGTTTTAGGGGCAACTTTTCAAGTGGATGATCATGACGAGGGTTATCGGGTTGAAGACAGTAAAAAATTGCTGGATTCTTTTGAAGAGGCTTTTCCAGGGTTGATCAAACCAGTTGATCCTGAGAGCCTGAATGGTCGAGTTTGTTTTCGCTGTGTACAGCAGGATTATTTTCCACAAGCAGGTCCTGTTTACAGCGAAGAGGAGTACAAAGAGGCTTTTGTGAAAGTTAAACATGGTAGACCGCATTATAAATATCCTGCGCCACCTTACCAGGAAGGTTTATATGTACTCGCAGGCCTCGGTGCTCGTGGGTTGAGTACAGCGTCAATGTTAGCAGCTTACCTGGCGAAAATGATATGTGACGGAGTGAATATACTACCCGAAAGTCATATAACAGCAGTTCACCCCAGTCGTTATATCATTCGCCAGTTAAAAAGAGCTTAAAGACTTTTGATTTCTACTTTTGGAAGAGCTGTTTTGAGTTCTTCCAGCTTTGAATCGGTATAAACTTCTTTTAATCGCGGCGCATGAGTGAGGGATTGGATCACTTCATCTGTTAGAGCCGTGTTCTGAAAAACTATTTTTTCAACAACAGTTCTTCGCAGAATTTTAAAGAGATCATTGTGAATAGTGCAATCTTTAAATCTTAGGATTTTGACAGTGCGTTTGTAAGTCAGGAAATCGATTTCGATTTTGGACAAGTCGTTGCCTTTGAAAGTTGCTTCGCTCAGGAGCTCGAGTTGTTTGAGCTGGTCGAGTTCTTGTTGACCCCAATTTTTGGGAACTATGAGTTCAATCAATGGGATTTCTTTGTCTATTTTCAAAATGTCTTCAACGCTGAAATGTTCACTTGCAGGGTCGACAGTATGTTTGACCACTTTGGGCACTTTTTTAACTTTTTTTTCAGTTTGTTTTTCTTGTGATTTTTCTTCTGAACAAGATACGAAAAATACTAAAGTTAACAGTAGATATATGTATGAACGCTTCATTCTCAATCCTTTTAAATTAGCCCATCCAATGAATTGTATTGTAGTATTTGTCAATTGATGAAACAAGAGCAAATAAAAAGCCCGGATATTATTACGGGCTTGTTATTGTAGAAGTTATGGATTGATTATCTGAAGTATTTCATCCACCAAGGCTGCTTTTTAGATGAGCTGTGGCTGTTTGAATTACAATTACCTGAGTTGCTACTGGAAGATGAACTGTCATTTGAATTTGTCGATGTAGATGAGTTGCTGTCAGAAGAAGAGCTTGTAACACTGTTGCCGTTTCCTTGTTCGTCATCGACAGTTGGGACCGAGTCTACAAATGGCGCTTTACCTGGATTGGAAGAGTCAACACCATCGACATTATTACCATGACCATTGTTGCTTTTGCCATCATCGTAATCTGCCACGACATCTGACAGGCTTTCTTCTTCAGTTCCTTCTGGAGCTCTAACCAGTGTTACAAGGATAACCAGGTCCTGGAAGTCGGCTGCACTGCTGTTCATGTTTGTAGTACCAAGTTCGAATAGAATGATGATTTGGTTGTCTGCTAAGTTAATAGTACCGCCATCATTTATGTAGTTTTCCAAGAAGCTTTCGACGTTTCCTTGATCAAGGTAACCGTCAATATTTGGAACTTCATCGCCATGGATGAGGGCTTTAGCATTTGTGTTATTGCTGGAGTCAACTTCCATGTATTCTCTCCAGTGTTTGTCATTGTTCCCAGATTTACTTGTGCTGGTCTTTTTCCATGAAGTTGCCTCTGTAGTAATGATTGAACCCGCAGTGTAAATCTCTTCAGGTGTGTACTCATGTTGTTCTCCATCATTGACGTTACCGTTGCTCACGCTGTCATATTCGCCAAAACCTGCGTCAGTATTTGTATTTCCGTCAGCATCTGTCACTTGGAACTGGGTTGTTACAGCCATGTCGTACTGGCCGCCGTAAGAAATTGCCGCGCCTAGAACTTTATAAGTTGCGATAACATCTTCATTTACTACAATTTCGTCATCGTTTATATCGAAGTCGACTTCTTCGTCATCTGCAAGTTGAGGCTCTTCTTCAGCTACTGGTTCGTTGTTGTCTTCAGCTACTGGGTCGTTATTATCAGCAAGTGTAGGTAGGTTTACGAGGTTTGCGCCATCAAGGTCAAGAAGGTTATCATTATCTCCGAGTGAAGCAATACTGCCTTGTTTACCTTCGAACTCACCTTGATTTTCGTCATCTTTATATAGGTAAGCAATGTTTACTTTGCCATTGTGGTGATCTGGAGATTTATCGTAAATAATGCCATTTTGACTGGCAATTAGTTTATCGACTTGGTCGGCAGTGATGCCATAGTTAGAACCATCGTTGATATTTTGAGCTAGAAGTCTACCATTTGGAATATAGTAGTAACTGGTGTTATGTGTCAGTTGCGAATACTGCGTTACCTCATAATCTTCAGATCCTGGACATGTGAAGATATTAAGAGCACTGCCTTCGCTTATATAATCTTTTGCAAACGAGAAATCAGTCATCCAAATTTCTGAATATGGTAGTTTGCCATTGTCTTTACGGTGTAGTTCTGTGACATTGCGAATTTGAGCAATGTTACTCATACATGTTGCTTGTATTGCAACATCCTTGCTTGTTTTGACTGAAGTAATCAGCATGACAGATAGTGTCGACATGACTGCGACAACTGCCATTACTTCGATCATGGAAAACTTTTTGGTTTTCATCTTTAGGGATTCCTCATTGATTTACTTGTCAAGAGTACATGCATAGATGATTCCATAGTGAATTTGTGTTTTTTAAGGTATTTGATATAAATGGGTTATGTTTATTTTTGTGTCTTATCAGCATTGCGGGATGATTAATATATGTATATTGGACTATGTAGGTAAGTATATTTGTATATTAAAGTTAACAGTATTTGGGTGAGAAACCGAAGTTATGAAGGAGGTCGACAAATTTTTATCTTTAAAACAATTACGAAAATGGTAAAAGTGTAACTTAAATTTGTTAGTAGGTCAGAAGTGTTCGGCACAGTAGGATCTTTAGATATCCGGTCAGCCTTGTGCATAGTCCCTGGCAACCCCCTTCAACTCATCGAGGCAGGAGTTTGCGTCCGATAAATTTATTATCGAATCCAGGCAGGATG
>JAKVBD010000128.1 GCA_022446985.1 Lentisphaerales bacterium
GCTTGAAGACAAAGAAAAGGTCGACCTCAAAGGAAAAAGATGGCACTTTAACCGCAACCAAGAGAACCTCAATGAACTGACGCGCAAAAAATTGGCAAACTGTTGCCATTTATATCAAGAACTGGGTACAGCTCATGGGTTGAAAGAAGCTCTAAGGAGAATTTATAAAATTCGCGATGTGGTCTTTGTTGAAAATGCACTGGTTTATTGGTGTGAAAAAGCCGAAGCCTGTCAGATAAAAGAGCTTGTCAGTATGGCCAAAACCCTACGTAAACATGCCGCTGGAATTGTTGCATTTTAGAAAACTGGAATAACCTCTGCATCGATGGAGAGATTCAATAACAAAATTGGATGGTTCACAAGACAAGCTTATGGGTATCGGGACGAAGAATATCTTATCCTAAAAATATTCGATTTACCCAATCTGAAAATAGCAAAGAAATTATAGCCATTTTACAGCAATGCACGAAGAGGCCCTTTTAAAATGTTCATTAGTAAAATTATACGCAAACTTTTAGCCGCGATTAACAAATTTGATATAAATAAACACTCCAACAGGTACAAAAAACTAACACTCTGCTATAAAGCCTTTCTCTCCCCGTACACTACATATTTACCTTAAATGGCGGACGCCTCAAGATTATTAATGATTAAAATGCTTCAGAGCAAAGTTCACTACGTTAGAATCCGGCGAATCTTGAATGCCGATTTTTGAAGCAAAACACAAATGTTCTACTCCGACTTCCAGAGCACGCTCTTTCAAAGCTTTGGCATGATTTGCATGGTGATAAAGGTGACCTTTATTTTTAATATCAACTATCCCTCCAGGCTGAGTATTCATCACATAAAAGGGCGGATCATCTTTAGTTAAAAGGCCTAACATATCAAGGTTAGCAATTACTTTCTGCCCCTTCTCGGTATTCATTTCCTCAATACTTTTAAAGCCATAAAAAGCTAACAAATCGCTTTCATCGCCTTCCCCTACTACATCCATAACTTCTTTCCAGCGTTGAATATTGTAGGTGCATTGCGCCCCAAAACCGGCAGCGACTGTAATTCTCGTTGATTCACGCTCAACTGGATCTTTGCTCAGTGGATTTGCCATATCATCTGTAAAGGCTAACCAAAAAGTTGTCCCAGCTCCAGCGCTATCGCCCATACAGCCAAACTTAGTTTTATCTAAATTGAATTCAGAAGCTTTAAAGCGCAGAAACTGCAAAGCTCTTTTGCTGTCATTTAGACTGCCTCTGACACCGATTCCTGAATCCGGCATAAATCGATAATTGATAGAGGCAAATGATATCCCCTTTTCCAAAAAACCTTCAATATGTTTATAGCCCTTGGATTTATCTCCGCCCTTAAAACCGCCACCGTGAATATAAATCATCAGAGGTGTTGGCTTGTCTGACTTTACAAGCCAAAGGTCAATAACATTCCTATCATGTTCCCCATATTTGAGATTCAGGATTTTTTTTGTAAAAAGGCTTATATCAGTATTGGGCGGCGATATCTTCTTTTTCTTTACCGATTTGATTTCTCTGCGAAATGCCATTGCTTCTTCAACAGTCAAAATACCATCTTTATTCTTATCTGCTTCTGGGTACCGTTCTAAAGCCTTTTTTAGGCGCTGATCATTTTCTAAATTCTGAGCATTTATTGAGAAAATTACACTTAGAGAAATAAGCTGCACACAAAAACTTTTCACTATTCAACCTCTTAAACTTTGACTTTAAAAAATATCAATAAATCCATCGATATCCACACTTATACACATTACTAGACAGGTGATAGGTATCGCTTTTGGACAAATATTGATATTTTTTTGATAATTTCCCCAAAGCTGCATAAGTGTTCGGCATCTTTTCTCAGGCATCGATTCCATCCCCCCAACTAAGAACAATTCAGGCATCTAAAAAAAAGATCAATCTTTTTTCAATCAGGCTGGCGAGTGGTCAGATTTCGAAATTTTACTATTCAGCCATTCAATGTACCGCTCAGCGTACTGTAGTATGCCTCAGGTGTTCGAAGTAATACTTTTGTATGTTCACAGTCATAAAAATGCGATATCTGACCCTTGTTGCACAAAGGCAATTACAGACATAAAATGCTAATAATAAAATATCTATGACTATTTATATGGGCTTTTATTTTCCGTTTCCGAGGTTAATTTCCTGGTATGAATAGAAAAACTAAAGATCCTACTGTGCCGAACACTTCTGCCCCAAAGGGTCAAATAGTTAACTCAAAGTCTTCATTGTATTTCCTTAAACAAGAGTTGATCAATCGACTCTAAAAAAGTATCACTTTTCCTCTGAAGCCAATGAACGCTTTTGCTGCAATAGCCACGACGCAATATTGTCGCGTTCAAACATGGAACTTAAAGCATTCGCATGACTTAAATCTTCACAGTGCGTGTGCTTCACATTTGTATGGCCTAATTTTGTCAGAGAAGTCAGCATCTAACGGCAAGTCTCTATACTAATTCTGGAATTTTTCTCAGCAGTTACCATCCATGTAGGAAGCTTGCTCTTTTCTGCAGCTCTTTCGTGCAAGGCACCGCCAACAACTGGAACCGCGGCAGCAAGATGCTCTGGATAGTCAAAAACCATATTCAATACGCCACCAAAGCCCATCGACTTCCCAAGAACGTAAACCCTATCTGGGTCTGCCGGTTTATCAGTAATAAAATAATCAATTAATTCAGCAACTGAAGCAAGAACCGGTTTAGAACCATCAATCTTTTTTTGGGCCCAGCCAGCTGCAGTCTGAGGTTGAACGACTATCGCATTTACTTTAAGCTGCTCAAGCTCCTTCACCAATGGCAGCCCCATAGAAACCTGCCTTGAATTATTTGAACCGACTCGTCCGACACCGTGAAAAACAATGAATAATGGAAACTTCTTTTCTGCAGTCTTTTTAGGCGTCATGATCTTGAAGCGGTAAGGTAAAACATAACCGCTTTTGGCATCGAGTACAGCACCTTCAAAGCCTTTATGTACTCCGTAATTTTGATCAGCGTTTAGGCCTGAACTGGGAATCTCAGTTAAAGGTGTAGCAGGTTCTTTTTTGGGTTTCTTGCGGCGTTCTTTTTTATTTTCAGCACCAGGCTGTGTTGTACCCATTAGAGACACGACTTAAAGCATAATGGGAATCAATCTGATCTTCTGTGCCGTTAATTTGCAACCAACGTCGACCTTTAGCTGGAACAATAGGAGTCTGTAATGAATTACCTCCCTTTGGGTCCCACAAAAAACTCTTGCTGTCGTGACGATTTATTGTCAGGCCTCCAATTGAACATATGCCGTGATGAAAAGTGTCTTCTTCAAGTTCAATCATTAAGCGATTCAGTAGTCCAGCGCCATTGGAAGAACCATGAATAGCAATGTTACCGCTATCAACATTTTTCTGTTTTTTTGTACTGGTGATAATCTGACGGATGAAATCAACATCTGGACGCTTCTGTGACCAGCCTTTATTGTAACCATCTGGAGCGATCACGCCCCTGTCAGTCATTCTTCTAAAATTCTTCAGTTTACGTTCACCAGTTCCGCCTCGACCATGTAAGGCTATATAAACCGGAAAAGGGCCTTCACCTTGTGGGACTTGTATGTGAACCGGGCGCTTATAATTACTCACTTCAGCCCAGGATTGGGTAATATGATATATTCCTGACTCTAAGCTGCTTTTATGCTCCAAAAGACTTTTAGTGATAAATGTTTTATCATCTTGTTGTACTTTTCGGGATTTTTTAGATTCCTGTGAATTTACCGTTAATAATAACGATAAGCAAAATAATATTAATAAAAGTTTTTGGAACATAACTTATTCCTTCAAATATGCGGAGTTCTGTAGTTTTCCAGTTTACTTACAACCGGGTTTTCCAGGCCTTTTCACACATAACAAAGGTGCATTTATCAAACCTAACTCTTAATGAAAATTATTTTTCAATTCTCTACTTCAGGTATGACTTAACGTTCTCTACAAACTGCCCCTGAAAAGTATCCCCTTTTTTATTATGCATAGATGGAATCACAGCTTCGACAGAAGAACATCCACTAAATTTAAAAATGACTCTAACTAAGCTTCAAAGAGTGACCATATTGATTCAATACCTAATTAAAACATCGAATGAAGGAATATTAATGAAGATTATAAAATCCATATTTTACTCTTGCTTTTTATTTTCAATAATTGGTTGCTCAAATTCTCCTGACTTAGAACTTTATAAAGAGCAGACACCTAAACTTGATCTACAAAATTATTTTACCGGTCCGATTAAAGCCTGGGGACTGGTTCAAGACAGAAGTGGCAATGTCGTGAGAAGATTCGATGTTGACATGGTTGGCTCATGGGAAGGAAATATCGGTACTCTTGATGAAGATTTCAGATACTACGACGGTGAAACTCAAAAACGCATTTGGACAATTAAAAAGATATCGAATACTGAATATCAAGGAACCGCGGAAGATATCCTCGATAATGCTGAGGCAAGGGTGAAAGGAAACGCCATGCAGTGGATTTACCAGATGGACCTGCCTGTTGGTGATAACACTTACCGAATTACATTTGATGACTGGATGTTTTTGATGAACGATGGAGTCTTAATTAACCGTTCTTACCTCAAGAAATTTGGAATAACGGTTGCCGAGCTGACCTTATTCATGCAGAAACAGGATCCCTAAGTCATGAAAAGCATCTTATTAGTACTTAGTCTTACTCTAACAACACAAGCATCTAATATGTTCAAATTTACTGAATCAAAACTCAGTAAGTTTAGCCATTTAAATTTTACCTGGTGGGGTTTCAAAGTCTACAAAGCTGAAGTTTGGACACCGAATGCGGCCCCCCCAAATTTCAAACGAGAAATCTTACTGCACATAGAGTACCAAAGAGATTTTGAAAAGCAGGACCTGGTCGACTCGACATTAGATGAGTGGAAAGATCTGGGACTTTTAAATAAAAATAAATATCAAAACTGGCTAAGACAACTCAAAACTATTTGGCCAAATGTCAAAAAAGGCGATTCAATTACGACATATGTCAACAAAAATACGACCTACTTCTATCAAGGAAACAAGCTGCTTGGTAAAGTTAATGACCAAGAGTTTGGCCCCACCTTTGTGCAAATCTGGCTTCACAAAAATTCGAAGACCTCAAAACTTCTGAAAAAATCAGAGTAACACCTCATCAAGGCTATCGACTACAAGAATTCTTGAAAGGCTCTCCTCCGTCTTTACGACTCGGCAAAAGATAATTTTTCAATGGAATAGCATCTTCTAATCTGAGGAATCCTTGAATCAACCATTTATTATATTTTAAGCAAAGACGCTCCCATTGAAGAAACTTTAAACAAGTCAGCAAAGATTTATAGGCATTGATGAACATTTTACAAAGCTTTTTGTTCAACCTAAAAACCTCAGTTGGATTTGAGCAAGAGGTAGCGCCTCGTTGATTTCAAAATAGGTAAATACAGTTTCTTAGCAGTAAATTCTTAGACTCCTTTTAGTCAATTACGAGATTCTAAGGATGGAGTCAGTTTCGATCTCTTAAAAATGATAAAAGCTTGTTGAATTATTGCACTCCACCTTTGTTTAAAATCCAACTGCAAAGCAGTCAAAGATGTCAGAAATTGAGATATGGCCTGGGTGACTTTAGTGATTTTATCAGCAGCTGCATGTGTAGAACAAAGACGAACAAAGCGTTGCCTGGAAGTCTTCACCATAACCCCAACGGCGTCTCACAATAAAGGTCGACTGGTAATTGCCTCAGCGTGCTTTTCTGGAATAGCCAATCGAGAATAGACATTCCACCAATTTGAAATCAGTGCGATAATTGCGGCCATTATTCTTGTACTTGCAAGGTCTTGAGTGGTAAATCCACCCCAGCCCCATTGATTCTTATTTTCATCACAATTATTTTCACAATCTCCTCGATCTCGGTAATGCTGAGCTATTTCCAGGACACTTCGATTAAGATTTGTTACCAAAACGCAGTATTCCCATTCAGTAGCTTTTTCATCTTCAATAAGTTCAGGAAAAATTGTTGGTTGCTTATCTTCAATTGCCTTGGTAACGACAGCTTTTTTCGATTTGTGCTGGCGACGTAAAATAAGGGCCTCTCTTTTTTGCTCCCAACCCTGGAGTTGAAAAGTTGTTTTATAGCCTTGCCACCCTTGGCCTGCATTAGCCCAATTGGGATTTGAGTGTTCAATATCTCGAATAAGATTTTTAGCTCCACTGCTCATTTTAAGCTTAAAAAGGTAGCGAATAAGCCGATTCTCACATTCTCTCATCATATTATCTGAGCCGTAAGATAGATCTCCTCGAATTAGCAATGGTCTATTTTCTTCAGCTATAGAGTCAAAAAGTTTAGGCAGCGCAAAACTACCACCATGCTCATTGTCGGACCTCACCTCAATTCCCAGGCAAATTCGAATTATGCTGGATTGTAGCCGATTTCAGCTCCTTGCTGATCACCAAAAACTGGTTTGACTGTACTGTCTATATCAAGTATCCAATCATACGCGGTCATGGGTTCCCAGCTCTTTTTCAAGTGATGATTGAGCTAATTAAGCGCATCATTTTCATCCATTCGCTTAACTCCACGACGAGTTGAGTCTTCACTGCAAACTTTATTGAGCTCTAAAATCAAATGCCGATACAGAGCATGATAGATTCCTTTGAGACGCTTGAGGGCTGACTCTCAGTGTAGTCAAAAAGCTGTCTTTGGCGTGGGTCTACCGAATATCACATCATCACCTTAAGTTATTTTAATTCAATATTTTATAGCATTGGCCCTATATGAGATGATTTGGGTCAGGAGTGGGTGTAAATTATTGGTATATATTCTCTTATGATGATGTTACCCTTTTGTTGCTGGTGCCATTATAAGCGTGTAGCATAAAAGTGTTAGCTTAGTTTTATTTTTAGTTATAGACACCATTTTTCACATTTTTAAGTTTTTGGATATCTCCTGGTTAGAGCTACATAACAAAAATGAAGGAATGAACCTTTACTGGATTTAAAATTAATTGAAAAATTAGGGAACAGTATGATCTATATGATCCAGCTTAAGGGGGATTCTTAATTTGATAGAATTGTCAGTAGTTCAAAAGGTAATATTTCTAATACCTTGTAAAGTAAGGGAAATTTCAAAGTCAGGCTGAAAAGAGTATGAAAGAACCACCTAAAAAGTTAGTGAGTCGTTTGGAAGAATTTAAGGAATGTGCAGATTATTCGCTGCTGAAAAGTTTAAATGCAGACCCTCAAGCGAAGGTAGATGGTGATGATCATGCACCTCGGCAAGTGTTTTCCGGGCATTATGTTCCTGTCGCGACGACACCACTTGCAAACTTTGAATATATCACTCACAGTCACACATTTTTTAATGAGCTTGGCTTAAGCGATGACTTAGCACAGGATGACGGTTTTTCCCAGATTTTTTCGGGTGACCTTTCAGCTGCAAGTGCTCCTATGAATCAGTTCGGTTGGGCAACGGGTTATGCACTGTCGATTTATGGTACCGAATATACTCAGCAATGTCCATTTCGGACGGGTAATGCTTATGGCGATGGCCGAGCGATTTCTGTCTTTGAAGGAGTATTCAAAGGTAATAAGCGCTGGGAGATGCAATTAAAAGGCGGTGGGCCTACGCCATATTGCCGAGGTGCAGACGGACGAGCTGTTTTACGCTCAAGTGTACGTGAGTTTGTCGCTCAGGAATTTATGTATGCTTTGGGAATTCCGACATCGCGCTCTTTAACTTTGTATGTTTCCAAATCTGAGACAATTGCTCGTCCTTGGTACTCTGATAATTCCTGTTCAAATGATCCGGATATCTACATGAATAATCCTGCTGCGATTTCGACTCGTGTGGCACCTTCATTTTTGCGTGTCGGTCAAGTTGAGTTATTTGCTCGACGGGCGCGTACTGAGGCTCATGAAAATGCTCAGCAAGAACTACAGATGATCGTCGAACATCTAATTAAAAGAGAGTACAAAGAAGAGATCGATCAAAATCTTACTTTTAATAAACAAGTTATCGAGCTTGCGAAGCTTTTCCGGAAGCGACTCATATCTTTGATTGTTGACTGGCTACGAGTCGGTTACTGTCAAGGTAATTTTAATAGCGACAATTGTGCTGCGGGTGGCTATACACTCGACTATGGCCCATTTGGCTTTTGTGAATTATTTGATACAAAATTTCAGCCCTGGACTGGCGGCGGTGAGCATTTTTCATTCTTCAACCAGCCAAAGGCTGCCGAGGCGAACTATCACATGTTTTGGACTGCAATTCGACCTCTTCTTGAAGAAGATGTAGATGCCTTAGATGAACTTGATGAAGTACGCCAGGGCTTTGCAGAGGAAATGAATAAGCAATGTCAGGGTATGTGGGCAACGAAACTTGGCTTAGTTGAATTCAATCAGGATTTGTGGACAGAATTACTGGACCTTATGATTCATTCAGATGTAGACTATACGATTTTCTTCCGAGAGTTATCTGAAATTCCAGATGATATACAAGATCTTAAAAAGAGCTTTTATACAGAAGCTTCAGATGCTCTTGATGAGCATTGGGACGCATGGTTGAAAAAATGGCTTTGTTCTATCAATGATGGTCGTGATCTAGACGAATTATCCGTAAAAATGAAGAAAATAAATCCCAAGTATACCTGGCGCGAGTGGCTGGTTGTACCTGCTTATCAAAAAGCGATGCAGGGTGATTATTCATTGATTAAGGAATTGCAAGATGTCCTGGGATCTCCTTACGATGAGCAAAGCCAGGAAGTTGAAGCTAAGTATTATCGTTTGAAGCCCGTAGAGTTTTTCCACGTCGGTGGTGTGTCGCATTATAGTTGCTCGTCTTAGTCTTAAAGTTATAGAATATTTCACAGGAATTTTTTTCTTCCTTAAAATGTCTAAAAGCATGAAAGGTTTTATTTATTTATCGTATATGTGATAAGTGAAAGTAAGAAAGGAAATGCTATGACGGTTAGAGTTTTAATAATCACTTTTCTCTGTCTTGTCTCTTCTTGGGCAGAAGACAAACCAAATGTAATTTTTATCTTGGCTGATGACCTGGGGTATCATGAACTGGGTTCTTTTGGGCAGAAAAAGATAAAAACTCCGCATCTGGATAAACTTCGCGAGCAAGGAATGAAATTTACCGATACTTATTCGGGCAATGCAGTATGTGCTCCTTCAAGATGTACTCTTTTGACCGGTATGCATCCAGGTCATGCCTGGATCCGTAATAATGGAGAGGTGAAACCGGAGGGGCAACGCCCTATACCGGAAGAGCAAGTTACTATAGCTGAATTATTTAAAGCTGCTGGCTATACTACTGGTGCATTTGGCAAATGGGGACTGGGCTTTCCTGGTAGTGAAGGAGACCCTTTAAATCAGGGGTTTGACCGCTTTTATGGATATAACTGTCAACGTCATGCGCACAGTTATTATCCTTCGTATCTTTGGGACAATGATAAAACGGTAAAGCTGAATAATAATCCACCGGTACCAGGACATGCAGGTTTACCAAAGGGTGCCGATGATACAGATCCACGCAGCTACAACATCTTCAAAGGGCAGGATTATGCCTCAGACAGGATAAATGAACAGGTTTTGGAGTTTGTTAAAGAGAATAAAGATAAGCCCTTTTTCTTGTATTACCCAACGCTTATTCCGCATGTTGCTTTACATGTACCGGATGAAGAGCTTAAGCAATATCATGACTTAAATTGGAATGATCCACCGTTTACTCGTCGTAGTAAGCAGAATTACGGATATACTCCTCACTTTACCCCCAAAGCTGCATACGCGGCGATGATTACCAGAATGGACCGTTATATAGGTAATGTAATGAACCTTTTGGAAGAACTTAAAATAGCTGACAATACTATTGTTATCTTCACCTCAGATAATGGCACAACTCATTTAAAGTATGAAGTCGACTATGAATTTTTTAACAGTGTAGGAGAGTTCCGTGGCTTAAAAGGCTCGCTTTATGAAGGTGGTATTCGCGTGCCGATGATTGCTAAATGGAGTGAGAAGATCAAAGCCGGTAGTGAATGTAACAGAAGGATTGGTTTTGAGGATATCTTACCAACTCTTGCAGATGCGGCGGGAATTGGCGGTATCCCAGACAATATTGATGGTATAAGTTTCTTTGATAGTTTACTTGGGAAGCAACAGTCAGAACGTCCATTTCTATACCGTGAATTCAGTGGCTATGGAGGCCAAGTCGCTGCCTGGATGGGAAAATGGAAAGCAGTTCGCCAAAAACTGCATAAAAATAAAAACGCCCCCATAGAGCTTTATAATTTAGAGCAGGATTTAAGCGAGAAAAATGACCTTGCTTCTAAATACCCTGAAGTCGTGGATGAATTTAAAAAGCTGATGAAGAAAGAGCATATTCCCTCAGAAATATTTAAATTTCCGGCCTTAGATAAGTAGAACTTCTATTATTCGTCAGCACTTGCCCCAGCGATGCGGGGGCAGGTGCTTTTTTATTTACTTGAGGCATGAATAAGCTGTTCCTTTTCCCGGTTCAGAACTCGAGAATTAAAGCAGCTGATAATAGTTATAAGTGTGTCCTTAACCCTTGAATCTTATTGGGAGCTTGAGGACCAAAAAATAAAGGCCAGGACTTACATCCTGGCCATTTAAGTCTTAAATAATTAGAGGAATGAATTTACTTACGACTCAAAGTCTTACTTGGTTCGACTTTGCGGAACAAAAAGGCATCTGAAGTAAGTAAAGAAATCAATAGAGCTTTTAAACTGCCGCCGCTGTTTTTGTAAGCTTTATGAGCAGCTTGAAGAACGGGAGCATCATTGATATTTTCGTTGCGGCCCATCCAGTAACGGAAGACGTGACGAACAAAGACCTGTTCAACTTTTTCACTTTTTGCCAATTTCTTAATCATATCTATGGCATCTGTTACAGGGCCATCAAGTTTTGTGTCACCACTAAGAACGATTTCTCCAGAAGTCTCAACGGGTTTGCCGTACTCTTTATCACGTAGAAGACCGGCGTGATTGAACATTTCAAATGGCATACCGAGTGGATCCATTTTTTGGTGACAACGCCAGCATTCTCCTTCACGGGTGACGCGCATTCTGTGACGCAAAGTGGTACCAGGTTCATCAGGCAGCATGGCATCGACTGTGATAGGCACATCTGGTACGGCATCGCCCAGCAATCTTTCTCGAATCCAGCGGCCTCGTAATATAGCATGATTATCCATGGCATCTGAATGAGACACCAACCAACTAGGATGTGTCAGAATTCCCACGCGTTGCTCACCCTTAAATGTCGTTAAGGTTTTAGGTTTATCACCGCCACGGATGAATTGCGGTTTACGGACAAATATTTTTTGAGAGTTCTCAGAAAAAACTTGTTTTAGAGTGGCCTTCATCGCTACCGAATTAGCTTTTTGCTGTTCTTTTTTATTGGCCTTTTTCTCACCCTTTTTAGCTTTGATTTTTTCGGGCTTCACCTTACGGTCGAGATTCACAAAATATGAAGCATTGGCATTGTCGTAAATGACTCGATCAGTTGTCAATAATTCTTTGAGAACATTTTTGTCTTCGTGAACAATTAACTCAATTAAACGGTCAGTATTGGCAATCATACTATTCATTGCAGTGTAGTGCCTTGTTCCTTCACTACCACCAGCACGAGCTAATGCTTTCTCATCTTTACAGATTTCAGCAGAAAGTTCATAATCAAAGTACTCTTTGAAGAACTGCAGGATGCGCGGTTTACGGATACTGTCATCATTTAGTATGCGGGTAACTTCGCGCTTAACATCTTCACGAGTCTTAAGCTTCCCTGAGGCAAGTGATTTTCTCAGTTGTTCATCGGGACGAATATAAGAGAAGGCACCATTTATAGCTAAGGCTAATTCCTGGCCTTGCAACATGACACGGCCGTGTTTGTCCGGTTGTCCATGTTTTGCTAATTCAGGTCGGAAAAGAGCATCTCTGTCGAGGAAAATTGGCGCTAGTCCAAGAATAACGCCATCTTCTTTACCGAGGTCTTTGATGGACTTCTTGAGAATGGTCATGTAAGCCGCTGTCTCACCCTTAGTAGGAGGTCTGAGTGTCAGCATCTCAAATAGGAAGTTTACAGCGTTTGTTAAACGGTTGTTGTCGACGCCGGGCTTACTCATGAGATCATAGACAGGAGTCAATGGTCGTTTAACTTCTGGACTGTAAAAAATACCAGTAGGAAGACCACGGATGTCACCCAGTCCGAGCTTTTTGATTCTAGCATTTATTTCTTTCGCATTTTTGCCAAACTGGAAGTCTTCACCTTCAGGACCATAAGCCATAAAGCGAATTACTGATTCAGCGACACTCATAATCTGAGTCGCTTCAGAACTGTTTACAGAGTACAAGAAAGGGTAGTTTCTTAGTCCATGGTCGCGGACAACGCTGAGCATTGCCGGGAAGCCAGTTACGCTGGCAGCATAGGCTGCAGTGCCACCAACATGGCCGACGTAGCGATCCAGTCCAAAGTAGACTTTGACTTCTCCCTGCATATTTGCAGCGATATGGTCACCACGGGTTCTGACTCCGGGTTTCTTGGGGTTAAAGTCAGCTTCATTGCAGATAAGTTCATTTAGACGAACCATATGCTCCTGCGGGTGAATACGCCAGATGCGAGCTGGAGTCGATGTTGGTTCAAGGTTTTCATGTTTGGTATTGAACAGGAGGTCATGATCAAGGTGATTTGCTTTTATTGGGCGCTTGTGCTCAGTGAAGCCACCTTGCTTCTTCATAACCTTTTCAAGTTCAGAAGTGATCAATTTAGAGATATTCAGTCGGGTATCGATATCCGGCTGTTTCTTTTTCTTTCTAGGAGGCATTTCTTTAAGAGCAACTTGTTCCCAGATAGATTTCCAGATCTCGGCATTTTCGACTGTGACTTTGCTTAAGTCGTGAAGAGCGATGTCGCCTTCCTGCATATCGTCGTCATGACAGTCTGTACAGTACTTTTCTAAAAATGGCGTCAGAGTTTTGCTGAAGTCAGCGGCTTGAGCCGATAGACTTAAAAGAGATGTACCCAAGCCTGTGAGTAATAGTTTTTTGATATTCATAATTAAGCCAGGATTCCTTCGATAGGGCCGATCTGGCTGTTATTTCTTGTCGCAAGTGTATTACTCATGTTAAAGCGGTCTACTGGAGTGCCAATACCGTGTAAGAAGGTCGTGTAGAGGTCATTTAATGGACGTTTGTTATCCAGATAAGTGTACTGACCTGTCTTGAAAGATCCTCCACCATTACCAATAAGAACGAATGACCAATTATCGCCATTTGTATGCTGTTTAGCACCATTATTACTGGTATAGACAATTAGTGTGTTATCCATCATCGTACCATTGCCTTCAGGAATAGCTTCTAAGGACTTCATAAGTTTTACCAACATACTCGTGTTGTACTGACGAATTTTAATCCAGATATCATCACCTTGTTGCTTCATATGACCAAGATTATGTCCGGCTTTTTCAATACCGAGGCCTTTCCAAGCGCCGAAGATTTCACCACGGCCAGAGCCTATAGTAAGGACATTTGTCAGATTCGC
>JAKVBD010000129.1 GCA_022446985.1 Lentisphaerales bacterium
CCGGAAAATTCATCTTTAGTAAAATTCTAGCACGGACGGCGTAATAATGAAAAAGGATTTTCGGGAAAGTTTAGTTTATATAGATACCGTTTTTCAATGGGGGATTACTCTAACAATCATGATGGCACCGCTATCTCAATGATCAAAGAAGCCGTTCCACTGATCCGCGAAGCTCTTGGAGAAGATATCCTCATTATTATTAGCATGGACAGTGGCTACTACGATCAAAAAATATTTTAAGTCTGTGAAGATCTATCAATCTATCTTATCTGTGCCGGAAAACGCTACTCTGATCATAAATACCTCGAAGAAAAGCTCTCCATGATTTCGATGGCATCTATGCAAATAATAACAGCTGTTGATATTAATACCGGTTTGAAGAACGCCGGGCGAAGTGGCATGCAGACATGAAGTTCCGAGCATTTTTTCGACGTCCAACTAAAGAAGATGGCGAAGCTCTTTTGGGATTGGACTCACGGATAATTTTAACAAATATTAACAAAGAACAATACCCAGGTCAAGACATCATGAGCTATGATCATTCTCGTGGATTAGATGAGCTTACTCATAGAGCCGCCAAAGAATTTTTTTGATGATAAAATGCCTTGTCTGGATTATTGCGCTAATGCATTCTGGTATACTCTTTCAATCATAGCCTTTAACCTGTTTTTGATTTTCAAAAGAAACATTGCCTGTTTCCAACATAGTGCATATCCAAATACCATCAGAAGAAAAATCTTTGATCTGGCCGGGAAAATTGTCGCAGGCTCAAGGTCTCTAAAATTAAGAATTTCAAAATGGAAAATCGCTGAACTCAAACTCCTCGATATATGGCAAAGATCACTTATCCCTTGGTTGGTAGATTGATATAGCTATAAAATTCAAGATAAATCAGGCGTTTCCCAATAAAAACCTCGTTAACGCCTGCCTATAAAAGGCAGTTTTGAGGCAATCTTCGATCATAAAACTCAATAATGATAGTAATGATTCGAAAAACATAAAAAAATGAAGGAGAACAGGAGAATATCTCAAGGTATTAACAGAAAAAAAATCAGTTGTACGCGTAAAATGTCTTTACAGAAAAAGAATCGTACGACTTAAATTGGAATGTCCTTAATGAGTTGTGCATCGATAAAGTCTTCAGTTTGTTTACGGCCTGCACCTACAGACTCTGCCGTCGCAGCAAAGTAATCAGGGTCGAGTTGAATGTAGATAAAGGTACCATGACCATCAATTGAGTTGCCTAAAATGTAAATTCGTTCCATAACTACAGAAGGAAACTGAGAAATAACCTCTTTAATTAACGTAAGAGTGTCGGCATTCCAGAGATCTTTTGATTGAGGCGCCAAAACATAACAAGGATAGTCTTCTCTTATTTTTTGTTCCGCTAATTGTCTGTTCCAATCTATTAGTTGCTTTTTAATATTATCTCCTCGACCTCCGGCACCATACAATGAAACGATAAGTGGATACTTTTTAGATGAGTTTAAGTCTATAGGTTTCATAAGCCTATAAGGCATTTATTTATATGCACTTGGTTCATAAAGGTCTATGACCTTCGCTGCTTGTAAGCTGCTAATGAACAGGGTGAATGAAATGACGAGAGTCAGGCTTGTTAAAGTGCTTTTATTAACATATGATTTCCTTATTTGATACATACAAGAAGAGGCTTAGGACCTCTTGGGATCAATTCGGATAAAAAGTCAGATTCCTGACATTAAATTCAAAATTATTAGAAAGAGATGTGAAAGAGTCCATCGTCATGTTTGAAGACAGGGAGCGTTTTTACGATAGAATCTGTGTTTAATTCACCATATATATGCGGGTAAAGACTGTCTGCGGCCGGTTCCCACTTTATTTCGGCTTCTACTTTGTTACAATCAACTTCCAATATCAGAAGGTCTTCAACTTTGGGATAGTGTTTATTTGCCACTCGAGTCAATTGATCTTTAGGGGAGGCATGGATAAAACCTTCAGTATGCAGAGAAGGTCTTGATAGAGTTTTTTTATCGAGCGCATTTTTATAGTCTGTTGCTGATGATAAGAGGTAAATATAAGGAGTATCATTCATAGTTTGACTTCACTTTTGTTGACAAAGTTTGAGAGTGCTTTTTGAGCAATTCGACCTATGATTATCAAAGAAAGTATCGTTGCAATAATTCCCACTACAAAAAGTTCTTTGCTGCTCTTCTGACTGAAATCCAATTGACTGAGTCCAGCTCCGGCGATCACTACTAAAATAACTCTTGGTGCTAGCCCAATGGCACTGGCTATTATAAATTCAGACAGTCTTACTTTGGCGGCTGCTAAAAGAACATTTGTTCCGGCAAAAGGCATAATAGGGGACAAGCGGATAAGTGATATGATAATTAGGGTTCTTTGCAGGTTATGAGTGAGGAGTTCTTTGTAGACTGCATGAGCTTGTGGGCGTTGAGTTAGAGAGTTGATTGCTTTATCGCCAACAAGTTTTCCGGTCACTTTGAATGATATGATCGAAGCCAGGATAATTGAGCTCAATGCGATAAATGATCCTTGCATAGAACCATAGAGTAGCCCAGCGATTAATGAGAGTGCATGTGTCGGCACTAAAGATAAACCGGCAAGGAGTACAGCCGCTGGAAGAAAATAAATTAAGCTGGATAAATCACCAGTGTTTAAACTTGGTAACCAATTTTTGTGAGTTGCCGTCAAAACTAAAATGCCCAGTCCAGGAGCTAATACAGCAAAGGTTAGTATTGGGCCAAGTGCTCCCAGTTCAATGAAAAAGCTTTTAATTTTGGTCAACATATTTGGTCTTTTAAGTTTCGTATTTCTCAAGGATAATATTCAGTTCAATTCTTTAAAGTTCATTAGCCTTTAAAACAAGAATATTAACTTAGCTGGGATTTTTTCAATAATTGGTTATAGTGCGCCTCATGAACGCACTCGCTCCAGATACTAAATTTCTTTTTTTCCCACAGCTTAATCAAGTTGAGGATGACAGTTGGTTGAATTCAAAGTCTACATTTGGCCCCCCTCAGTATGAAAACTTTTTCTCAGGTGAGACGCTGCAGGGAAAGTTCTTAAAAGAATTAGCAACAGCGCAATTGCTGCCTATTAAAGAAGTTCTTGAGTGTTTCGAATATTTTGCACAGATTCGCAAACACGTTCGAGCAGAAGTTATGGCAGATTTATGTTGTGGGCATGGATTGTTGGGGGTGATTTTTGCTATGTTCGAAAAATCTGTAGATAAAGTATACCTCGTAGATATGGTTGAGCCTCCCAGTCGTCAGCATTTGATTGAGCTGGCCATTTCTGTAGCTCCGTGGATTGAGGCCAAAATAGTCAATGTAAGTGAGCGTATTTCGGTAGAGTCTGAGTGGCTTGAGGAGGGGATGGCGATAGTGAGTGCTCATGCCTGTGGCTCTCTGACAGATTTGTGTTTGGATATAGCCTGTGAGACAAAAGGAAATGTCGCCATTTTACCTTGTTGTTACCCAAAAAAGAAGTGCTCGGCGCCTTTAGCTTTACAGAACAACCTAGGTTTTGAATTAGCCTTTGATGTTGAGAGGACCTATAAACTTGAACGTGCTGGTTACCATATCCGCTGGCAATCCATACCAGCGGCTATTTCACCAATGAATCGAGTTGTTATAGGGAAGAAAAAGAGCTGATCTACTCTTCTTCTTTTTTCTCTCTGTGCCCCGGAGTTGGGATGACTTCCAGATAAAATGACTCAAGCTCTCTTTTTTCTGCATCGTTAATTAACTTATCGACTTCAGATAAATGAATGACTTTTGCGTCAGCTTCAGTATCGCCATATTTACAGGCGAAGTCCCAGAAGTCTACACCTTCAGGAAGAGCTTTTTTTCTGTTGCGCTTGAGGTATTTACGAACTTCATGCTTAACAGCTTCGATCATTCTTGGGTATTTTATTTTGGGGTGAGTCAGTTGAAATGTCTTTTTCATATTTTGCCTGATTGGTTGGCTAAGATTTATTCTATAATTTTGACGAAGTATAGCTGGTTAAGTCCATAAGGCAAAGACATTAAAATCTTACTTTTCTTAAAGTTTCTTTAATCTTGCAGGAACTTGTAAGTTTTGAGATCGGCCTGCGTTACAGTGTTATGTGTTGATAATATATGGAGTACATGATGCTTTTAAGAAAGATGTTAGCGATTCTTCTGATCGGATTCTTCGGGGTTAATATAAACGCAGATGATAACAAAGCCTCAGAAGGCTTTGTTAATTTATTTGACGGAAAAACTTTAAATAATTGGAAAGGTCTTTTGCATAAACCTTTCGACAAGCCTCATAAACGGCAGGGACTTGATGCTAAAAAATTGGTTGAACTACAGTCAAAAGCAAATGAGTCTATGAGGAAGCACTGGCATATAACTGAATCTGGCGAGTTGTTTTTCGATGGCGAAAAGGGTGGTCATAGTTTGGCAACAGTGAAGCAATACGGGAATTTTGAATTTCATGTTTCTTGGAAACTGTCTAAAAATGGTGATAGCGGTATTTATGTGCGTGGATTACCGCAAATTCAAATATGGGATCCGGCAAATGTAAAGGCTCATAAACACGGCGCCGATAAAGGTTCTGGGGGAATCTGGAACAATCCAAAAGGACTTGGCAAATTCCCTTTGGTAAAGGCAGATAAACCAATCGGTGAGTGGAACAAGTTTGTCATCCGCATGATTGGTGATGATGTTACTATCTATTTGAATGATCAGCTTGTTGTTGATAAGCAGCCTTTAAAAAACCTTTGGCAAAAAGGTAAGCCAATTCCAGTCAAAGAGCAGATCGAACTACAGTGTCATGGTGATCCAGTCTGGTTCAAAAATATATATATTAAAGAATTGCCATAAACTCTCTTTCTTTTTAGAAAGTGTTCCTTTAGGATCTTCTGTTTCATACTAATGTATTGCAAACAGGAGATCCTTTTATTTTGAGTCGAGTAGATGACATTATAGAACACTTGAATTTAGCCGCACATCCAGAAGGCGGTTATTTTAAAGAAACTTATAGATCTGTTGAGGAGATTGATTCTAGTCAGGGCAAGAGAAGTCTTTTAACAAATATTTATTTTCTTTTAAAGTCAGATCAAAAATCAGCTTTTCATCGTTTAAGATCAGACGAATTCTGGTATTTTCATGAAGGCAGTCCACTTGAAGTATTTATCATTTTCCCAAATGGTCAATTGAAAAGAGAAGTTCTGGGAAGTGATTGTCTGAGTGAGCAAAAGCCGCAATTACTTTTACCAAAAGGAACCTGGTTTGCGGCTCGTTGCCTAAATGACAAGAGTTATAGCCTTATTTCCTGTTCGGTTTCTCCAGGCTTTGACTTCGATGATTTTGAGTTAGCAGAGAGAAGTGCTCTTCAGAAAGAGTATCCTGAATTTACCGATATTATTTATGAATTTACTTAAAGGTCAATAAATTGAGTACAAATTCAGATAATAAATTGGTAGAGTTTCTAGAGACTTTTTACGCTCAGGTTAGAGAGGATGAGTATCTGGGCGATATATTTAATAGTGTTATTTCTAACTGGGATAAACATCTGCGTAAAATTGAAATCTTTTGGCGAAATCACTTATACGATCCCGGTCTCTATAAAGGGAACCCTTTATTGATTCATCAGAAATTACACGAGAAGTCGCCATTTACAGAAGAGCAGTTTTCGCGTTGGTTAAGCCTTTTTGAAATAACTGCAGAAGGTTACTTTGAAGGTAAAGAGTTAAAGGCAATTAAGCGCAAAGCTCGAATGATTGGTGGAACTCTCTATGGCCGTTTATTGGCTAAAGAATTGGAAGTGCCAGGCTTTAATGCTTTTGAAGTTTGAGAGATATTGCAACTGTACTAAAGAAATCTTTTCGTGTAAGTTAAACCTGAAGGATTTATTTTTTGGCGACAAAGGTAGTTTCAATTTCTTTGATAGCTGTATGAATTTCCTGGCGGAAGCTGATTATGGAGTCTTCGTCAAAGACTTTGTTTTGAGCAGATAGTGCTAAAGAGCCGCGAAGTTTTCCTTCAACAATCACAGGGCAGACGACTCGGCTGTATTTATCTCCGGGAAAACAACCGGCGAAATATCCACGCTTTCTGACAGAGTTAAGGTGTTCAGTAAATTCCAAGGCTTCTTCGTCGTTTAGTTTATGAAGGCTTTTTATACTTTCGATTAATTGTTTGTCACTGTAGGCTAGGATCGTAATAGCCGCCGGGTGTGTAGTAACAAAGTCTAGTTTTGCACCTTCATGGCGATAAAACATCGATCCCGGCCAGTCTTTTTTACAGACAATGCGTATGCAATTATCATCCCACTCAAAGTAAGCAGCAGATTGTTTCGTTTTTTCAGCAAGGACATCTATGATTGGAGAAATTGTGGCTTTCGTTGAAATGGAGTCTACTGCTTTGTAAGCAAATTTCATGGCGGCTGGTCCAAGGAAATAAAGCCCGGCTGCAGTTTTTTGAAGTAGCTCTTCCTTGATCATCGCTTTCAATAGTCTGGCCATAGTTGCTATAGCAATACTATCGCACTTATGAGCTATCTCTGTGTAGCTAATTCCGTTTTTGTACTCAGCAACAATATTGAGCACTTGGAAAGTTCTATGAAGTTGACTTTGTGACATTCAATCTCTTTTTTAGGTATCAATAATGATACACATAGAGTGCCATTTGGGCAATATTGAGAGTCAAGAAATGAGAAGTTATCTTTCGATATCCGAGAGTTCTTTTAAAGCGGCTATTGTTAAGTTTTCGTAGCCATACTCGGTTACGAGAACATCATCTTCAATGCGAATACCTATGCCGCGCCATTTGGCATCAACATCTTTGTTATCCGGTTGAATGTAAATTCCAGGCTCAATGGTGACAACCATGCCTGGTTGAAGTTTGTACTTGTCGGAACGACCGCGCTCTTCCATACTAAGACCATCACAGTCATGAACATCAAGACCGATGTGGTGACCGATATTATGAGGGAAGAATTCAAAGTAGGCCTTGGCTTCTATGGCTTTGTCGAAATCGCCTTTGATGAGTCCTATATCCATCAGCTCTTTAGTGATTGATTCACAGGCAAGCTGGTGGATTTCTTTCATACTGATTCCAGGCTTAACTGCTTCAACACATTTCTTTTGTGTTGTGAGCACAGCCTGATAAATCTTTCTTTGTTCTTCAGTAAATTTTCCTTTTGCAGGAAAACAGCGAGTGATGTCTGAAGCATAGTTTTGCCAGCTACAACCTGCATCGACCAGAACTAAATCCTGTTCACCGGTTTTCTGATTATTCACATTATAGTGAAGGCAGGTGGCGTTTTTACCAGAAGCGACGATAGGCGGGTAAGCCTGGTCTCTCGCGTCAGCCATGCTACATGAAAATTTAAAGGTTGCTTCGAGCTTAGATTCACTATTGAGTTCAGGAGCCTCAAGCATAATTTTGTTATGAGCTTCAGAACTGATTTTGGCGGCATGGCGCATAAGATTGAGCTCGGCTTCGCTTTTGACCTGTCGCAGTCTGTGTAGTTCAGTGTAAGCTGTATTTGGTACGACTGCTTTAGCATGTGTGCCAACAAGAGCTTTAACTTTATCATTTAGAGGATGACCCTCTTTACTGACAAATTGCACATTACGACTTTGAAGCAGCGGCTTCAAAACCTTGTCAACTTCATTGATGGTCCAGGCTGTATCAGCTTGGAATGACTCCACTACACCTTGTGGTCCGTAGCGGAAGCCTTCCCAGATTTCCTTTGTTCTGTCTTTTGGACGAACTATAAGGATAAAATTGTCGACTCCAATGGGGTCGAGGATCAGCAGAGAATCCGGTTCAGTAAATCCAGTAAGGTAGTAAAATGACGAATCTTGACGAAAGTCGAAGTGAACATCGCTGTTTTTTTGATGTTCAAAATTACTGAAAAGAAGAAAAAGATTATCTCCAAGATTGTCGAGAATCTTTTTACGACGTGTACCGAATTCTGCTGCAGATATACTCATTAGCCAGCCAGGAATGCGCTGTACTGTTCAGCAGTCATGAAACCCTCAAGGTCAGCTTCTGAAACACCGCTCATTTTACAGATCCAGCCTTTGCCTTCAGCATCTTCATTGACTAGCTCTGGAGAGTCTTCAAGCTCTTCATTGATTGCAGAAATAGTACCGTTAACCGGGCTGTAGATGTCTGACGCTGCTTTGACAGACTCGACAACAGAGAAAACATCGCCTTTGCTGAAAGAAGCGTCTTCTTCTGGAAGCTCTACGAATGTGATATCGCCCAGCTCGTCGGCAGCATGCTTAGAGATTCCAATTGTTGCAACGTCACCGGCAAGTTCAAGCCACTCGTGCTCTTTAGTAAAATATTTCATTTAAAATCCTTAATGTTTCTTATTGCCAAGATTTCCGTATCTGTGAAAATTGTCACTCACAGAGATTGCTCTAAGATAATGCAAAAGTTCAAGACGGCCAATTGCAAATACCGGATTCGACTGGACGAATGCAAACTTTTTTGCTGCTATATCTGACCATTCGGACGGAAAATGATGAATGACTCGATTTCGACCTTCTTTATCAGTCAAAAAATAATCAGGGAACTTCTCTGGTGAATGAATGAAAATTTGAACTTCTTCGCGGTGTAAGTTTTGTAAATGTATGCGCGAAACGCCACTTTCACTGACGAAGACTTCAATATGTGTTTCACAAATGAGACAGGCAGTTATGACTCTTAAAACCTCAAGAGGTGTATCATTTTCCTGGATAAACAAACGAACATTTTTATATGGCTTGTAAAGAGGATAATTTTCCTGGCCAAGAACATTAGAACTGTCATTGAAGATCATGAAGTCATTTCTGAACGAGTTTTGATAATCAGTGCTGGAAGCAGCCCAGCGATCATGTAATTCAGGGAAATGAGTTAAAATATGGCGTTCGATTGGCTCAAGTTTACCTTTAAACTCTTTACTGTCATTTTGGGGCTCATTTAACTCAACAATATTCATGAATTGTAACAGGTAATTAGACCCTCCGGCCTTAAAGCCTCGCCCGTATGCACTGTTTTTATATCCGCCAAAAGGCTGTCGATTTACTATGGCTCCGGTAATTGTCCGGTTGATATAGGCATTTCCAACTTCAACGGAATTGAGCCATTGTGATTGCTCTCGATCATCTAGTGAATGAATGCCACCTGTAAGACCATAATCTAGAGAGTTGACTATTTTCATAGCGTGATTCAGATCGTAAGCACGCATGATTCCAAGAACAGGCCCAAAGAATTCATTTTCAAAAGTAAAACTACCTATTGTGACGCCTTTTTTAATCCCTGGGCTCCAAAGGTGTGAAGATAATTCGTTTTGCTGTGGTTCTAGGAGCCATTCTTCGCCGGCTTCCAGAGAAGTGAGGGCTTTAAGAAGTTTACCTTCAGGAGGATGAATTAAGGGATTGATTATGGTCGTAGGGTCGGTAGATAATCCTACTTTCAAGCTCTCGGTTGCATCGACTAAAGTATTTAAGAACTTTTGATCATTGTAAATATTCTCTTCCAGAATCAACAAAGAACAGGCTGAACATTTTTGTCCTGCATGACCAAAAGCAGAATGAATGATGTCTTGGATCGCCAGATCTCGGTCAGACATGTCAGTCACCACGATACAATTTTTGCCGCCTGTTTCTGCCATGAGATTAAGATTTGGATTTAAGCGCTTGAAGAGCTTGGCTGTATCTGTCGCGCCAGTTAAAATACAGGCTTTAATTCTTTGATCCTTGATGAGTAGAGAACCTTCAGGAGTGTCATGACAATTGATGAATTGCAGGACACTCTTAGAAAAACCGGCTTCATAAAAGAGTTGTGCCACAGCCCAACCAACTAGTGAGGCTTCTGGAGCAGGTTTAAATATGACTGTATTTCCCGTAATCAGTGCAGCGGCAATGCCTCCTAAAGGGATAGCACAAGGGAAATTCCACGGAGAGGCAACTAGTACTGGACCAATAGGAGTGAAGCTTAAGGTCTTATGTGATTCCCATTCTAAAAGGTTGCGGCTGTAAAATTCACAAAAGTCGATAGCTTCGGAAATTTCAATATCGGCCTCAGTTAGCGTTTTACCTGTCTCCAGCATCATGAGAGATATAAGTGAGATTCTTTTGATTCTGATTTGTTTGGCAACATTCAGGAGAAAATTGCACCGTTCTTGTGAGGTCGAGGAAGACCAATTTGAGAATGCTGTTTCTGCATGATTCAAAACTTCTTCAATATCTTCAACGGACGCTAAATGAACTTTACCAAATTCCTTTCCTGAGTTTGGCGAGCATCCAGAAGTCGTGTGTTGAGAATGACGCTCAGTACCGGCAATGACCAGTGGAGCAACAGGTGTCTCAAATTGGTTTAAGTTTTCATAAATACCTTTAGCCCATTTGAGATTAACCGGAAGGGAGAAATCTGTGTCGGCTTCATTTTGAAAAGCTTTTTCGGAAGATAAATGTTCTGGCTCGATTAAGCGATTTTGCAGTCTTCTGGGTGTGCTATCGATATCTTTAATTTTTTGACAGCCGTCTTTGAAGAATTCTGTTTGGTCTGAAAAGGCGAGGGAGTTTGGTTTTAAATCAAACAGGTGCCTGAGAAAGTTTTCGTCAGCAGTATTTTCATCTAGTCGTCGTATGAGGTAGGCTATAGCATTTTGAAACTCTTCTTTACCGGCTGCCGGGCAGTAGAGAATAATCCCATGTGACAATTCCTGAATGACTAATCTAAGATGCTCAGCCATACCTTCAAGCATTTCAAAATTCACGAATTCAGAGATGTCATTTTCATATTTAAGGAGTAAGGCATAGGAAATATCAAAAATATTGTGACTGGCAATGCCAATATTTACTACTGGAGCGCGCTCTTTAGTCAGGGCATAATTGACCATCTTACGGTAGTGGCAATCGACTTCGATTTTTGAAGAAAAGGGCGCTTGCTCCCAACCTTTAATTGAAGCCTCGACTTTTTCCATAGCCAAATTAGCACCTTTGACTAAGCGGATTTTTATGGGAGCACCACCATTATTGGACCTTTTAATGGTCCAGTCAGTTAATCCTTCCAAAGCAGCAAACGAATCTGGTAGATAAGCTTGCAGAACAATACCTCCACGATAGCTAAGAAACTCTTCTTCGTTCAAGACATCTTTAAATAGTTCAACAGTCAAGTGAAGATCGCGATATTCCTCCATATCGAGATTCACAAATTTGTGTTTTGATTTACCCGCGGAATCCAGAAAGGTATTTTTTATGGCTTCCCGGTAAAGTAACCGTAATCTATCTTTGAGTGTTTTGAACGTCTCTTGTTTAGCTAACAGATTGAGTTGAGAACAGATGGTCGAGATCTTTACTGAAATATATTGAACCTCAGGTTTTTGAAGGTCTGCTATATAAGTATTTAGGCGCTGGATGGCTTCGCCTTCTCCAAGAATAGCTTCGCCAAGATGATTCAGATTTGTCGTTATTCCTTCATTTTTTCTGGTGATTAAATGCTCTCGTAAAACGTCATCTTCTCCAGGAATAATGACACGGGCAGTTTCCTTACGTATGAGGTCTTTGACCATAGGGATGAGGAAGCGGGCAAATTTTTCTCCCATTACCTTAAATGTACTCATTTCCAGACGGGTGATTGCATCTAAGTACTGTGGCGTACCATGCACTTCCAGTAAATGAATGATTTGGTTGGCTATGCGGCGGTTGTCATTGGAACGAAAGCATTCGTCGGTCATACTTGTCGTGAATTGCTTGCCAGAAGGATCGCGCATAAGGCGTTCGAGTTGTGCCATTTGCCGATATTCTTCGCGGCTTTGGACTTCATTGGCAATTTTTATAAGTATCTTGGCTAGCTGAATCGAAAGTTCAATATGCTCGGAATGATCCAGTCTTTTACCGGTAACTTGATCAATGATATTTTGTGCCTGGCTTAAATCCATAATAACACTCCCACTTCATCCTGAAGTTAATTTACAGGAAGAGGGTAATCAGATCAAGTTTTATAAGTTTTTAGTGGTGGGAGTAGCAGCCGGAGCAGTACTCCGGCTACAAGGGACTTATTTTGAAGGTAAAGCTTCAATTTGCTTAATGATAGCAGCCGCTTCACTTTTTAAAGTTTCACTGGCTGGGTACTTATCAATAAAGTTTTGATAAGTCCTAATTAGTGAATCTTTACTGCGCTGAGTTCTTTTAGTATCTGCTTTCAAGCGGGATAATTGATTGCCCAGCCCAGCAAGATACTTAAAGTATTTATCCTTCATCAAAGGAGCTAATTTTTGTGGTAGCCCTTTAACGAGAGGCATGCCGTAGTAAGTCTTGTTTAAGGTTACCAATCGTGCATAAGCAGTTGTCGGAGCGGTCTCAAGTTGAGCCGTTGCATCTGCTAACTCATTTTCCCCCCAGGCATTTACAGCCTTGACAATCTCTGCAGCTTCTATACCTGCAGGATTTTTCTTTTGCGCTTTGCGATCGAGACCAGCAAGCGCACCTTTAATTCCTTTGCCTATTCGTAAAGCTTTTACTTCAGGTCTGTTGTGCAGAACATAAAAAGCCTCAAATAAAGGAGTATAAGCGACAGGCTCAGGTGTGGCTTTAATCAATTTTTTAATTTGGTTTTCCAAGTCACGTACATAGTAATCTTTCGCAACAACGTTGCCTTTATGGTAAAAAAGAACCATATAAGGAAGGCCTCCATTACCTTTGGCATTTGAAGGTCGGAGTTGTTGATAGCTTGTAAAAGTAGCTTTTGCTTTCTTTGGATATCCATCAATAGCTTTTTTGTAATAGCTTTGAACATGACTTAAGACGGACATTCTTTTGAGTTTTTGACGCATCTACAAGAGAGTCAGGATCTTACGGTTGATATGAGTGGAAAAGCGTAGCCAGTAATATTGTAATTAAAAATCCATGAATGAACTTTATTTATGCCATTTGTATGCTTAATTGAGCTCTGTATTTCAATTTAGAGTGTAGCCAGCATGTATCTCGAGAGTATTAAATCTAAGCGCAAC
>JAKVBD010000013.1 GCA_022446985.1 Lentisphaerales bacterium
AATTTTCAGAAGTCCTTCTGCACCATCTTTCCCCATCCCCGTAAGTATGACTCCAACGGCATTTTTACCGGCATATTCGGCCACAGAATTAAACAACACATCAACTGAAGGAACGTGCCCATTTACTCTTGGTCCTTCTTTTATTTGGACTTTATAAAAACCACCAATTCGCTTAATACTCATATGAGCTTCTCCACCAGGAGCAACCAATACTTTACCAGGAGCAACCTGATCCCCATGGACTGCTTCTTTGACATGCATCGCACATTCATTATTCAATCTATTAGCAAACATACCCGTAAATTTTGGCGGCATGTGTTGAACAATAACGATCCCTGGACTGCTCGTCGGCATTCGAACTAAAAGGTCTTTCAAAGCTTGAGTTCCGCCTGTTGAAGCACCGATGGCAATAACTTTATCAGTAGTAACACTTAACGCATTTGAAGCAATTTGGTGTTTATTAGACTGACGTAATTGTCGACCTTTCCAGTCGGATACATCGACATTGGCAGCCGCCTTTACTTTGAAAATTAAGCTACTGATCATTTTTTCCAGGCTGCGACGCACATCCGCTTCTGGTTTTGTAACAATATCAACCGCCCCAAATTCTAAAGCATCTATGGCAATCTGACTGTCACGCTTACTTAAAGAACTCACGATAATCGTTGGAACGGGAAAATTAGGCATTAAGCGTCTTATAAATTCAAGCCCATCCATTCCTGGCATTTCTACATCCAGGGTTATAACATCCGGCTTCTGAGCGATAATTACATCTCTCGCAATAAAGGGATCAGGAGCTACTCCCACGACCTGGATATCCGGATCCCTCATCAAGCCTTGTTGTAAAATAGCCCTGACTAAAGCAGAATCATCGACTATCACAACCCTTATCATTAAACCTTCCTATAAACTGCAGGCATCACAAACTTGTAAGGACAATTTTGCCTTGGTATTGTTTCTGAATGTCCGATAAACAAATAGCCCCCTGGCATCGTATAATCATACATTCGTTTAATCAGGTCATCTTTTGTCGACTGATCAAAGTAAATCATTACGTTCCGGCAAAAAATAATATGGAAAGGCTTTTTGAACCTAAATGGCTTAACCAGATTAAGTTTTCGGAAAAGCACCTCTGATTTCACTTCTGGCTTAACCATAAATTGGTCACCGACTTTGTTAAAATAATTGTTTTTAAGAGCAAACGGCAATTTCCCGACTTCATCTTTCGGATAAATTCCAGTATTGGCCTTAGACAAAGCCCTTTCTGAAATATCTGTCGCAAGTAAGCCCGCTTTCCAGTTCTTATACTGACTACCAAAAAACTCCTGTTGGAGCATCGCTAAAGTGTATGGTTCTTCGCCAGTTGAACTGGCTGCACACCACACTCTTAAATCATTATCCTTAATCGTCTTGGTTACTTCAGTTAAAGCTGTATTTAAATAATAATCAAAATGGCCAGACTCTCTATTAAAAAAAGTATGATTAGTACTTATACAATTTGCCAACTTCTGCAACTCTAAGCCAGTTTGATCCTCAACTAATTTTTTGTAGTATTGCGTAAATGACGAAAGGCCACCTTGCCGTAAAATTTTATTTAAACGATTTACGACAAGACTGCGCTTACTGTCATTTAAAGTGATTCCAAAAGAGTCATACACCAAAGTTGCAATCTTCTTGAACACCGTATCTGTCAGATTAATTGGTGTCATAGTCCCTTAGGAGTCTACACCTTCAGATTCAGCGGCCACTAAATTTTCCAGTATTTCTTCATCTCTAAAAAGTAAAGAATTGACATCTATGACCATCTTTATCTTTTCATCAATTTTCCCCATACCGCTTATAAAGTTATTCCCCTCAATTTGACTATAATGAGGCGAACTCTCAACATTTGCTTCTGGTATATCTAATACTTCTGAAACCGTATCAACAACTAAACCGACAGTGTTTTCTTTGTGGTTAACAACGATCACACAGGTTCTTTCATCGTACTCCCGTGGTTCCATCTTAAAGCGGAGTCTTATATCCATCACAGGTATAACTTTGCCGCGAAGATTGATCACTCCTTTAATATAATCGGGAGTTTGAGGTACTTCTGTAAACTTTAACATACCAATAATTTCAGTAACATAACTTATAGCTATAGCGTAATCTTCATTGCCTATATGAAATGTCAGGTACTTGTCTTTTTGAGTGTCCTGATCATCATAAATTTCATCAATTTCTTCAGACATTCATTTGCTCCAATTAGTAATTTCCCCTAAATAATCAGTGAGGGCCGAAGCCCTCATTAATTGCCTAGTAACGACCTGTATCCATTCCAAAGTCATCCAGAGGAATTATGTCATTCGGCTTAGAGCTTATACTTGAAGCAGAGGCTTTTGGCCTTGGTAATCCACTCGCGGGCAAACTTGCTCCGGCACCATTTCCAGCAATCAAACTCTTAATTGCATTGAGAACATCTGGAGGAAGATTATCCAGACTGCTCAGATCTCCACCACCATTGATAGATTTCAGATTAAACTGCTTCAAGATCTCTGTCAGCTGATTAGCCTGTTCTGACAGTTCCAGTGCAGCGGCTGCACTTTCCTCTGCATTGGCGGTATTTTGCTGAGTTACCTGGTCGAGCTGTACTAAACCTTGATTTACTTGATTAATACCAAGAGCCTGTTCATTACTGGCTGCCGCTATTTCTCCAATAAGATCGGTTACTTTGCCTATGCCGCCAACAATCTCTTGTAGTGACTCTGAGGTACTGTTTGCCACTTCTGTACCAGCATCCACTTTATTAATAGAGCCCTCAATCAGCTCAGTCGTCTCTTTAGCCGCATTTGCACTTCTGGCAGCTAGGTTTCTCACCTCTTCTGCGACCACTGCAAACCCTTTACCATGAACCCCGGCTCTTGCTGCTTCAACGGCGGCATTGAGAGCTAAGAGATTAGTCTGGAATGCTATTTCATCAATTACTTTGATAATCTTCGATATTTTCTGTGCTGAATCGTCAATTTCACTCATCGCGTTCAACATATTATTCATCATCTGATTACCTTTTTCTGCCCCGGTCTGTGCTGACTGTGCAAGCTGATTTGCCTGATTCGCATTTTCTGCATTTTGCTTAGTCTGACTGGACATCTCATTCATTGAAGCCGTTATCTGTTCAAGTGAAGCTGCCTGCTCTGTTGCACCTTGAGAGATCGATTGAGAAGAGTCACTTACCTGACCGGATCCCTGAGCCATCTGCTCAGATGAACCTTTCACAGAGTGCATAATCTCATTCAGATTATCAAGTGTATTATTCAATGCCAACTTTAAGGCTTCATGATCACCTTGGTAATCCCCTATTACATAGGCTGTAAGGTCTCCTTCTGCCACACTCTCCAAGCGGTTCTTTAATTCATCAATTGGAGCGACTATCGCATCTACAATGTCATTCACACCTTGAAGCATCGGTTTATAAACATCACTCATAGATGCTACATCTCCGCGCTTACCAAGGTCTCCTGTTTTAGCTGCATCAATTACTTTAGAAACCTCGTTTCTATAGCTGGCTCGATCATTATTATCAATCCATTCAACTGCCACACCAACAAAATCTCCAGAATCATCTTTAAGAGCCATGGCATTCAAACCAAACTCCAGTCCAACAAGCTCCAGTTCTGTTTTATAAGGGAAGTTATTTGGGTCACTTATTAAAGCCGCCTGATGAGCAGGGTTCGCATGGAAATCATCAATACAAGTGCCAACCATACTTCTTACGCTGAAATTAGGAAGAACTGTCTGCAGTTTCTTTTCATAACCGGATAACATCTCAACTACTGCCGGATTAGCATAAGTAATAACTCTGTCGTTGTTACAAATCATCAGGTTAGTTTCAACATTTTCTACCATTGACTGTAAACTTGCAGACTGTGCAGCTGCCGCTCGGGCATTTGTTGCATCCGACCACTCAAGTGAGCAACCGGTGTAATTTCCGTCTGCATCTCTTAACGCTGCAATATTCAATTCAAAAGTCAGATCTCCAACTTTAATATCCGCCGAGTGAGGTAAATTATTCGGATCACTCAGAATCTGCCGTTGATAAGCGGGATTCTTGTGAAAATTATCGATGTTTGTACCAATCAGGTTTTCAAGGTTAAAACCAGGAAATGCTGTCTGGAAAGTCGCTAGATTAGCCTTAACCATGTTAACCGTTGCCGGGTTGGCATAGGTAATATTCAAATCTGTATCACAAGTCATGGTGGCTGTCGCGGAACCCTCAATACTTGAATTAAGAATAGAGGCACGCTCAGCAGAAGCTCTTGCTTCTGTTACATCGGCCCATTCAAGAGAACACCCCATATACTTTCCGTCACTATCTCTCAATGCACAGATATTGAGAGCAAATACAAGATTACCAACCTGAATATCTGCATTATAAGGTAAGTTATTCGGATCACTTAAAATTTGACGCTGATAAGAAGGGTTCTTGTGGAAAGTATCAATGCTCGTACCGATCAAGTTATCAAGATTAAAACCAGGAAATGCTGTCTGAAAGGTAGCTAGATTAGCTTTAACCATGTTAACCGTTGCTGGATTAGCACTGGTGATGTTCAGGTCGACATCACAAGTCATCATTGCTGTCGCAGAGCCAATAACTGCAGAACTTAAAGTTTCGGCTTTACGCATAGCAGTGATATCTGAAGCAAACTTAACGACTTTCATGACTTTACCATTGTCATCTAAGATTGGATTGTAGGAGGCTTGAATCCAAATCTCCTTACCTCCTTTACCAAATCGCTTATATTGACCACTGTCAAATTCACCGCGACTCAACTTCTCCCAAAATGCTTTATACTCATAGCTAGCAGCATATTCTGGTTCAGCAAACATACTATGGTGCTTACCCTGTATTTCACTTAGTGTATAACCCAGTGCGTTTAAGAAGTTATCGTTTGCAGTAATTATGGTACCATCTGGATTAAACTCAATCACTGCCTGAGTTTTGCGTATGGCATCTACCAATCCCTGCAAATTCTGTAGTTCTTCTGACATCTCTTTTTCTCCTTCCTCAGTATCCTTTAAATTTTTCTTCTGATCACTCTTACTATTTGATTTTAACCCATATATAGGAGGGGCGCTGTTGGATATTGCATCACTCTCTGTGGTATCGTCTTCATAGCCTGAAAGCATAACTTCTGCAATTACATTAAGAGCCGTATCCCAGGCTCGGCTCATAGCATTTGTCCAATCATCTCCTCCTATTACTTGCATGACATCTATTAAAGTTTCTGCAACGGGTGGGTATAAATCTGCGGTCGCTCCGTACTGCTTATGCCGCTTACCCATTTCCTTTAACGCTTCAACTAAATCGTCAGGTTTCCCTAACGTCGCCATCACCAATCGCAATGCTGATTCTAATTTAGTTTTTTGTTGTTCGACCTCTACGCCTTTAAATAAAGACTTTTCGTCAGAGTAGCGATTAAAAAGTTCACTGGTTACTTCTTCCAGTTTGCCTTCCACCAAGTTGTATCCAGCCGTTAAATCCTTTATATCTACATCATCCAAAGAAGCCATTTAGTCATCCTCCTCAGAAGTATTTAATGCTTGGAGCTGTTCACTGTCTTGAAACAACAACGAATTAACATCGATCATCATTTTTATCTGATCATAAACTTTCCCCATGCCAAATATAAAGCTGCTGCCATTAGCATGATTAAATTGGGAGGAGGCCTCAATATTTTCTTCAGGGATATCCAGAACTTCAGAGACGGTATCTACCACCAGTCCAACGGTAGATTGTTTCAGATGAACAACAATAACGCAAGTTCTTTCGTCATAAGATCTGGGCTCCATTTCAAAACGTAAACGAATGTCCATAACAGGAATAACTTTTCCTCTTAAGTTGATCACACCTTTTATGTATTCTGGAGTCTGAGGGACTTCTGTTATAGCCATCATACCAATGATTTCTGTAACATTTTTTATGGCTATTGCATAATCTTCTGAGCCTATGTGAAATGTCAGATACTTGTCCTTTTGTGTATCTTGATTTTCTTCAAGGGCTTCTAATTCCTCGCTAGTAGTCATCTCAATCCCTTATTTAACCTGCTTCAAAGAGTTTTAAGTTTGAAGGCAGGCACTTTAAAATTGATTCCGGGTCAAGAATCAATGCTACCTCACCATTTCCCAGGATGTTGCACCCTGAAATTCCTTTAACGCTGCCCATATAACCTGAAAGGCTTTTGATAACTGTCTGAACCTGGTGCAAGATAGAATCCACAAATAAGCAGATAGCACCATCCATAAGATCAAGAACTATGAGTATACCTTGTGTCAAATCGTCGTGATCAGGCCGCAAATCATGCAGTTCGTATAGCCTAAAAACAGGCAATATATTTTCTCGAATCTTAACAAACTCCTGTCCGTCAGGCCTGACTGTAATCATCGAAGAACTTGGTCTCAAAGATTCGCGAATAGCTGTAATTGGAATCGTGTATTTTGTTGAACCGACTTTTACCAGCATGCCTTCTATTGTGGCTAAAGTCAGAGGAATATGAATAATAAATTTACAACCTTTACCCGGACTGTTTTTGATTTCGATACGACCTTTGACTTTCTCGATATTTTTCTTAACAACATCCATACCCACACCACGGCCAGAAAGGTCAGTCACCTCAGCTGCAGTTGAAAAGCCAGGCTCAAAAATCAACTGACAAATTTCTTGTTCTGTCAGAGAATCATCATTCTCTCCCAGCAGACCATTAGCTCTGGATTTCTCGAGTATCTTATCTTTATTTAAGCCGCGGCCGTCATCCTGAATGATGATCAAAACTTCACTGGCTCTCTGCTCTGCTGCCAATATGATATTCCCCTGCTCAGGCTTACCTGATGCCTGTCTTTCTTCTGGAGGTTCAATTCCGTGATCTGCAGAATTTCGAATCATATGTACTAAGGGATCCGCAATCATATCTACGACTACTTTATCAACTTCAGTCTCCTCTCCTCTTAAATGAAGTTTAATTGGTTTGCCTATTTTAAGAGAAACATCATGAACTAATCGCAACATTTTCTTAAAGACACCAGATACAGGCACCATGCGAACAGCCATAGCAATATCTTGTAATTCATTGGTAATGAGGTGTAATCTATGAGCTGCTCTTTCAAAGCCAACTAATTGAAGACCTTCAAGATCAGGATGTTTGGTCACCATAGATTCTGCGATAATCAACTCACCAACAAGATCAATCAAAGTATCTAATTTGGTTAAATCTACGCGTATATCTCGCATAACTTTAGAAGACTTAGTGACTGGCTTTGTACCCGGTTCACTGACTTTCGTTGTCTGAATCTTTTTGCGCATGCCATGGCTAATAGCATTTTGAATTAACTGAAGAAGTTCATCCTTACTAACCGGTTTATCTGCAAAGCCATAAACCTCAAGCTTCATCAATTCCTTTAAGAGATCGCGATCTTTGTCACCGGAAAGAGTAATGACCGGCATAGAATTATATTTTGAATTAACTTCTGCAATGAAATCAGTACCCGACATACCCGGTAGATTAATATCAGTCAAAATAACATCTACATCCGCACTTATATTGCGTAGTACATCTAAGGCTGACTCTGCCGTTTCACAGGCGATACAATGAAAGTCAGCCTTCTCTAAAATCTTCTTTACTAACATCCGTGAAGTACTGTCGTCTTCAACAAACAGGACAACTTTCTCTCCCGGAGCCAGAACTTTACTGGATTTCACAGCTGGAGCAGATTGAACCTGCTGAAGATCTTCGCGAGGCTTTAAACTCTCAAGCAGATTCAAAAGAACTTCACAATTTTCAAGAGCCCCCTTACCTCCTTTCAGAAGATCAAAAAGCCCCATCTTCAGTTGGTCGACACTATTTAAAATGGTATTTATGACTTCTTCACTACTGGGGACCTGCTTTACCCGAATGCCTTCAACGATACTTTCAAGGCAGTGAGTCACTTCCTGCATTTCTGCAAATGACATGAAACCACAATTACCTTTAAAAGTGTGAAATTGACGGATAATCGACTCTAGACTTTCGTCCTTGTCTTCGACTCTGGATATCGCCAATAATTCACCTTCTGCTTCATCAAGTAAATCGAGGCCTTCCTGAACAAACTTTTCAATAATTTCAGGGGAAAGCATGTCAAAATCCAGAGAAAATTCATCTCCGGTCAAGTCATCTTCTATCTCAACTTTTACCGGTACATCTTCAAACTGTAGTAACGCAGCAGCTGATCCCGGGTTGTTTATGGAACTTATTGTGGCGCGAAGTAATTCGAGTATCCCACTTACATCGTATACATTTTCATCGCTGTACTGCTCCTCTACTCCATCTAGAAGAGTAGACATTATATCACAACACTGTAGTAAAGTTTCAAAGTATTCTTTCTTAAGCTCTGCTTTACCACTGCGACAAAGATCGAGTAAAGTCTCAGCTTCGTGATTAACGCTGACGATCACATTTAAATTCAAAAAGCCGGCACTGCCTTTCATCGTATGAAATAATCTAAAAATGCCGTTGAGTGTTTCAACATTCACTTCCTGATTCTCATCAAGGCACTCTATTACTTCAATAAATAGCGGGTCTATCATCTCAAGAGCATCCCTTGACTCCATAACAAAGCCATCGATCAAATCTGAGTTGTTATCTTCAAAACCCATATATATACCCAAAACAAAATTATTAACGCTCGCAAAATATGTATTGAAGCTGTTACGCAATGAGTATGCCACAATTAACAACAACCTATACATCGTCTTAAATTGAATAATATTCATGCGGAATTTTCTTAAATATTGTCGCCAAAGACAGCATAAACGAAGAATTCTAAAACACATAAATAAGTGGCATTTTAAATGCGCTGTTTTGAAAGCTCACATTTTTACAATTGGAGGGCTATGTGAGCGCAGAGAATTATAAAGAGGATTTAGATGATGGTTTCATGGACGGTTTGCTCCATGAATTCATAGACAGTTCTTTGGAAAACCTCACTGCAGCTCAAGAATTATCAAACCTGCTGAAGACTGGTGAATACCATACTGAGACGATCAAAGAGATTTTCCGCATGTTTCACTCACTTAAAGGCAGTTCTGCAATTGTTGGTTGTATGCCAGTTCGCAACCTGGCTCACTCTGCCGAATCCCTCTTGGTCAAAATAACCGAAGGCCAAATTCAAATCGACAACGATGTCGCAGATAACATCATATCAACTGTAGATCTATTGAATTCTATGATTGAAGATTTTGGGAATTCATCAAAAATCGGTCCCGAACTCATTAATCGTTCAAACACACTTATTAATCAAATAGACGATATACTCGAACTTGACCCAACAAACCGCTTACAGCACATGCTTTTTGACGAAGGCCTCCTGAATGACCTTCGGGAAAGTATAGGTAATGACCGGCGTGAGGATTCCATCAAAAAACTCGACCGTATAACAGCTATTATAAAAAATACAGTGAGCCCTTCAGAAAGTGCTTCTTTTGCAGAAAACACCAGTGTTTTTGATGAATTGGCTGAGGTTGAGGACGATACTGATTTTCCTGAACCTCTCTACCATAAAGCTATAGAATCATTAAAAGCCTACTTACAAAGCAACGGCAACCGGCATATCCAAAGTGCTACTAGCGGACTATTAGAGAAAATTGAAAATATCTTTGAATGGTCCGGCCCTTCTGAATTTCTGGCTGAAGTGATTGTTGATGGCCATAAAGACATTCAAAAACTAATCAAAAATACCTCTGAAAACTCTAAACAAAGCTCCAAAGAGGCTGCCATGCATAAAACCATGCGTGTGCCGGAGACCTCATTGGATGAGTTCATACAATTAATTGGGGACTTAATTATTGTCAGAGAAATGATCGACGACTCTCGTAAAAGAATTGATACTCAACTAACCGACGTACAGTTAGCCTCAGAGTTTAAGCGCCATGTTGACAGCTTTACCATTACTCTTTCCAAACTGGAAAATAGCGCTATGACGATTCGAAAGCAATCTGTCAAAATGCTTCTCAATAAACTATCAAGACTGGCAAGAGAAATTGCAGCCAAAGTCGAAAAATCAATCAACATAGACCTGATTGGCAGTGATACGCTAATTGATAAAAGCCTTATAGAGCTTCTAGAAGCTCCATTGATCCACATTATAACTAATGCCGTAGACCATGGACTCGAAAAAGAAGATGAAAGAGCTTCTTCAGGGAAAGAGAGTAAAGGCAACATCACTATAAAAGTAGTCGAAGACGATGAAAGTATTTTCATAGATATCAGTGATGATGGCCTTGGTATGAATTTTGAAAAACTCAGGGAAAAAGGCAAAAAAATAGGAGTTGCCACTGACCTAAGCAGTAATGAAGAACTATTAAAAATCATTTTTCTACCTGGCTTTTCGACGGCTTCTGAAGTTACAGACATCTCAGGAAGAGGTGTTGGAATGGATGTTGTTAAAAAAGAACTCGAAAAAGCCGGCGGGACTATAAATATACAAAGCGAAGAAGGAAAAGGCACTACCTTCACTTTAAAGATGCCTAAAAGCATTACAACTCAAATTATCCAGGGCTTTGTATTAGAAGTTGCAGGAGAAACCTTCATTATCCCTGTTAAAAATGTCCGGGAATCTTTCCACCCTTCGAAAGCTAAAACCGTACGTATGTACGATAAATTTGACTGTCTTGAGACTCGAGGTGAAGTCATGCCAATAGTCAAAATTTCAGAGTACCTCTATGGAGAGCATATAAAAAGTTACGAAGAGATTTTTATTATCGTTGAAGAAGCTGGTCGTAACTATGCACTGTTAGCCGACCGGGTTGTTGGTATACAACAAGTTGTTCTCAAGGAACTAAAGGGCCTTAAAATGTTAAAACAAGTATTCTCTGGAGCCGCACTAATGGGTAATGGCAATGTTGCTCTAGTGCTTGATCTTGCCAATTTCTTAGAAACATCTGTCGAATCAGTCAATAGGAGTTAAACACCATGGAAAAAAAGTTTTTACTACCAGGAGAATTCCACGTCACGAGAAAACCTATGCAGCTCGTCACAGTTTTAGGCTCTTGTGTTTCTGTTTGCCTTTATAATAGAACTAATGGCCTTGCCGGCATGAACCATTTTGTCTTTCCTGAAGGTAATAATATTGATAAGTTAAATCGCGGTCGCTACGGAAATACAGCCAACAATCTCATCGCCCAATCTCTTTTTGCTGTCGATGCCGAACGTAGTCACTACATTGCAAAAATCTTTGGGGGATCCAACCCTTTACAGTCAGATGTTGGCGGTGATACTAAAATAGGTGTTAGAAATATTCAAGCTGCCGAAACCTTCCTGTCCCGGATAGGGGTTCCCCTACGGGAAAAAATTGTTGGCAGTAAAAAATGTTACAGAATTTATTTTGACACCAGCACAGGAAATGTAAAAGTCGAAGAAATAGCCAGAGCAGGAGATCAGGAATCGAAACTGAAACAAGACATTTCTCTTGGAAAAGCAAAAAATAAACGGGTTCTAGTTGTCGATGACTCATCTCTAGTGCGAAAAGTTCTCACAAATACTATAAACAGTATTACCGGTTACGAAGTTTGTGGTCAAGCAGCTAATGCATTTGAAGCTCGAGACATTCTGGTTAACCTGAATCCGGATATAATGACACTTGATATAATTATGCCAAAATTAGATGGTATATCCTTCCTTAAAAAAGTAAATCAGCACTTTCCCATGCCAGTCATTATTTGCTCAACAATTGCCAAAGAAGGCACTGCAATTCAAAAAGAAGCTTATGACTCTGGAGCTGTGGAAGTTATTGATAAAGATACACTGGAACTATATAAGGGTGCAGACACCGTCAAAAAGACTATTTCTCTCAAGTTGGACTCTGCCCTGAAAAAGTTTAATATTCGCATGTAACAGATGACTTTACAAAGTTGAATTCACTTCCTAAAATGCTATGTCTATGTGACGTTCGCGGAAGCAGCATTTATCTTTTATTAACAAATAGGTTTTTTCTTACGGGAGAGACTGTGATCTTGCTGGATTTCTAGTAAACGTTTTACACTAAATTTACTGATAACCGGAGCCTACATTGAAACCAGTTTTTGCGTTTTGCGCAATACTTTGTTTTGTTTCTTTTGCAAATGCCTTTTTTCAGGGCGATAAAATCAAGACTCTGCAAAAAATGAGCGAAGAAAAAGCCGCTCTTAAGCTTGTCAGTTATACAGACTCTCAAACATTTGAATCTCATGAAGTGCAAAGCTATTTGGACCTTCTTAAAAATTCAGAAATTATGAAGGCCACAGAGCAAAAGATTTATATCAGAGACTTTGCTATAAAAGCACTGGAAGAAATCACCAAGATCAAAGCGACGGAAAACAGTCCGATAAAAGCAATTTTATCTTGCGCCAAAAATAACAAAATATACCGCTATCACATAGCAGAGCTAAGTACTCAAGGCCGGCAGCTCTATCAAGAAAAAATCAATTATTGGCTTTTGGAAAGGATTCCTCATTGATCTGGAGTCACTACCTCTAAACCAGCCTCTTTCCAACCGCGGAAGCCGCCATCCATCGATAAAACATTTTTGTACCCCATCTTTTGTAGATTATCTGCAGCAAGTGCTGAACGGAAACCTCCTCCACAGTAAAGAACCAACTCTTGATTTTGATCCGGAAGTTCCTTTTCAACATCTCTTTCTATGACTCCCTTCCCCAAATGAATTGCATCTGGTATATGGCCGGCCTGCCATTCTCTATCTTCTCGGACATCAATCAAAGTAAAGCTACGATCTCCGCTGTATAAGCGTTTTTCGATCATTGCCACATCAGTTTCCTGAATACGGCTTTTGGCATCATTTACAATATTTAAAAAACCAGCAGCATGTTTCTTCATAAAACTTTCCTTAATCTTTTATTACATGACTATAAATCCCCCCCTTTAACAGGACAAGATTACCTCCAAATTCAAAACTTATTTAAACAAAAATGTTAAACTTCATGCGTTCTGACATAGATCACATGATTTCATGAATGGACTTTTAAAATATTTTGGAGTACAATCAAATTATGGGTTATGTCACAAGTTACTTTAACTGGTTACAAAAAGATTGTCCGACTGGAGAAGTAGAAAAATACCCCCAGCTGGATGATCACGGCCAAACGACCCTTGAAGGGGTTTATGTTTCCGGTGACCTCACCGGAATCCCCTTACTGACTATGGCTGCCAATAGTGGTGCCCAATTAGTCAGAAAATTTAGTTACGATGGAGTATTTGAAGATAAATCTGACGACTACGACATTATTATTATCGGTGGAGGACCTGCCGGTATATCTGCAGCGGTTGAGTGCCAAAAGCGCAAGCTCAACTATCTCGTCGTCGAAGGAAGCCGTCTCTTCAATACAATTGAAAACTTCCCTAAAGCCAAGTCTATCATCGCTACTCCAACTAACGACAAATATATTTCTGAACTTAAAATCACCGATGGTGTTAAAGAAAGCCTTCTTGAAGATCTCAAGTCTTCAATTCACAAGAAAAACCTCAATATTAAAACCGGATTAAGAGTTGAGCAGATATCGAGAAAAAATGGTTTACTTGAAGTTAAAACAAAAGATGAATTGTTTATTGGCAAAAGAGTCATACTTGCCATTGGTAAAAGCGGCGACGCCCGCAAGCTCAAAGTCCCCGGAGAAGAACTTGGTAAGGTTAAAAACAGGCTTTTTGATCCCGCAGATCACTACAATCAGAACATCCTTGTTGTTGGAGGAGGAGATAATGCACTAGAGACTGCGAATGCTTTAGCTGCACAAGGAAACACTGTCACTATTTCTTATAGAAAAGCGGCCTTTTCGAGGCCAAAACAAGAAAACATGGAGGAAGTGAGAAAATGGCAAAAAGACGGCAAAATAACCATCGTCTACAAATCAGAAGTCAAAGAAATTCGCGACAAAAGCGTCTGGTTGACCACCGTGGAGGGCGAGAAGGAAGTCGTTAACGACGCCGTTTACGTTATGATTGGCCGGGAACTTCCTATTCAGTTCCTAGGACGTTCGGGCATTAAAATGGAAGGGGAGAAATCCTCTTCCTGGTATGTCTTTCTCACCGCAATGATCAGCTTTTTCACTATGCTCTACTTCGGTAAAAAGGGTGTTGGTTTGGAAGGTGGCAACTTTACTGAGATGACTCAAAACTTTATCAATCTACCTTTAACTCGCACTGAAGAAATCAAGGGTATGAAATACCTCTATAACCTTGTCGGCTGGCTCGGTGCTGTAGTTTTTATTTTCAGTGGTATTACGGCATTATTTTACATGCTCAAAGAAAAGAAAAAGTACTTTTCTCCAGGCTGGCCTCTGGTCAAATACGGCTACCTCATATTATCCGCCCTACTCTTTTCCGCCGTGTATTTTATAGGTGTAACTAAAACCGGTAGCACCGGCAGTATGGGTTATTGGTATTCTCTCTTATACTGCACAACCATGGCACTGTTTGGTTACAGAAGAATCCAAACCAAGAAAACTAAATACATAAAGTATCAAGTTTACACTTTAGTTTTCATACAAGTCTTCTTTCTCTTTTTACTCCCCAACCACCTATACGGCAGCCTGGTTTCTGCACTGGGTGAAGACAGCTGGTTCATTCAAAATGTTCTTCCTGAAGCCTGGTACTCCTACGGTCTTATTCTTTTCTGGCCTTTAAATATGGGAGTATTTGGAGCAAACACTTTTTGGACAATATTCCCTTTCATTCAGAGCGGATTGATACTGTTCTTACTCATCAAGTACTACGGTAAAGGTGTTTACTGTGGCTGGATCTGCTCATGTGGAGGTATGGCTGAAACATTTGGTGATGAATACAGAAACCTGGCACCTCATGGTCCAAAAGCCAAAAATTTTGAGAATATTGGCCAATACATCCTCGCTTTTGCAATGATTACTACTTCTATGAAAGTTGGAGGTATAAGTGGCGGCTGGATCAGCGCCCTGCTCTATGAGGTGCTAATCGACGTTTTCTTTGCCGGTGTTCTTGGGCTCGGCGTTTATTTCTTTCTAGGCGGCCGTATTTGGTGTCGCTACGGTTGTCCTCTAGCGGCACTCATGCATATTTATACTCGTTTTTCAAAGTACCGCATTTTTTCTGAAAAGAAAAAATGCATATCCTGTAACATCTGTACTAAAGTCTGCCATATGGGTATCGATGTCATGAACTACGCCAATAAGGGCATTCCCATGAACGATGCAGAGTGCGTACGCTGTTCCGCTTGTGTTCAAAGCTGCCCAATGGATGTTCTCGCCTTTGGTGAAGTCGAAGTATCGGACCCGAACAATAACTCAAGAAAACAAATACCCGATAAAGGGAAAAACAATTGGCAATCTGGCCTTAAGTAGGAGTCTTTCATGAAAACATACATTTTTCTATTTTTAATACTGTTCAGCTCTGCTGCTTTTTCTAACGAAAAAAGTTGGAAAGCCTATTCTGAAATACTCAAGACCGGTACTGTTGAATTGAGGTATTCTGGGGATTTCGGAGAATTTCAGCATAATGCTTTTGATTATGCCAAGCTTACAAAAAGCCCGTCAGCTAAAAAATTGCTTGAAGAGCAAAAAAAGCTGCTTACAAAAACGACACCACCTACAAACCGTTTTGAGAAACTCGCCTTCTGGATCAATGCCTATAATTTCTATACTATAGTCGATGTTGTAAATCATTACCCCATCAAATCTATGAAAAAAATAGGCTGGAAAAATAAACGGCATGATGTTGGTGGTCAAAAGTACTCTTTAGACGACATCGAGCACAAAATTATACGTCCTATGGGCGATGCCAGAATACATTTTGCTGTAAATTGTGCATCTGTTTCATGTCCAGGCTTGAAATCCACCCCATTTACAAGCGATGGTATAAGAGTGGAATTAACTCATCAAACAAAAGAAGCCTTAAAAAACCCGCTTCACATTCAACCTGATTGGGGCGATGTTGAAGTTACCAAACTCTTCGATTGGTTTGAGGAAGATTTTGAAGTTAAGTTATATATAAATGCCGAGGGCTTTCTAAAAAAATACGCCCCGGTAAAGTTACAAAGGGAAATTGACGGCTGGCTGGACTACGACTGGAACTTAAATTCTCCAGAAAATGTCAAAAAAGCCATGTCTAAATTTAAGGTAAAACAGATTAACTGATGGATCTCGCTGAATTTACTAAACGCTTCAAAATCGCGGCAAGTTTTTGTCGCGATTTTACCAATAAACATATAACAGATGAACTATCGCATAAAGTCTTATTTATTTTCTCTGAGAAATCATCAACTATATGCGCATCCGAAGCTATAAATACTCTATATAGACACGATGGAGTCCCAGTTTGGATCAATTTTTATGTGACTTCTTATAACCAAGATTATTCAGTGATAAAAATCACTTATAGCGAAGCTTTTAGTACAGATGAAAATCAGTTTTACCACAAACACGAAGGCATACCGCCATTCCACGCCGTTGGCCCAACCATTCCAGAAGGTTGGAATTCACTTGCAGAAAACGGCCCTTTTGAATTTCAGGCATTTAAGTAATTGGCAATATATAATGCTGATGGGAAAATTATAAAAACCACACTAGTGCAATACATAATATTTATAGAGCGATTTATGTGTGCAAAGCCAGTCGTATTCTCGGAATCCCCTAAAGTCTGTTTATTAGATAAAACACCATTATAAGTACTTGGTCCTCCCAGCTGAATGCCGAGCGCACCAGCGACCGCAGCTTCAGATATACCAGAATTTGGACTTGGATGTTTCTGTCCATCACGACACATAATGCTCCAGGCCTTAAGCGCACTGCCTTTGCATATTGGAGCGACTAAACATATCAGGAAACCTGTTAATCGTGCAGGAATAAAATTGGCCACATCATCTAAGCGCGCTGCCACTCTGCCAAACAATATGTAACGTTCATTTTTGTACGCGTACATTGAGTCCATTGTGTTAATTGCTCTATAAAGAGTGGCTCCCAAAGGCCCAAAAAGTAAAGCATAAAAGAGTGGTGCAGTTACTCCATCGACTGTATTTTCCGCAATACTTTCTATGGTGGCACGCGAAATCTCCGCTTCATCTAGATTCTCTGTATCGCGCCCAACAATCATACTTAAATGCTTTCGCGCTTCGGGTAAATCCCCCTTTTCGAGTGGATTCAGTATGCGCTTCGCGTGGTCACTTAAATCCCTTGGGGCAATGGTCACATAGATGAGCAAAGTAGAAAATAACAGCTGAAAAGGTTTGATGCCATATTTTTCAAAAGCAGAATTCATAAAAATGTGATCAAGCCATTCGCCCAAATATAACAGGCTTAGAGTTAATCCGAGAGTCGTTGCCAAGACAAGAAGCACAGCAGTAGCACCAGCCACTATAAGGCATTTCTCAGCGAAAATTTTTCGGCAGGCTTTTTCAAATTGCTGAATCAGATAACCAAGGCACCTTACCGGATGCGGATAAAAGCGCGGATCACCGATAAGGGTATCCAGCAAAAGAGCAAAGCAACAGGGCAAGTAGATCTGGTACAGATAGTGATCCATCTAATTCCAATGCTCGTATTTGATCAAATCTTTCAGTTCTAGGCGTTCATTCCAGCCTTTGGTTTCAAGCTCAGGATTTTCTTTAAATTCATTAACATAACCAAGACACAAATAGGCAATGATTTTATGGTTTTCAGGAATCTTTAAACTTGTTCTAATTTCTTGCTGATGAACAATACTAACCCAACCCATGCCGACGCCTTCAACTCTTGCAGCAAGCCACATATTTTGAATAGCACAGACTGTACTGTAAACATCCATATTTTCCTGCGCAGAACGGCCCAACTGATTACTCGAATCTTTCGTCGTGTCACATGTAACACAGATGTTTAGTGGAGCCTCCATGATACCCTCAAGCTTTAAATTTTCATAAAGCTCTTTACGTTGGCCGCTAAAAAGCTCAGCTTCAGTTTTATTCGCCTTAAGAAAAGCTTTTTTGACTTTTTGCTTTGTTTCTGAAGAACTGATCAAGATAAAATTCCAAGGCTGTAAAAAACCAACAGAAGGAGCCTGATGAGCTGCCTGTAAAACTTTTTCTACGACATCCTTTGGGATCTCATCCGCTAAAAAGCCTGAACGAACATCTCGTCGGGCAGCAATAAGTTTGTAAAATGTCTCTTTTTCTTGTGGACTAAAGTTCATTTTTTAGCCTTGCTTAGTTGATTGCCTTGTAGGGATGTTAACGCATGTAGAAATGCTTCTAAATCATTTTTTTCCTGCTCATCGAGATGAAGAGGTTGAATAACCTTTTCCAAATGCGGTTGATCTTTATTCGCATTTTCCATCTCAGAATAGAAATCAATAACTTCACGAAGGGAAGCAAAACTGCCATTATGCATGTAAGGAGCAGTATGAGCTACATTCCTGAGGCTGGGAGTTTTGTAATGACCGATACTTTCTGTATCAATTTTTAAATAACGCAGACGCTCAGCCCGTTTTCCTGTTGGTGCATCTGAGTATTTCCCCATTGAGTTAAACATCGCAGAATAAAGTTTTTGAGCACCAGCAAGACGGGCTGGCTTTAATTCAGATTGTCCCGGTTCTAAAGGCAGATGAATAAAGTGAAATTCTTCATCAGTTAAGTTATGACCATTGTGACACAGGTTGCATTGGCCTTTACCAATGAAAATCTTTAATCCTCTTTGAGCTGACAGCGAAAGTTGATTGACCTTCTTTTGATCTTTTTGAACGATACCTTCTAAAAAAATATCAAAGGTCGAAGGAGAGGCTACAATTGTTTTCTCGAAAGCAGCAATAGCCTTACAAAGTTTGATGAAAGTATGGTTGATGTGAAGTTGATTTTCCTGACTCATACTTTGCCAATTTTCCTGAGCTGGTCCTTTCTCTTTTGTCGGCTTAGCAGGAATAGGAAAAGCTTTCCTGTCAGAGAAATCTGCACTGAACTCACCAAAAAGGCTTTTAAAGGTCTGATGATACTCAGGGTTGCTGAATATATATGAAACTATTGCTGTTCTGGAGTGACCCTGCTCAACAGGATTTTCCAAAGGCTCGGCGGCTTGTGACCAGAGGCTGTCACTCCGACCGTCCCAGAACAGCCAACGACGGTCTTTGGCATTCCATAAGCTTGGAATGTCTCTTTCATTTAGCGGGCGCTTTGCAGTCCAGTGCTGGTTTGGATCATGACAACTCGCACAGGAGAGATCGCCTTTCACAGAAAGTTTTTTATCAAAAAACAACTTCTTCCCAAGCTCAATAGCAGCTCGGTTGCCATCGTACGAGTTGGTATCGTCTTCTGCGGCAACCTGGCGCCTGAACTTTAAGATATTTCTTATATCTTTTTCTGTGAATTCAGCTTTAAATTCGGGAAGCTTATTATTGCGGTAAATGTCTACAGCGATCGCTGTACTGATCAGTACCAGTATAGCAATGACAAGTAGTAAATATTTACTGAAGCTTTTCATATATTGAATTTATAGCGGAAGCTCTCGACCTGTTTATCTTTATCAAAAACATTCAGCTGTAGAAGCCACTCACCAGGCATGTGCAGTTGCATACCTTCTACTTTGTAATGACCTGGTTGAATCTCAGTGATTTTTGGCGAAGTATTCATCCCATGGCCATGACCAGGCATGGTGCAATCCGCTTCAATTCTAAGGCCGGCTGCCGCTCCGGCAAGTTTAAACTCAAAGGTAAATATTTCATTCTCAGGGAAAGAAGATGGAGCTTTTTCTAAAGTGAGAGTGTAGACATCTCCTGGCAGCATGACCTTTTTAGGCTCTCCACAAGAGCTCAGTAAAACTGACAAAAGAACTGTAGAAACAAGAAGTCGTAACATAATTATACTAAATCATAAGTTGAAGGGTTTTTGTTGATCCAATCCTGATACAATTGATGGTTTTCTGCGATCTTTGTTTTGTCGCCATTAAACCAGTCATAGAAAGAAGGGAAATAGATTGCGAAAGTTGGTTTTGCTGCTTCGCCGACTGCTTCGCTTTTACTCTTGTCCTGCCAAAAAGCCATTTGTGGTGTAAAACCGGGATTTTCGATTATTTCGGCATAACTGTAAGAATCTTTACGAAGGTGCAGGTGACTGCGCTCTTCCGGAGTGTTTGACGATTCGTGATAAATCGTCAGCCAGGAAGAGCTCTCCCGCAAAATAAAATCATTGCCTTTCAGCTCTGTTGTGCCATGATCATGGCGAAGAATTATGGCTCCACCATGCCTAAGCATTTCAGTTATTAAATCAGCCAGCGTCATTTTTATTTATCAGTCTTTATTCCTTTGCGGAATTTATGAGTAAAATCAGCCGCATAGAGTCGCGAATCGGCGTAATCTTCAGCAGTAAGAACTTTACCGACAATGATCATCGATTGTGATCTGATTTTTGATTCACGAACTTTCTCGCGGATATCTCCTAAAGTACCATTTATGATGACCTGTTCCGGCATAGAAGCCTTATGAACAACTGCCACTGGACAATCTTCGCCATACTCAGGAATCAATTCTTTCACAACTTTAGCAATAAGGGTGATACTTAGAAAAAGAACCATTGTCGATTGATGTTTCGCAAGATCTGGAAGCTTCTCTTTGTCCGGCATAGGCGTGCGACCTTCACAGCGAGTAACAATGACCGTTTGTGAAAGCTCTGGTAAAGTCAATTCTTTACCTAAAGCTGCCGCTGAAGCAACGAAACTTGAAACACCCGGTATAATGGTGGTCTCAATACCAAGAGCTTCAAGGCGACGGACTTGTTCAGCAGTAGAACCATAGATTGAAGGATCACCAGTGTGAACACGAGCGACATCTTGACCTTGATCATCGGCTTCTTTGATAACGGCAACGATTTCTTCTAGATTCATACCTGCTGAGTCTAAAACCTTAGCGTCTTTTCGTGCTGTATGCAAAACTTCTTTAGGAACCAAAGAACCGGTATATAAAACCACCGGGCATTCAGAAATTAAGCGTGCACCTTTTACGGTAATGAGTTCCGGGTCACCAGGACCTGCGCCAATTATATAAACCATATTTAAAATCCTGTATTTAGTTTAGCAGCTCCAGACTTCATCCTGAACGATTTCCCAGATTTCTTCAGGAATATCTAGAAGCCACTGCAAATGAATTATTTTTTGTCCTGAGTATTCTTCGGCATCGAAGAAAAGATACCACATACGAGTTGAAGTAGAGCCATTTCTTTTAATGACTAAACGGTCAAATATTTTTTGGCAGACTTCCTCTCCTTCATCATCAAAAGTGATATAAGGCTCAGCAATTTTAGCTTCCCCGCACAACTCAAGCTTGATATATGGGGTATTCACCGGATCAAAGTCCACAGGCTTCACAAAGCCAAAAGGAGTATAATTACCAGGACCTTTTACATCGCCAACCTGGTAGTACTCACCATTTGTTTCGACGACAAAGGCGCCGTGAATTAAACCGAGTTTAGTCATTGTTTTTATTTTCCTGCTCGCGTTTTAAACGCTTGAGGCGTCGTTGCTCTTTGCGCTTTTCACGCATGAGCTGATCTTGACTTAACTCTTTAGCTTTATCGGCTTCCGGGTCATCAACTACCAAACTTCTGGCTGGTTGCTGACCTTCTAAAACATCTCCATCCCAGGTATACTTATTTGTGTAACCACGTGGGGTGATCATGAAACCATCGTAAACAATGGTCTGACTGGAGCCAACGATAACTGTTGTATTCATACCAATTTCAAAATCCAGAAAATTGTCGAGATCTGTCATGACGATATTTTGCTGGTGACGATAAGCACTTTTTACCAGAGCAACAGGTGTACTGCCCTCGCGATACTTAGAGATGATTTCCTTGGCTTCTACAATCTGCCTGGTGCGACGACCACTTGCAGGGTTATATAAACCAATAACAAAATCGGCATCGGCGGCACAATCAATTTTTTTGCGGATAGATGGCCAAGGTGTCAGTAGATCTGAAAGAGATATACCACAAAAATCATGTCCCAGAGGAGCTCCAACTAAAGAGCCACAGGAGTTTATCGCCGAAATACCGGGAATAATGTTCAGTACCGGATTTTGGTCGCGAGTCCAACCAATTTCCTGAAGAACCTGAAATACCAAACCGCACATACCATAAACTCCGGCATCTCCAGAAGATATAAGTACTACTTTTTTGCCAGTTTGGGCTTCTTCAATTGCAGCTCTGGCTCTGGCAATTTCTTCAGTCATGCCAGTGCGTATAATTTCTTTATCTTTTATAAGGTGTCTGACCAACTTAATATAAGTTGTGTAACCAATCACCATATCGGCATTTATAATTGCCTTAAGAGCTTTTGGAGTTATATGGTCATCGCCACCGGGACCTATGCCAACTACAGATAAAGTGCCATAACCTTCTTTTACTTCCTGTTGAGGATCGTGGTATACGCCTTCCTGTTCAATGGTTTCATAACCGGTGGTATCTGTAAGCTTTGCTTTAGACATGATATTCCTTAAAATTCTATTCCGCGCTGAGCTTTTATACCATTGTCAAATGCGTGCTTTATTGGTGTCATTTCGGTGACTGTGTCAGCAATATCTATAAGCTCTTGAGGAGCATTTCTACCAGTCAGCATGATGTTTAATTGTTCCGGCTTATTACTGATAACTTCGGCAACTTCGGTTGCATCCAGGTAACCATACCTAAGAGCAATATTTATTTCATCTAAAACTATTAAGTGATAAGCCGGCTTTTCTGTGCGACACTCTTCAATCATTTCAACGGCTATTTTCCAACCGCGTTGAGCAGACTCTATATCTTTAGTTTTGTCTTGTGTATCCCAGGTAAAACCATCGCCAGATCCGACATGGGTGATCTCGTCAAATTTCTCAAAAATCTTTTGTTCGCCAGTAGCCCAGTTACCTTTGATGAATTGCACAACACCAACTTTATAACCGTGACCTACAGCACGCATCGCAGTACCGAAAGCAGCTGTGGATTTACCTTTGCCATCGCCAGTATTCACAACAATTATGCCACGGCTAATTAATTTGGATCGAACCTTCTGACGCTGCTCCTTTTGAAGCTTTTTCATTTTGTCTTTATGAGGATCTTCGCTCATTTTTAACCTCTGGATTTAAATGGGATTCTGGCAATTGCCATAGTCATGTTTTTACCACCTTCTTCAAGCTGAAAAGCTTTCTTAGGCATTACCAGTTTTTTGGCGCCGGCCTGAAGAAGACAAGCAGCTTCTGCTACTGAACGCGTACCGACATACTTTTTGACTACCTCTGAAGGATTTTCTATCCCCTCAACAACGTCAAGTTCTTCGGGAGTATAGGTCACAAAAGGCCAGTTATTTTTTTCTGATAATTCAAGAAGTGCCTTTTCATCAGCTTTTTTATTCACAGAGCATACAGCTTTGACTGATTTTATAGAGAGCTTTTCTTCTTGCAAAAATTTCTCTATGCCAGCTTCAATAGTTTCGAGAGGGCAATCGCGATCACAACCTAGTCCCAGAACAAGACTCTTCGGACGGTAAATAACGGCATTATCCCAATGCTCTGGATGGCTTTCTTTAATGTCGCGGTCCGAACAGATGAGTGAAATGGCATAGTCTTCAGCTTTGAAATCATCAAGATTGAGGCCGTACTCAACACCTTTAGGAAGTTCTTTGTCTAAAGGCCAAAAATTTGCTTCTCCGGTTTCCTGGATAAAACAAACGCGATTTTCGTTAACGACTTCTGCACAGCCTTTAGTGATATTGCGATCTATGTCATCGAGTGTCCAACCAAGATCACGACCAAGTATATCAACTGTCAGTGTTTTCATTGAATCAGATGCAGTGGTTATAACAGGTTGAGCATCTATGGCTTGAGCCACACGCTCAGTGAACTGATTACCACGACCGACATGGCCGGATAATGCACAAATAGCAAACTTCGCAGCATCGTCGACACAAATGACTGCCGGGTCAACTTTCTTATTTTCGAGGTACTTTGCTATCATGCGAATCACAGCACCAACAGAAATAATATGGATGTGACAGTCATATTCTTTCCAGGTCGCCTCTAAAGTCGGTCCCATTGGCAAACTCAGAAGTTGTGAGCCTTCAGGGGCATTGTCAATGTGGCGTTTAGAAACATAAAGGTCAGCATCGGGAATTGCTTTCTTGATATCTTTGGCAATTTCTAATCCGTGTTTGGTGATAACATAAACAGCAAAGGTTTTACTCATGATTCAGTAGACTCCTTAAAGCGCCCTTCCAGTATACCATTGCGGTCTTGTTTTTTGACCATCACCATACTGAAGTAGTCACATTTATCATTCTTAATAGCTTCCAAATCAGTTGTTGTCATCTGAAAATCCATTGTGGCTTTACTGACGTAAGTAGCACAGTCCAGAAGTCCTTCATTTTTAAGGATTTCAACTAACCGCGGCATAATAGACGAAACCTTCATCAATAAAACTGTATCAAAAAGCTGTAGTATTTGAGGTAAAGTATCCAAACCATAACTGGCTGGTACAACGGCTACGCGCTCCTGACCATCGGCAATTGGCTGTTGAATCACTGACGGAACTGCTGTGAAACTTGAGACGGCAGGAACTATTTCAGTTTCGACTTCAGGCCAGCGTTTTTGAGCAGCTTTGTGAAGGTAAATATAAGTCGAGAAAAAGAGCGGATCACCTTCTGTGATAAATGCGACATTTTTCCCTTCTTCTAATCTCTTGCCGATTTCAGTGAAGGCTATATCCCATGCTGGCTTTAAGATCTCTGGATCTTTAGTCATAGGGAATGTTAGAAAGAGTCTCTCTTGAGCGTCATTTTTGACAACGTTCGGCTCAGTTATGCGCCAGGCAACAGACTTCCTGCCTTTCTTACTTTGAGGAATGACAATTACGTCAACTTCACGCAGTACGTTGACTGCACGCAAAGTCATGAGATCTGGAGAACCTGTACCGACTCCAACTCCATAAAGCTTACCAAATTGAGACATTTAAGCTTTCTTTGCCTTCGTTGAAATAGTTTTGCGTGAGAAACTGCATGTGTCTGTTTTCAAAAACTCTTTACGAGAGAAACCGCAAGTATCTGTTTTCAAAAATTCTTTGCGAGAGAAACCGCATGTATCTGTTTTTTTCATAGTGTGTCCTTACTTTAAATTTCTCTTTCCGGCTTAGTGCAGGAAAAAATATGTATAGGGTTAAGTGGCTCATAGCGATAATAACGGGCAAGAGTAACACCTCTACTCACAGCTACCTGAGCCATTTCAAAGTCAATATCCAGTTCTCTGAAGGTGGAATAAGCCTCTTGTATATTTTCCATGGTTATGGCATTTAAGACTAAACGGCCGCCCGGCTTCAGTTTTCTAAGAGAGTATTCAATAATTTCTCTTAAGCTGCCTTTACTGCCACCGATGAAAACAGCATCTGGGGCATCTTCAATATCTGTTAAAACTTCAGGTGCCCTACCCGCAATGATTTCGACGTTGTCGACGGCAAAACTCTGAACGTTTTCACGGCAGTAAACAAGGCTTTTTTCATCGACTTCTATAGCAAAGGATTTTCCTTCATAGGCCGTTAAAGCTGCACTTATGGCAATGGAGCCAGAAGCTGCGCCTATATCCCAGATTACCGAGTCACGTCGCAACTGCATTTCTGCTAATGAAAGAGTTCTGACTTCCTTTTTAGTGATCAGACCTTTCTTAGGAACACGTTTGGCAAATTCATCTTCATGTAAGCTGAAAAAAGAATCTCTTGGCTGCCAGTCAGGACCTTTATTTTCCAAAACCATTACATTTAGAGGTGAGATATCTTCACATGCCGCCAAATCGTTCAAGTCTTCAAATTGCCGAACTCTTTCATCTGGCCCTGCTAAATTTTCGCACACCCAGGCACGCCACTTTTCTTGTTTAAATTCAAGCATGTAGCGGGCAAGTTCTGCGGGCGAGTTAGTGGCATCTGTAAGCACTGCCATTTTTTTGAAGTGCTGCAAGCGAGTAAGAAATCCTGTTCGGGCACGTCCATGAAGACTCAGCAAATATGCATCATCCCATTTGATACCGATTCTTGCAAAGGCCAATGAAATCGAACTTGGTTGAGGGATAACGCGAAAGTTTTCTCCTCCAACTTTTTTGATGAGTAGAGAACCGATGCCATAAAACATAGGATCGCCAGAAGCCAGAACACAAACATTTTCTTCATTTGAAGCTTCAACGATTTCACCAAGAGCCTTCATGAAACCGCCTTTGATCAGAATACGTCTGCCAGTAAATTGTGGGAAAAAATCTAACTGTCGTTCTCCTCCGGCAAGAACCTGGGAGGAGGCTACAGCATTTACAGCTTCACTGCTTAAACCAACGCAGCCGTTGTCACCTATACCAATTACTGTCAGAGCTGAACTCATAAACTTTTACCACCTGTAGAAAGCATAAGTAGAGCATGGATAATACCAACGGCAATAGTACTGCCGCCTTTACGTCCACGTGTCAAAATGTAGTCGAGGTGTTCTTTTTCTTGAAGAACTTCTTCTTTGGATTCGACTGCAGAGATAAAGCCGACTGGAACACCGACAATAAGAGCAGGCTTGATACCCGTCTCACGGAATATCTTGACAACTTCAATCAAGGCAGTCGGAGCGTTTCCAACTGCAACAATAGATCCTTCTAACTTGCCAAGCTTATGTGCTTTTCGGATCGATTCTATAGCACGAGTCGAGTTGTTGGCTTTAGCAGTTGCTATCACATCTTCATCAGAGATGTATGAGTAAGCTTTACAACCATAAGCATCAAGACGAGCTTGATTGAGGCCAATCGTAATCATTTTGACATCGGCAATAATATTACAGCCGTTTTGAAGAGCTTTAATTCCGGCATCTATGCCGTTTTCACTGATTTTTACCAGGTGCTTGTATTCAAAGTCTGCAGTTGAGTGAATCACCCGGCGAACGACTTCCCACTCGCGAGGGCCAAAATCATGGGGACCGACTTCGGCATCGATCACATCAAAACTACTACTTTCAATTTGACGACCAAGCTGGGTCATCTGACGCATGTCTTTACTGTCTTCAGTACTCATAATTTAACTCTTATATTTACCGAGAAGGCCACCTTCAAAGTCGACAAGGTAACAATCAATACTCAGTTCGTTTTTTATAAATGTTGATAAAGCTTGTGATACACGCTGACATAAGGCACTGCACAGTGTATCCAAACCATTTGCTTGAGCAATCTCCAACACATGGCGTGCGGTATTTGCCTTTAAAATTTCTTCTTTTACAGATTCCGTGGCGCCAAGCTCAGAGGCTATTTCAGCAAGTAATTCCATGTTGACACTCGAGCCAGCCTGGTGAGTCTGAGTTTTACCGTCAGCCATTTTCGATAGTTTACCGATCATACCAACGATAATAGCTTTTTTCAGTCCGGCTTTACTGACTGCTTTTAAAGAAGAACCAATGAAGTCACCAACCTGAATAAAAGCGACTTCTTTCAGCTCTGGTAAAAGTTGCATCGCATATTGTTCAGAACGACCACCAGTAGTCAAAACAACTTCCTGACAGGAACTATGACCGGCAAGGTTTACTGCTTGAATGATACTGGCTCTGTAAGCAGCAGTAGAATAAGGACGGACTATACCTGTCGTTCCTAAGATGGATATACCACCGATCAGACCTAACCTTTCATTCATCGTTTCTTTCGCCATGCGTTGCCCACCTGGCACAGAAATCGTTACATCCGCACCACAATAAGCACTGTCTTCCAACTCAAGCAGAACCATCTCGGTGATATTTTTTCGAGGAACAGGATTGATTGCAGGGCCACCTACTCCTAGTCCCAGGCCATCTTTAGTAACAGTAGCCACGCCATTTCCTCCATGGAGGGTGACGCCTTCAGGTTTGCTGAGCTTCACCGTGGCAGTCAATTCTGCTTTATCGGTACAATCTGGGTCATCACCAGCATCTTTTATTACGCTGCACGTCGCCGAACCGTCGTCATTAAACTGACTGACTTTGAGTTTAAAGGTGACCTTATTGCCATTTGGTAATATGGTTTCTATATCGTTCAAAGTCTTCTTTTGAACTAACATTTTGACGGCAGCTTTAGCGGCGGCGGCAGAACAGGCGCCAGTCGTAAAACCGGTTCTCAAATTTTTGGGGTCTTTAGCATCGACTTTCTTCTTTGGATTATTGAAAAACCAATCCATAGGAATGTCTTCGTCAATACCGGAGGCGTATAGGTCTTGTTGCAGATCTGGTAAAACATCGCCATCACCAGCTAAAACCGCATGTTTAAACTTTTGGGTTTCCAACAGCTTTTTTAAAATCGCCCGACATTGCTGGTTGCGAATAGAAAAGCCGACTTTCGCAATAAACTCTTGTTGAATATCCCCACTAAAGTCACTTGGAAGAAGACTTTTAACTTGATCAATAGATAAAAAATCATCTTCGGAAGAACGGTACCATAAGATATGAGACTTTTGCAAAATTCCTTTGCAAGCAGCACCATTTAATAAGGCAATGACTGCAGTGATACCTGTATCCGTAACAGCAAATAGGCTTTCATGTTCTGGCAGGAAATTTTCAAACTTTTTAGCACCCCAGGGGCCACTGAATTCTATATGATCTCCCAGCTTGGCAGTGTCCGTAAAAAACTCACTGCAAATACCGACTTTCCTGAAAGCGACAGAAAAGCTTGCTGGACCATCTTGCCCTGGCAAAAGCGTATACGAGCCCTTGGAGAACTTATCTTCTCCAAGTTTAATTCCCGAATTTAAAATAATATACTGACCGCCAATATACTTCAGCGGCTCTTGATTGATCATTTTAAAATGAACGATGCGGGTGCCTTTTTGTCCGGCATCAAATCCGGTAATCTCAGCTGTATTTACTTTTGCCATAAGTCTATTTATGCAGGATACAGTTCGTGCAGGTAGTGATGAACTTCATCCAAATCGCTATATAGGTTCTCTAAGTTCTTATAGTATGAAGATAACTCTTGTTCTACCTTTTTCGTCAAAACAAGAAGAGAATTATAGTAAGCCAATTTAGGGTCATCAGCGGCAGTTTTAGAAACCATTTCCTGCAGGTCAACAAGTGAAACTGAAAAGAACTTTTGCAGTTTAGCCATATCTTCTGCCTGAGTCATTGATTTTAATGGACCCTCACAGTTTATGCGGTCTCCAAGTTCTTTGAGTTCGTGCTGTTTTTCAGCTTCATCTTCAATTCCCAAAACTTTCATAAGACCTAATCTTAGAGCTGCTAATTCGTGGCAAGCCATGTTTATTTCTCCATAATTTTTAAATTTTTTAAGACATTATATCATCGATCAGGCGAGGCACCAGTTTATCGCCGATTAAGTGGGTCTCAACAAGCTCTTCTATATCATCCGCCTGTACTTCCTTATACCATATGCCATCTGGATAAACCGCCATGGTTGGACCTTCTCCACAACGCCCCATGCAAGATGTCCTGGTGACGATAATTTCTTTATTTTTGCCACATTTTTTCAACTCATTGCGCAAGCACGCAAGTGTTTTAATCGCGCCTTTATCAACACAATCAACATTCCCGCAGACAAGCACATGCTTTTTAATCGGCTTATGGGTATGCTCTTGTGGCATCGCCTGGTTGTGAGTAAAAGTGTGGCGCTGACTCATAAGCAGGGCTTTTAATCCCCCCAGATGATCCTCTTGTTTGGGAAGAGGAACTCGATAACGACAGCCATCACATGCGAGATTATAAGATTTATCCTCAGCTTGGCTTAAGCGATCAGTAATCGTTTCAAAAAGTAAATTGTGAGCTTCCAAAGGAGGCGCCATTTTTGCTTTTACCCATGGGAAGTCCCGGTTAAACTCCTCAACCTGCTGTTGAATTCGTTCTATAAGAACTCCAGTTAGCAGAAAATAAGGGATGACTAAGAGCTTTTTGGGTTTAATTCGCGCCATTAATTCAAGAGCTTCTTGTAGTTTCGGCTCAGTTATCCCAATGAAACAAGGTAACACCCATTGAAAACCACGACCTTCTGAAAAACTGCGCGACTGTTTATAAAAGTCACTATTTGCATCTGGGTCACTTGAACCACGACCTATAAAAACAACGGCAGTATCGCTGTTGTCACTTGATTCAGAAAGGAGTCCGGTTTCTGTCCCCCTTAAAAAGGCCAATTGAGCCATTTTAGGATGAGGCCCCAGTACATCAGCTGCCTTGAAGTTAACATTTGGAAATTCTTTACGTACTTCATCGAGAACAAGAGGAATGTCATTTTTGGCGTGGCCTGCTCTAAAGAGTAGCAGCGGCATCACTGTCACTTCACTCGATTCCTCTGCAGCTTGGCGAATAGCATCTCCCATGAATGGTTTAGCCAGCTCAATATAGCCATGATAAACTTTAACGTCTGGAGTAAAGTCCTGATAGGCCTCTACTAGAGCTTCGAAATTCTCATTTGAATTTCCCCGGCGGCTACCATGACCAATAAAAACGACAGCTTTTTTGCTCATGGATTTAACTCCTGTTGTTTTTCTAAAGAAAGATTAAACATCTCTGCTTTTTCGACATGACCGGCTGAGATGAACTTAGCCTGATCCTGCGTAGCTAAATCGCCCGCTGCTCTAATTAAGCCTCCAAGTTCGCGTAGTCGAACCGTTAAAAAGTTTTCTTTCTCTGCTCTCTCTGAAGCATCTTTTAAAACACTTTCTATGGCGCTTAAATCCAGGTGTGGAATTTTCTTGTCTCGTTGAACTTCCTGAGCCATAAATTGAATAAGTTTTTCGCGATTTTCTACAGTATCAGGCATTTCTGTAGAAGTGAAAATTTCATAACCATAACCGCGAATGCGAGATCGCAGGGCAACATGAATATTTTCAACATCTGGTAGATTTCCTGCCAGAACCAGATTGAAATCACAAGGAACAGGTTCTGACCTGACCATCATCCCACTGGAACCGGCACTCCGGCCAATAATTGCCAATTCCTTATTTTGAATAGCACTCAGCAAACTTTGCTGCGACTCCAAAGAAAGGGTCGATATCTCGTCTAAAAAAAGAACACCTTTATCCGCCCTGTGAACAGCTCCGGCTTCAAGTAATTTGTGAACTGGCGATTCCGCCCCACCTGATTGATAGGGGTCGTGTCGCACATCTCCGAGCAAGGCCCCTGATTGACTGCCGGTTGCATCTACGAAAGGAGCCTTAGCCCGATTGGCATTATTAACCAGAATTTTAGGGATTTTTATTGATCTGTGATTGAAAACATATTTTCTGGCAAGGTAAATCATAAATAATACAAAAGCACCACCTAAAAGGATTGCTGGAGAGTCATGCTTTACCGCGAGAAACAAAGACAGGAAAAAAGTGGCTATGGCCAACACCCAGAGAATGAAATTTTCTGTGGAAAGAGCCTTGCGTTGAGCCGCACGAGCCAGATCAATCTTTGTCATGCCTTCACCGGCTTTTAATTGACATATCTTAGGCAGCAAAGGCTCTTCACTATTTTCATAGGAGATAATATCTGAAAGCTCGGGCTTTGAAAGAAGTTCAGCCAACGCTTGACCAAGCATACTTTTACCGGTACCGGGATCACCAACGATGAGTAGAAAACGCTTTTGCTGGGCTGCCAAACGCACTACTTCTACAGCGTGATCCTGACCAATTATCCGGTCTATAAGCTTGTCAGGAAGACATACATCAGCCGTAGACTCAATGATATTTCCCCTAAAGTTCATTTATTCTGGTCTTCCTGAAGCCATTTTAACTGAAATGGTGTAACCTGCGACCATAAATGCCGCACAAATTACTAAAAGTAGAATCATCGTTTTGATGACAACTCCGGCAGGCGGATCAATGCCTTCGACACCAACAATCATTTCTGCTTTAATTGGCTTAAAAAGACCCTGCGTTTTAGGTAGAGCCTTAACAGTTACCATGTGCTCGGCGCCATCAAAAAACTGTTGTCCCCATGAAGCTTTGCCTTGTGGAGCATAGATCTGGGTTTTAAAGACTTCTTTGTCATCTTCTATATGAACAAAACTTACTTCATAGATGACATCCTTTTGCAAAGCGGCATCATTTTTAAGTTGGAACTCCAAATAGGCCATATCACCAACGCGAGCTTCCCAGACTTCATCTGTATCTTCAGTTCCCAAAGCATTGGCTACATTATTTTGACCACTAATTTCAGCCTGTGGTATAAGCCTGAGCGACAAGCTAACAGGGCCTTCTTTTTCTAAAACAATATCTTTTGGAGTCAGATCACTAGGTGCATCAGCAAGAGCTATGTTTAGCAATAGAGCCGTAAGAATAATAAAACGTTTCATCCTTCCATCTCCAAAGATTGAGCTGCTGCTTTCGAATAGGCACCTTTACCAATCACCAAACCTGATATAAGGCCAAATATTGCCAGTATGAAGACCAATATGGTAAAGTTCATAACTTCCGATGAATTTTCATTTAGCGAAAAGGACTCTTCTTGAACGTAATCTCCAGAAGTTAATTTTAGACGGTATTCACCGCGAATGGGGTAAAGATAATCTAATTCATAGTTGTCAGCTTCAGTGTATACAGTGCTATCTATAAGCTTTGTACCTTCAACAATCGGAAAATCAGTCGAAATGAAAGATTGTTTCGGAGGACACCAAAGTTCTATTCTTAATTTTTGATTACGCAGCTTTTCAGGGAGTTTAAAGCGCAGTTTAGCAACTGTGACATCTGGGCCGATTTCATCGAAAGCCGGTTCAGAAGTAACTTCGATTTTTTCCTGGGCACTCAAAAGGGTGGCACTTAGCATAAGAACCAGACTAAAAAACAAATATTTCATAGGACAGCCTCTCTAGTGGCACGGTATGAGCATTAGCCCATGGCGCAGCTCATGAAAGTAATCGTGAATATTTGGCGTCGTTGAAAAAAAGACGGTATATAGAACTATGCCGACTATACTCAATAAGATGAGAGCTTGTGTCGCAAGCGACAAATTAAGCGTCTGGCTTAATTTAATATGTCGTTTTGCTTGCTTTAAAACGTGTTTGTTGTTCATCATTTTCCTGTTTGTTTTCTATTTCTTATACATGAACAGGTGATGAAAAAGATTTTTCATTGTCCTGCCGACCGCAGGCGCCTCTCGGACTTTTCAGTATCTGACTCACAAAATTACTTTTGCTCACAGTGGCGGGGCCGTTCCAGAATTTCACTGGATTCCTGTTATGTATCTGGCAATATGCGCAAGCTTTATTTTTTGTCAATGACGATTTGGCTGGAGATTATAAGAGAATTCAAAATTCCATTAATTACCATAGGGTTAGAAGCAAAGTGAAGGTGCACATATGACGCTATAATTGATTGATTACAGTAACCCTCTCGACGTGGTTTTGAGGCTTTCCGGCGGCCACAAACGGTATAGTTCTTAGACCACTTTTGAAGTTCTGACTCTTCAGTAATCTGAGAATAGTGAAATTCATGACCAAAAGCCTTAGTCCCGGCTGGGCCCAAAATACAATCATGTTCAAATTCAACGGTCATGTATCCGAGCATTTTTCTCTTCTCCAGCATTTCAGTCCCAAAGGGAAGAAGCTGTAACATTGGATACTTCTCTTGCTCATTTTTACGTAAGAATTGGCTCATATACATCAAGCCACCACACTCAGCATAAAGAAATTTGCCAGTCACGGCATGTTGGCGAATAGCCTCTAACATACTGGAGTTTTGAGATAGTTCTTGGGCATAGACTTCTGGATAACCTCCGCCTATATAGATGCCATCACAATTTTGCGGAAGAGAACTGTCGTGAAGCGGGGAAAATTCAACAATCTCAATTCCTGCGGCCTGCAGAGCTTCAAGATTATCCGGGTAGTAAAACTGGAAGGCTTCATCTCGTGCTATGGCAAGCCGCAGGCCTGTGCTTTCTCTTGTTACTATAGGCTTTTTCTCTGAGAGAAAATCTGGTCTTTGAGCTTTTTCAATAAGCGCATCAATTTTCAAAGAGCTTTCTATTTCCAGGCCCAGTTCAGCAATAACATTTTCTGCATTGCTATACTGCTCTGCGCTATGGAGCCCTAAGTGGCGTCCGGGTAGTTCAGGTAAGGATTGACGTTTAATGGCACCAAGAAGTTCGGGCTGTTGAGCAGCTTCTAAGGCCTGTTCCAGAATACTGAGGTGCCCTGCTGAGCCACAATGGTTGGCAATGACGCCAGCAAGTGTTACGCTTTCTTCAAATTCATTAAAGCCTTTCACTGTAGCAGCAAAAGAACGGGCACAACCATGCGAATTTGCCACCAGTAAGACAGGAACTCCAAGGATAGAGGCAACTTCTGCCGTACTGCCGGTTAAACTTGTTGGCGAAGCTCCATCAAACATTCCCATAACACCTTCCACTATGGCAATGTCATGAGACTGGCTCGCCTTGTTGAAGAGGTCTTTTACATACTCAGGCCCGGCCATCCAACTGTCCAAATTATAGCAAACATTGCCACTGGCCAATTTTAACCAACTAGGATCGAGGTAGTCTGGCCCAACTTTGAAAGTACATACTTTATGGCCTCTTTCCTTGAGAGCGCGTACGAGGCCCAGGCTGATTGAAGTTTTGCCTACACCACTACCGGTACCGCCGATAACTAAACACTTCATAGTCCCATTTTCCGATAAATTTCTTGCATGTTGACACTTTCCCGAACCGCATCTGCCAATAAGTTCAATGAGGGTTCTATATCATAGGGCGTTACATCTTCAATTGACGAAAGAGATTTCTTTTGTCTTAAGTCATTGAGGATAGCTCTTCTAAAGGCATCATTTTCAAAGAGTCCATGCAAGTAAGTCCCCCAGACATTATTATTTTGTAAACCAAGTATGTCATCTTGATGTTTAAACAAAACTTCAGAACCAAAATTCTGAGTTTCGCCATGGTGGATTTCATAGCCTTGCAACTTAAGGCCCTTTTGTAAATGTTGAACAGACACTTGCTTGAGAGTTTTGTCTTTAGCCATGGTCGTTACTGCTTGCAATAAACCCAAGCCGGCTATAGAAGCCTGAGAAGATTCAATTTTTAAAGGATCAAGAATTTCACTGCCGAGCATTTGGAAACCACCACAAATGCCAATGATGTTCACACCTCGGGCTGCAGCATTTTTGAGTTCCTCTTCGAAGCCATTATCGCGAATATACTGTAGGTCAGCCATGGTCGACTTTGAGCCGGGTAAAATAATTAAATCTGCGGCTTTTAAGTCACTGGGCTGTTTCGCCATATTGAAGCTGACATCCGGCTCAATCAAAAGAGGATCAAAATCGGTAAAGTTGGCCAAACACGGAGTGTTTAAAGCGACTATTTTGATTTCGCCTTCACAGCCTTGCATAGTGCTGACTTCCCTGAAAGATAAAGAATCTTCTTCAGGTAAATTTAAATTGGGAACATAAGGAACCACTCCCACAACAGGTTTACCGGTATGTTGAAGTGTAAAGTCGAGAGCTCCCTGCAGTAGAGAAACATCTCCTCGGAAACGGTTGACTAAAAAGCCACTGACTAATTTTCTCTCTTCTTGAGTTAAAATGTCCATAGTGCCAATGAAAGATGCAAAGATCCCACCTCGGTCGATATCGCCAGCGAGTAAAACCGGTGATCGGGAATAAGACGCCATACCCATATTCACAATATCAGAATGCTTAAGGTTGACCTCTGCCGGACTGCCGGCACCTTCCAAAACTATGGCATCGAATTCATCGCAAAGAGAATCATAAGATTTTTTCACACCTTCGAAGGCCTGTGGCTTAAACTTGATGTACTCAGGCCAACTCATGTTACCAATAGCTTTGCCATTGATGATGATTTGAGTCATGCGGTTGCCATTTGGCTTGAGAAGAATCGGATTCATGCGTATATCCGGATCCTGTCGAGCTGCCTGGGCTTGAACGACCTGTGCCCGGGCTATTTCTAGACCATTTTGAGTCACAAAGGAGTTAAGCGCCATATTCTGCGATTTAAAAGGAGAAATCTTTAAGCCGTCTTGCAGCATAATTCGGCAAAAAGCCGACACAAGCAGACTTTTACCGGCATTCGATGAAGTCCCCTGAATCATTAGAGAAGGATGCGGGCGGCGCGGCTTGATCACCTTTTGACCAAAGAATGTCTTCAGTGCTTGAACCAGAACTTTATTATTTTCTGGCTTTTTTACAGCAATTCTAAAGAAGCGTGAGTCAAGGCCTGTGTAATTTTCGCAAACCCGAATAGCAATTCCATACTTTTGAAGAAGATAATCTGCTAATTCTGGAGCTTGAGATTTACTCAAGCGACAGAGTAAAAAATTGGCGACCGATGGATAAATGTGCAAGTGGTCTTCCAATGTTGTAAGATCGGCAATCAACTGCTGACGAAATTTCTTTAATTCATCAAAACACTCGTTGTGGAAATTCGCATCCTGGACAGCTTTTATGCCCGTCGCTTGAGCCAGAGTATTGACCGACCAGTCACAGAGTTTCTTTCGTACTGCTTTAACAATTTCGGCATTGGCGATCATGCAACCTAAGCGCAAACCTGGAATCGCATAAAACTTGGTAAACGATCTCATGACAATAAGATTTGGAAGCTTCTCTTGAGCGAATGAATGCTCATAGCCGGCAAATTCAATAAAGGCTTCATCGATCATCACATAGACTTCCGGAAATTCATTTAGATAACTAAGAACTTCTTCTTTCTGTAAAAGATTTCCACTGGGATTATTCGGATGAGCCAATATGACTAAGTCTTTAGCCTTGCTATTCTGGCGAAGGATCTGCCAGTCAATTGAAAAATCCCGGTTGAGTGGTAACTCAAGTACTTCTTTTTCGTTGCTTATGGCCGCATTTTTATAATCTATATAAGCTGGCGAATGAATAATTACCCGCTTTATATTCAAAGCTCTAGGAAGAGCATAAATCAGTTCGTTGGCGCCATTGCCAAAGAGCAGCATTTCGCTCGGGAGTGACCAGGCTTCACTGACAGCTTCTGTAAGTCTGGAGTTTTCCGGATCGGGATAATGAGTGATCATATCCAATTCATGACTGATAACTGACCTAAGCCAGGCGGGAGGCCCTAAGGGATTTATATTTGCACTATAATCCAAAATATCTTCTGCCGACCTTCCTGAAGTCTCTGTCAAGGATCTTATATTTCCACCATGACCGCTCATGAAAAATTTTGCTCCGAATTAATATTTGTCAGCAACGTAAACGGCCTGCTTGGAAAAACAAACGCAATTTTTCAAAAGAACTTATAGTGAGCTCGCTTATGATCTCTCTGAAACTTTCCTGCAATAGTATTAATTTCTTTCAGCTATTGTTTAGTAAGCAAAGTCCTTTAGATTGCCATAATTCAGATTAAGGAATCACTCAAACATGGACTTGTTTCTCATACGTCATTTGCCAACGGAGTCTACCAAAACAGGCGCCTTTTATGGTGCTACGGATTTAGGTTTATCTCAAGATTCTATGAGCTGTAAGACTTCCATTGCCAACAAACAAGACTCTGATTTTGCATTTTACTGCAGCCCTTTAAAGCGTTGTCGAGACAGTGCTAAACTTTTTTTCCCTAATGAAGAAATGAAGATACTGGAACGAGCCAAAGAAGTGAATTTTGGTCGATGGGAAGGTATGACCTTTGATGAAATCTCCAAACAAAATCCGGACCTTGTAACACAATGGACAAATGATTCAGAGTTCAGCTTTCCTCAAGGTGAAAAGCTACGCCACTTTGAAGAGAGAATCACAGAATTAGCTCATGAACTACAAACAAACGAAAAAGTAGTACTGATAACACATGGCGGTGTGATCCGTTACTTACTATGTTACTTCTTAGGGTTAGGCTTCGATAAAAGCCTGTACTTTAATGTTGAGCAGTCAACGTTAACTCATCTACAAATATTTGATAAATCTAACGGAGTCCTAAAAGGCCTGGGAATAAGAGAATGGCAGACATATTTCTCATAACTGGAGGTTGCCGCAGCGGCAAAAGTTCATACTCTGAAAAGCTGGCTTTGAATTTACCTGGCCCACATGTTTACTTAGCGACCAGTCCATGTTTGGATGATGATATGATGAACAGAATAGCAAGGCACAAACGCGATCGCGCCGGGCAAGGCTGGCAGACTGTTGAAGAGGAAATAAATATTGCAGAACAAATTTCCAAAAATGACGGTGCAACAATATTGATTGATTGCCTAACTCTGTGGATCAACAATCTCATGTGGCAGGCTGAACAAGCCGGGAAGGAAATCAGCGAAGATGACATGATTGTGAAAGCTGAAGATCTTGTGGCTGCTTGTCAAAAGATTTCCGGAAATGTCGTTATGGTGACCAATGAAACGGGTATGGGCATTATGCCGATCAACCGTCAGGCAAGAATTTTTGCAGACTTGAGCGGTCGTTGTAACCAGATCATCGCTAAAGCTGCGAAGAAAGCAACTTTCATGGTAAGCGGTTTGCCGATGGAGTTAAAATGAAGCTTTCTGAATTCTCTTTAAATGACATTGTTGAGCCTGACGTAAAATGGCAGGAAAAAGCACAAGCTTATCTGGATTCTTTAGCAATGCCACCGGGAGCTTTGGGAATGCTCGGGCATACTGCTGTAAAATTGGCGACGATTCAAAAGACCCTTAAACCTCAGATTAAAGGAAAGAGCCTAGTGATGGCTTGTGCCGATCACGGTGTGGTTGCCGAAGGCGTGAGTAACTACCCACAGATTACTCATGCCATAGTAAATACGGCTTTAACAGGAGGCGCTGCGATAAATGCTTTTTGTAATCAGGCAGGAGTCAATCTCACAGTATTGAATGTTGGCGTAAAAGGAGACGTAAAGCCTCCAGAGCCTATGAATGCAATGGTTCATTATATTTCTAAGCCAGTTGCACCGGGAACTGCTAATATGCTTCATCAGCCTGCTATGACAAAGGAAGAATGTACTGAGGCCATTTCAATTGGAATACAATTAGCCCAAGATCTTGATGCAAATATATTTGTTCTGGGTGAAATGGGTATAGGAAACACCACAAGCGCTTCTTGTCTTTTGGCAAAGTATTGCGACTTAAGTGCTGAGCAGGTAACCGGTCCAGGAACTGGTGTAAAAGGAGAAGCTCTTCAGCATAAAAAAGAGGTCATTCGAAAAATTTTAGAGCGCTGTTCAACAGAGCAAGAGCCATTTGAGATTTTACTGCAAGTTGGAGGCTTAGAGATAGCAGCATTAGTCGGGGTAATACTCGGGGCCGCGTCTCAACAAAAAGCTGTTGTGCTCGACGGTTTTATTTCCGGAGCAGCTGCTCTTGCAGCAAAAGCCATAGCGCCTTCTTCGATGAGCTATTTATTTGCCGGACACCAAAGTGCAGAACCTGCCCATAAACAAATGTTGGAAAGCTTAGGTTTAGAGACTTTAGTTAAATTGGATTTACTATTAGGAGAAGGCACTGGAGCCGCTTTAGCGACTAATTTCCTGGAGGCTTCATGCAATTTTTTCAATTCAATGCTGACCTTAGATGAGGCCCTCAAATTGTCATGAAAAGCTTTTTCTTAGCCTTATCTCTTTTAAGCCGCATTCCAGTATCATCCAAGCTATATACTGGTATAAAGAATAGCGAATCCGCAACAGTTTACTTCCCTCTTGTAGGCCTAATTCTGGGCGGACTATCAACAGTCTTTGCTTATGGTCTCGGCAGTATCTTACCAAATTGGCCTTTGGCTGTTTGTGTGACTATTTTCCTAGGAGCTCTTTCAGGATTTCTACACCTTGATGGAGTCGCAGATTGTGGTGATGGCTTTTTAAGTTCGCGACCGGCAGAGCGAATTTTGGAAATAATGAAAGATCCGAGAATCGGTGCTATGGGAACCTTAAGCCTGGTCTTTGTCGTATTACTGAAACTCAGTCTTCTGATTAGCCTCATACAAAAATTTGATTTACAGACCTTTTGCCTAATTTTGCTATTAACCCCATTTGCCGGAAGATGTGCTCTTTTGTGGCATATGCGCTTAACTCCGGTATTGGGCGAAGGCTTAGGCAAGTCTTTTTGGAATCGTTCTCTTGGTATGCAGCTAAGTAACTTTATGCTTTACGGCTTAGTGAACTATTTCTTATTCCCCGAGTACCTGTTGATCAATATTGCGATTCAGTTAAGCGTCGCAATTCTCTGGTCGCTTTACAGTAAGTCTAAAATCTCTGGAGGCACTGGAGATACTCTAGGAGTGGCTTGTGAAATAGGTGAAATAGCACTTTTAACTGCATTTATAATTTGAGAGATTTATCAAGGTCTAAGCCTTTAATAGAATCAACGTTTTCCCTTAATTATCAACCAAAAGAAAAAAGGCCCTCCTAAGGTTGAAGTAATCAAACCAACAGGAAGCTCAGTCGGATAAAAAATAGTTCTTGCTAAAGTATCAGAAACCATTAAGAATACTCCTCCAAAAAGAGTAGAAGCCCAAAACAATAATTTATGGCCCGGCCCTGTAAATTTCCGACAAATGTGCGGCCCCATTAAACCAACAAAACCAATGGGTCCACATACAGAAACAACTGCGCCCACTATTAAAGAAACTGCCAGAAAAAGGCGTTGTCGAACTTTAGCAACATCTACTCCGCGGCTGGTTGCCATATCTTCCCCAATAACCAAAAGATCCATTTCCTTAAGATTTAGGATGACAACAATCATACCAACAACTACAAATACGATCACAAAACGGATCTGCTCGTAGCCTATAACCTGTAGGCCGCCAATCATCCAGTAAAGCATCTCTCCTAATTGAGAGTTTTCTGCCCGAAATTGGAAAATAAGAATGAGACTGCTAAAGAAAAAATTGATAGCTACTCCACCTAATAGGATGTCTCCCAACTGCACATTTTTCTTGTATTTCACCAAAGAAAAAACAATTAACAAAGCGAGCATCGCACCGGAAAAAGCAGCAATCGATGTACCTGAGAGAAAGGCGCTCAGAATAACAGGACCACCTAAAAAAATATATAGCACAACTCCAAATGAGGCACCACTGGCAATACCTAGGGTAAATGGTGTTGCTAAGTCATTTCTAAACATCGATTGAAAGCACATACCACACACCGAAAGCGCTGCTCCGGCAATAAAAGCCAGAATGACTCTAGGAAGTCGTATATTAAAAAAAATCTGATAATCCGGCGATTCTGCATCAAAAGCCATTACCTCTGTAAAGCTCAAGGAACTGCCACCAAAGAACGGCATAGACACTATACAGATAGGGGCTAAAACACTCAGCAGAATTATAAAAACTTTTTTATTCATATCATCTTTAACAATTTAAGGACATCGCAACTTAGTACAATTTTATTCAGCACCAAATGCTCTCGGCACATTGACTTGAAAATAATTTCTAATATTATTGCCGCAGACTTGGAACTTTTCTGGTCTAAAAAGAACAGGGGAATCCCGTGAAATTCGGGAACGGACGCGCCACTGTAAGCTGCTCCTTGCAGCAAGTCAGAACACCTGGTTTTCAGCTATTTCGCGACTAGATAACTGAAAAGAAAGTTCCATGAATAAGAATTTAAAGTACAGGCTGTTCTGCCTCATCAATAAGACGACAATTGATTGGGTCCCTGGTACTAAAGATTCTTCGCCAAAAATAAGACATATGAATAAAAATATTTTAAGAAAATTAAACAAGATCGCTTTGTGTGCTCTTGTCTCTTCATCATTGTTTGCTGAAGAAGCATCAGTTGAAGAACAGTTTTTGGTTACAGCTACAAAATCTGAAACTGAAGCTCGTGAAATCGGTAAATCCTTTACTGTCATTACTCGTCAGGAAATCGAAGACAGCAACCATAATAATCTTCTAGATATGCTACGCCGGGTGCCTGGACTTAACATTGCTTCAAATGGCCCACATGGCTCGACTCGTATTTTTATCCGCGGTAATGAATCTTACTACACAAAAGTTTTGATCAATGGCGTTGCAGTTGACGATGCCTCCAGTACACAGGTTCATTATGCCAATGTAATCAACAGCATTGGTTTGGATAATGTTGAGCGCATTGAAATTATAAGAGGGGCTCAGAGTACTCTTTATGGTTCAGATGCAATCGGTGGTGTTATAAACATCATTACCCGTAAAGGTGATGGTGAAACTATCAGCGGCTCTATCCGTCAGGAATTTGGTGAAGATGAATTCAGCAAGAGCACAATTAACCTGAGAGGGTCTGAGGGCGCCTTTAACTATTCTCTTTCATTGAGTCATGAGTTTCAGGATGCTATATCAACGACAAACAGTGACTCTTCAAACTACGAAAGTGATGGAGATGACTACCGGAATACTTCTGGTAACCTAACTCTTTCTTACTTGATTAATGAATCACTCGAAGTCGGATTAACTGGTAGTTATCTTGATTCAAATGTTGAGTTTGATTCACCATGGACTCCTGGAAGTGAAAACTATATTCAAAACTCTACAGTTCGCCCGCACATTAAATTGTATGACTTAATGGACGATAAACTTGAGGTTGAAATCGCTTACAACCACACTGACAACCGTAGAACAACTACAAGTGGTTATAATTCTTACTCAGAAGTTCACAAGTACGAATTATTAAACACTTTTGATCTTGCGGATTGGAATACTCTGATCATTGGTGGTGACTTCATTGAGCAACAGGCTGACTTCGACAGCCCCACTGGTTCTGGAGCCGCATACAAAGTTCGCTATAACGAATATTATGCTCAAGAGCAGTTGCGCTTTGAGGACAAGTATTTTTTGACTTTCGGTGGCCGTTACTCAGACCACTCTGACTTTGGAGAGGAATGGACATACCAGATTGCTCCTGCTATTTACTTTGAAGAGACTGGTACAAAATTGCACGCTTCTTATGGAACTGGCTATCGCGCACCGAGTCCATATGAACTGTTTGACGTTTGGTCAGGAGATGACAGTCTGACTCCTGAAACAAGTGAATCCTTCGATATAGGTTTTGATCAAACTTTTGAAGAGTCAGGTTTGAGCTTTGGTGCTACATACTTCTATGTTGAAACTGAAGATAAAATCATCTACAGCTTCAGCTCTTCTAAGTATGATCAAATAGGTAATGCAAGAAGTTATGGTGTAGAATCATACGTTCAATATGACTTCTCAAAAGATCTTTTTGCAAAGCTCACCTATACCAGAACTCATACCGAAGATAACCGTGAAACCGGTGACCAAAGATCTCCAAGAGTTCCCAAAGACTCCGCCACCATCTTAGCCAACTGGCAAGCTACCAACAAATTGAATTTTGATGCAGAAGTAAATATTGGCGGCAATCGCTATAGTGACAGAAATAATACTGATACACTTGGTTCATACACTACTGTTGGTCTAGCTGCCACGTATGACATCGATGAAAGCTTTACTGTTTTTGCACGTGTAAATAATCTCTTTGATGAAGACTATGAAGAGGTTAAAGGCTACAATACTTATGGTCGCTCATTCTTTGGCGGTTTAGAATACAAGTTTTAAATAAACAGGAGCAATTGTGAAAAAATTTCTTTTAGTACTGATATTACTCAGTATCCCTGCATTTGCAGAAAAAGTTCCTAAAAGAATTATATCACTGGCTCCGAGTATTACAGAAATCCTTTGCTCTCTCGATCTTCAAAAAAAGATCGTCGGAGTTACGGATTTCTGTAAAGACCCCTATAAAAATACCAATTTTAAAGGCAAATCTGTTGGTGGTTTGATCAATCCAAATTTTGAGAAGATGATTCACCTGAAGCCAGATGTCATCTTCACTCTGAAAGGCAAAGCTGATCATACTGCGCAACTTAGAAAATACGGTTTAAACGTCGTAGTTCTTCAACACCAAAATCTAGAAGGGGTTTTCGATTCCATAAAGATAGTAGGAGAAAAATGCGGAAATGCAGCAATTGCCAATAAGCTTCACAAAGATTTACAGTCTCTTCTTAAAGAACCCAAGTCCGATGGTAGAAAGGTATTAGTTACCATTTCCCGTCTCTCAAGCCAGGCAAACATACGCTTATGGGTGGCCGGTAATGATGGATTCTACAGTAAGATTCTTAATCTATGTGGTGTGGAAAATGCCATAACCGGGCAAGATAAGTTCTCCCAGATCACCCCAGAAGCACTGGTCAGAATCAATCCAGATGAAATTATCTTTCTAAAAAATGTTTTTACCGAAGAAGAAAAAGCCGCAGAGCTTAAGGCCTGGCAGAAGTTTGCCAGTTTGAAAGCTATTAAGGAAAACAGGTTTCACTTTATCATTGGAGATGAAGTCCTGATTCCCGGCCCCAGATTTCCAGCGCTATTGGAAAAATTTAAGAAAGCACTCCATAAATGAGCCGCATAGAAGTACAAAAACTCTCTTATAAAATTTCAGGAACAGACATTTTAAAGAATGTCAGTGCTTCTTTCAGCCCAAACTCGCTTACCTGTATTCTCGGTCCAAATGGAGCTGGCAAAACAACCCTGATAAAAGCTATGTGCGGACTTCTTCCATTAGAAGGCACTATACTTGTAAACGATCAGAATGTTAATAGTCTGGATTCAAAGGCACTGGCTCGCGAAATCTCCTACGTGCCACAATCCATTTCTTCAGAACTCAATTTTACAGTCGAAGAGTTTATACTTCTAAGTCGCTACCCTTGGCAGGGAGTCAGTGAAATCAAACAACAGAAGATAGATGAACTTCTTGAAATCACCGGGCTTCAAAGCCATCGACACCAATCTATGTCTACTTTGAGTGGAGGAGAAAGACAACGAGCCCTTATCTGCGCAGCCCTTATTCAAGACAGCGAAATAATCCTGCTGGATGAAATTACTTCTGCACTGGATCCACGTTATCAGGACCAAATCGTCAAACTGTTGATTAAAATAAGAGATCAGAGCAAAACTCTTATCTGGGCAACGCATGATGTGAATGATGCCCTTCTGCATGCAGACCATTTACTGGCTATGAAAGACGGTGAAGTTTTTAGTTATGGCAGTTCAGAAGAGTTCATCGAGAAAAATACTCTCAATAAACTCTACGAAAGAGATTTCCAAAAAATACAGCACCCAGTTTACAATAAACCTGTACTTGTATAGGAACTCTATTCTTTTTCTGTATTACCGACAGTATGCACAACAACTTCTGAAGCCACCTCGTCTGCCCAGGCTGCTACAGAGCCATCTATATTTTCAGCCTTTACTACTTTTAGAATAACCTGAAGATTATAGTCGCCGGACTCCTTAAGAATTTTTTCAGCCGACTTCAAACTTTTCAAGACGTCTCCTCTTGTAAAACTCTCAGAGCCTTTTTCTGGAGAGTAAGAATACTTGAAGTTATTATCAGCATCTGGCCACATAATGCGGCGATCATTGATCTTAAGCTGCCAATAGAACTCTACATTTATCGGTAAGTTAATTTTGCGATCAATACTAAAATCTATTTTTATTTGCTCTTCACCAGCAGCTAAAAGTAATTTAGGGGTAAAAACATACTGCAGTACTTTTTGCCTCAGAGCCGGTGTTAGTCTTGTATCTGACCAATTTTCAGAAATAACTGATATAGTATTTAGCTTTTCTACTTCTGGACGCTTTTCAGCCAGAGCGGCTACCATAACTTTCGGCCCGCCTTCAGTTTTCCAAAGCTCCTGATACTGCTCAACACTGTGCTTATTCGCTACGAGCTGACTGGCACTTTGTTTTTCATACCAATTCCACGTATACCAAACACCAAAAGCTCCACCAAAAAGGATAGAAAACAAAGCTGCAAAAGCTGCAAGTTTTATAAGACCACTATGCTTTGTACTGTCTTCGTCACTACCTATGTTCAGTATTCGACAGATGATGATACTTAATTCATAAATCAGCCAAGTTGGGCCACCTAAGAGTAACTGCGATGTTACATCTGGAGGAGTTAAAACAGAAGCTACAAAAAAGACGACTACAATCACCCAAGGTCGAATTTTAACCAAGGTTTCTATGGATACTAAACCGAGTGCAAAAAGTAGAACCACTATAACAGGCAGCTGACTGGCTATACCTGTAGCTGCGGCAATCCTCAGAACAAAGGAAATCATCTCCGTTAAGTTAGGCGTGTACCTGACATACTCACTTTCAAGAGAACTGAAAAAGTTCAAACATATGGGGACTATAACCATAAGTCCAAACAGTGACCCCATCAAAAAAAGTACGTAAGATGCACCCGCGGCATATTTACCCATGTTTTTCTCTTTTTCATACAAGCCTGGCGATACAAAACGCCATACCTGTAGAAGTGCAAAAGGCAAGGAAAAGTACAAAGCTACCATAAAACCGATGCGGAATTTTTGCATAAAAATTTCGGCCGGGCCTATAGCTATAAAGGAAGGTACATTAGACAAGCCGACTATGTAATCAACTATGTCATCTGCAAAAATAACACCAAGAGGAAAAACTACACCCAGAACAACGGCTACCCTGACCAGGCACCAACGCAACTCTTCAAGGTGGTCCAGTATACCCATTTCGGCGAGCTCTTCTTCCTTATCATGAGGATCGATATATTCACTCATAGATTGAAAAACTCTTCAATTTATACAACAGACCCCTAATGAAAGGTCTGCTGAAATTTTATTTTAAAGGGATATTTATTTTTCAGATGAACTGTCTGAAGGTTTTGCAGAGGCATCTGCCGTCTCTTTCTTGTCAACTTCAAGTTCCTCATCATCCATAGGAGGGGCAATATTTGCCTTGTTAACTTGTTGTTCAGGTTCATCATGAATAGCATCATTGAAAGCGCTTTTTGCTTCTTTAAATTCACGCGTTGCTTTACCCAATGAACGAGCTAGTTCAGGTATTTTTTTAGCTCCAAAAAGAACTAAAACTACTATCAAAATCAAAAACATTTCTGTTGGGCCGGGCATTCCAAAACCGAGTATCATATCTAAACCTCTTTAAAAACAATATAACTATAAAAACTCACAGGCTCAATCCTATCGGCTACTATAACCTGTTTGAATAAACTATTCAAACTTACCGCGGTCCTGTTAGGAGGGACAACTTGAACTTAAGTTGTATAAAAGCAAAGGCAATGAATCCAAACTTCACGCCAAAAGCACTATACGGAATACTTTCAATGATAGGATACGGCTGATTTTGATATTTTGCACACTTTTTAAAGAATTTTTGCTAATTTTACCTTAGAGGTCGATCTCTAATGCTCTCGACGCCTTTTTCGGTAAATTTGGAACTTTCTCAATATCGACCCTTAATGTCGTAAGACTGTTGAAACGGCTCAACGCCTTAAAGTTTTTTACTTTTGTATTTCGAATCGACAACAAGCGAAGGTCGTAGGACTTAAGAACACTTAAGTCTGAAAAATCCGTGTCATCTGCGATAAGCTCTCTTAGTCTAAAGTTCTTCAGGCCTTTGTAAGAGTAAAGATTTAATCCCTGAATATTTAGAGATCGAATATTCATATTTTGATTTACTGTCTCTAAATTCTTCAAACCGGTCTGAGATAGATCCAGAGAATAAAGCTCCAGTGACCTCAAAGACGAAATCTTTTGAACTCTCTTACCTATAATTTTTAAGAAAACTCCTTCATCTTTGGTTTGATACTCGATAGATATATCGCTCTCTTCTAAAAAGTTTGACTGCCTAAGAAGTTCCTTGATAAATAAGCCACGCGCTTTATCTGAATAATAACCATATAATAAAATATGGAAATATTTATTTGAGGCCCGACTGTAATTATTCCCACTGAGTTTTCGCAAGAGCTCTATGGAGTACCTCATCTTTTATGACGGATTATCAACAATCCATTCATATGCAGGCATAATAATCTGGCGAATGTCCCTGACTTTTTTATCTACAGCCGATTCAGATGCTTTCATGAATTCATCTATTTCTGCTTCGATAAAGTAGTAGTAGGCTATAGCATCTTTGGCTTGGCGATTATTTCCATCTATCTCCAAAACCGCTGAAGCTATATCAAGCATTAGTGAGGTATTTTTCACAGACGTTGCCGCATCTAAACGGCTAAGATGCTTTTCAAGAATCAATTGTTCTTTATTGCTCCTTTCATCCTGCAAAGTCTTGAGGGCTTGTTGCGCTTCTTGTTCTTTCTCAGCTACCTGTAAAAGTAATTCTCCCTGAATAACAATGAATCCTCCCATCAAACCAACAAACACAAAGCCGAATGTTATAAGAGAAAGGAAGAAGATTTTATTCCGCCTGTAAATGAGTAATAATTGTTTAAACAGGCCGGCATCTTCTGCTTCAGTTGCAAAACCTCCTTGCCAAGAGTCGACTTCGTCGATCATTTCATCGACTAACTGATAACGGTTATCTTGCAATCTCGACATAGCCTTTAAACATACCGCTTCCAAACTGGCAGGGATATCTGCAGCTGCTTTCCGCTTTCGAGGGCTTATAATCTTACCGCGTACCGTTCTTCTCAGTAGGTCCTGGGTATTTCTTCCTTCAATAGGAATTTCGTAAGTCAGTAAACTGTAAAGTAAAGCTCCTAGAGCATAAACATCTGTCGTTTCATCGCGCACCGAGTACTTGACCTTAATCTGCTCTGGAGCCATGTAACCTGGAGTACCTTTAATGCGATCATTACGGGTGATGTTTGTAACTTCTGAAGAATCGAGTGAATCCATATCCATCAACGATTCTTCGGCATCCATGTCTCGGTTAGTAATTTTGCCTAAGCCCCAATCACAAAGCAAAACTTCACCGAAGTCACTGATCTGCACATTATCCGGTTTTATATCCAGATGAATCACTCCTTTAGAATGGGCATAAGCAGCCGCTTCACATATTTTGCGGAAAATCTGCATCAAAGTCTGCAAAGTGTAGCGTTCTAAATACTCTGGATCACCCTCTGCTAATCTTTTCAGAATACTCAGAAGGCTCTCACCTTGATTCAGTTTCATGGTAAAAAAGGGAGTTCCACCATCATCAATACCTAAGTCATAAACCGGCATAATATTTGGATGCTGAAGAAAAGCCGTGATTCGGGCCTCACGCAAAAAGCTTTCACGGGCATTGGCCTTTTCTTCGTTGATAAGAACTGTAAGAGCAACTAGTCTTCCGGTTGTATTATCTTTAACCGAATAAACTTCTTTCATACCGCCACGAGCGATAAATTCGGGTTCGGTATAACGCGTTCCGCCCTGAAGCAACTCGCCATAAATCGTCTGAGAATTATCCCGGTAATCCTGGGCCATTTGAAAAAGATTGCGCCACTGTGAAGAATCCGGATCCATAAAACCCCGTTAAGACAGTTCAGACTCGAGTCGTAAAATTTCTTTAAAGAGTCTTTTCTGAACCCGGTTTTTGTAAACATGAATTGTGTTTTCAGGAAAGTTCAAACCTGTCGCAATACTCCGAACAGATTCACCGGACATCAAGCGTTCAAAAGATAAACGAACATTTTCAGCTAAGTCATCTTTGATTCTATCCCAGGCCATCTTGGTTATATAGGCTTCCCATTCACGTTGAGCTATTTCATCTATATCAGGCAAGGAAACTTGGCCTAGGTACTGTTCTAAATCTTCTTTCTTAGATTCATCAGCATTTTCAAGTTGGCGGGATTTCTTGTACATAAAACGCTTAACAGTGTTTTTGGTAACTGTCGTCAACCAGCTACGAAAACGGCCTTTCCCTGGGTCATACTCAAAGTCAGGCAAGCTTTTCCAGGCCTTTAGAAGGACAGCTTGAACAAGGTCCTGGGTATCGTGATAGTTGATATTCATACTCAAAACTACAGCGTATATATACCCCTGGTAGTAATTGGTAAAATCCTCCCAGGATTGATCATCCCGTGAATTTTTAATCTTCTGTAAAAGGGTTTCGCGAGTATTTAAAGGTTCGCTCATTCAACTCCGCCTGTCCATTAGTCCTGTTATTTACAGTAAACCGTCTACAGGCGATAACAAGTTTTTAAGCTTCTGGTTTTTCTTCAACTATAAAGTAAAGAGCCACACCTATTAAACCAAGAAATAAACCTATGCTTGCCCACTTCACAGTGGAGACGCCTTCTTTTTTAGACGCAAGAAAAATTAAAAAAGCACAACTGGCCAAATGGCCAAGGGCCGTTGCACCAATCAATACATAAAGGATAGTAGATGAAACCATTATTTAATAACCTGAGCTGTATAAATCGTAACTGTTCCCATGCACATACGATCAGTATGAAGAATTTTAAATCCACACTCTTCAAGAATGCTGTTCATTTCTTGAGGTGTATAACAATTTTTAATTGAACGGTCCAAGTACTCATATGCCTCTGTCTTGGAACCGTATATCTTTGCCCCCAACGGCAACGCCATTTTCATATAAAGTGAATGAAAAAAACTAATAGGTTTGAACGGTGGAGTCGTAAGATCTAGCATACAAATAATACCGTCTTTTTTAAGAGTACGGTGGCACTCTCTGTAAAACCTTTTTAAATCAGGCAGATTTCTTAAGACAAAAGCAGATACTACCGCTGAAAAAGAATTCGCTTTAAAAGGTAAATCTGAGGCAGACACTTGAGCCAAAGTATCAGCATTTCCTGAATTTGCCGCAATTTCCAAAAAGCCCCAGGTGATATCCGTCGACAAAAATTTTGTCTTTGGAAGTTCTTTTGATGCTAAAGCTGAGAGTGAACCTGGACCACAACCTATGTCAAGAACTGGTGCATCCTGCATATACTGTTCCAGTCTCTTAAGCTGGGCCCGACGCCAAGCCTGATCCATGCCCATAGAGATAAAAGTATTTATCTTTTCATAGGACTCTGCAATTTCCTGAAACATGCTGGAAATGCCTTTTTCCCACTCCTGGCGGGACTCTTTTGTAATAGTATTTAAATCATTCATTTACGGTTTCCACCATTATGCCAGCTCTGGTAAAGGTTGAAAGTATTCAGGTTCTACAGGTTCTTTCAGCAAACCACACTTATAAGCCTTTTTGAGAAAAAACTTTAAGTCAGAGACTTCTGCTGCACTCATTTTAAACTGTAATCTATTCAAATAATTGATCGGGTTGCTAATCTGTGGGTATTGTTCTAAACAAGCCTTTTCAAAAGCTTCTGGATTCTTGTAAGCATTGTGTGGAGCATTTTGTAAAGTAGCAATTAAAGAGTTCAACTCTGCCTCCTTCCACTCCACCGCATGGCGATTTATTATACAGGTGGCAAATACGATATTTCTTGAAAACTTCTGCTGTCAGATTTCTCCAAGGTCATAGCTGTACTTGTAATTAGTCTTTTCGGTCAAAGCTTCATCACCAATTGTCAAGGCTGCTACCCCTTCTGGAATACCAAGAGCGGCTTCATAGGTTTTACATCTAAATTTATCGACTCCATTTTCATGAAGTAAAATTTTCATGACGGCTACTGAAGTGGCAGAGGCGCTGGTAACAAGGATTTCTTCATAATTCAGTTCTGTCAAAGGGACTTCAGAAAGCAGTCTTACGGAATCGACATAACCTTTTGATGATAAACCAATATCCGGAACAAGAAGGTACTTTTCTGGATTAGAAGCGTACTCCATAAAAGAAACCAGAGAGACATCCAGCTCACCGTCGTGAATCATCCTATTCAACTTTCCCGGTCGATCAATGACTAACTCCCAGCCTTTCAATTCTTCAGAAGTCATCTTTTGGAATGGATAGTAAAATGGATAGGCATTCAAGTAGGAGATAAAGCCGACCTTAAGCATCTTTTTCTCCTTGAATATCTTCAGTTTTCCAACGCGTATATAAATCGTGCTCTGTTTCACCCAGCTGATCTAAAGCCTTACCTGCAACAAAATCAATCAGTCCCTGAGCGCTCGTATTTTCATGGTAAAAACCTGGAGATGCGGGCAACACTACAGCTCCAGCGCGAGTTACCGTTGCCATGTTCTCTATGTGAATCAAATTGTAAGGTGCTTCTCTTAAAACGAGAATTAATTTGAAGCGTTCTTTGAGGGAGACATCTGATGCACGTTCAATTAAAGATCCTGCATAGCCATTTGCAATACCAGCCAAAGTCTTGACTGAACAAGGTATTACCAGCATGCCGTCATGCCTAAAACTGCCGCTGGACACACAAGCACCAAGATTTTTATTATTCTCTAAAATCAGTCGGCTTTGTTCTTCCTTAGAAAATGTACCGATAAATTCCGATAAGCTGGTACCAGTTTCATGTTGCCATACCTGCTTGGCTATTGGCGTGATGATTAAGTGAACACAAGCTTCAAGTTTCAAAAGAGCCTTAATCGCCGCCATTGCATATGGTGCCCCACTGGCACCACTTACTCCAACGACGTATTTTTTGCGGCTCATTTTGCCTCCGAAATCTTCAAAAATTCACTGAAAATGAAGTCAAGAAATACTTTCATCTCAGTTGCATCAAAGTGTGTAACATTATCCAAAACGGCTTCGGCTCTGGATTTATATTCTTGAAGCTTATCAATCATAAGCTTCTCCAAGTTATATTTGTCTGCTAAAGACTTAACCTCTGGATGATTTAAACAAGCCGGTATAAACTGATTTATGATACCAGTCAGCACCACCTTTTCTTCAGCATCACACTGCCTTAGAAGAATCAACCACGGCAAAGTTATAAAGCCATTTGCTATATCAACACCACGGTCTTTGTTGTCATCTTGACAGGCTTTGCAAAAATCAGCCCAATCATCTACCATCTGAAAAATAGTACCAAAATTACTGCCAAACTTTTTAAACTCTTCGCAGACTTCTGCGTCTTGGCCAGATAAACGGGCGGAAGCATAACAACACAATTCCAGCAGGGCTGCTGTTTTGCGATAAATAACTGCTTCATAATCTTCAATACTCGTTTCCTCTTTAAAACGGTACTGTTGTTGCAGTAATTCACCTTCAACCAAAAGTTTGATAGTCTTGCTGACATCTTTAACCAACCAAATTTCTTCCATAGAAGCCGCAAGCTCATAGATAGCTACAAAAACAAGGTCGCCTAATAATATGGCAACTCCATCTCCAAACAAATCATTCATGGTCGGCATGTTTCTTCTGAGTTGGCACTTGTCAATCACATCATCGTGAAGAAGGCTTGCAACATGTACGGATTCAAAAACAGCTGCTAAACGTGCAGCCTTAGTGATATCGCCGCCAAAACCATTAAAAATGCTGCAGCAGAATAAAGGTCTCAGCTGCTTACCACGCGAGGCGTCCAGTGTCTCAATAAGCTTATTGCTTTGAGGCGCGACACTTTCCAGCTGACGACAAATCAACGCATTTGTTTCATCCAGAGCACTTTCATACTTTAGATGCACTAGCTTCAAACTGTTTTGCTGTACTGTCGTCTGTGTCATTAAATATCCTGAGATTATAAACCGGCCTAAGTTAGTCCTGAAGTGACTTGTGGCAAGACTGCATTTAAGCTTTTTGACACGTAATCGATTACTTACAGCAAAATATTCACCGAATATACTGGTTTTCAGTAAGATAGTACAACCAAGGCTTTCGATTTACTCATCACCAATATTACTTTCAGATATTGCATTAAATACAGTTTGGGGTTACTGTTAAAGCCCTTTTTTAAGAATAAAGAATTTAATTTTAAGTATTACGTATAATATGGCCAAAAGAACATTTGCAACTATCTGGCAACAGTTAGAGAAATTGCATCAGAACCTATCAGACGGCAAAAAAGATGAAGCTGCAACTACAGCTGCTGTTCAAGAACTACTTGAAAAGTCCGACGTTCAAACGATCATTGGTGAGCTCGGTCAACTTCTGATGCTCGACTATGATGCCTTTGCTGAAATCGGCTTTCAATTCATCTATGAAAAAGATAATGATAACTTCATTAGACCTTCTTACTTTGACAGTAAGCAGAAGATCATCTTCATGGATCCATTTAGACTTCTCGACTTTGCCAAAACCATTAAAGGCTATGCTGAAGAAATGCCGGCAGATGCTGACTTCGAAAAGTATCGCATGAACTCTTTCCTGGCGGAAGCAAGTAAGCTACCAAAGAAAAGTATTCTTTTCCTTTGCATACTGCAGCAAGTCGCGATCTCAGATGGCCTGACTCACATCGGTCTTTCTGAAATTCCACAAGGTGAACTTTCGCCAACTTCATTCTATCAGACTATTCTCTGGGCTTTTAATGAGTTGGAAAAGAAACTTTATACTTTAAACGGCATAAATATCAGAACTGAATTTAATATCAGTTGGCACGAATCTGAGTGGATTTCAGCTTAACCTGAAAATACATTTTCTTTTAAAAGCAGGCTTAAAGCCTGCTTTTTTTATGCCCTTTTCTGACTGGCATAAAGTTTGCTTTTCTAAAATAAGGGAGAGAATTACATGAAAGAACTCGTGACAGACGATGACATAGTTGCACTGAAAATGGTTCACTCCCAATTGGGTAACATTCCAGCAGATTACTACACCCATGAAGCTTCAGTTGAGCGACAAAAAGCTCTAAAGCTCATCGGATCAGCAATCTCACTAGAAGCTCAATAGCGCTATGAAGAAGCAATCGCCTGTGTCTTGGAGTTCTTCGATATACGACCAGTTGTGCCAAATAAATTTATTGGCTTAGCAGCACATTGCGCCAAAAGCATTAAACGAAAATACGAAATCTTCCCTCTTCTTCTTGAGTTCTGCAATGATGCCATGAAACAAGAAAAACTTTCCATGGCCATGAATTGTATAAAACATATTTTTTCATTTGCTGACGGCGGTAAAGATTATTGAATTTTTGATAATCCCGAAGGAATGCTCTATCTAAGTGAAGTCCTGCAAGGTGTTGCAGACCAAATCGAAAAACTGCTCCCAACCCCTCGTAAAAACTCCAAACCTCGCTATGCCATGGTCACCGTGAATCTTGTAGATCATATAATGGCCTACTCAAAAACAGCTATGCTGTTTGCCCGGTATCTGGATCCTGAAAAATATGATTGCTACCTCTACTTTGCTGAAGAAACATGGGGAGAGAAGCCTCAAGACTTCGCCATTGAATTTTCCTTCCTCAGTTCGTATAAAACAGCACCAGAGTTCATGCAAGAACTAAAACAATTGCCAGTTACAGTTAAAACCTGCTCACCAGTAAACGCCATCGACTCTGCCAAATGGTTAGCTGAAGCTATGCAAAAAGATCAAATCGATGGCGTCATATTTCAAGCAGGTGTGAATGCTTCTGTCAAATGGGTGGCTTCAGCGATCTGCGATGTTCCTGTTAGAGTATCTCTCTGCCTGGGACTGAACATGTATCAAGCAGGGCAAGAGCAACCATTTATATGAACCAAATCAATCTTGAAAGAGAAAAAGAATTTTGGGATCCAGTATGGGGCCAATAATACTTCATCAGTGGCGGAGCAGACCGCTCCGAAGATCAACAAGCGCAAGCATTATCAAAAGAAAATTATGACCTCCCAAAAAACTGCGTCACTTTTGGAGCTATGTCCAACTACATAGAAAGACGAATCACTACAGAATACCTAGAGTGTGTAAGCGAAATTTTAAATGCCTGTCCAGAAGCCTATTTTATATGCATGGGTCAAGGTGACAACAGCCACGCCAGGAACTTTATGGAACAACAAGGCCTTGCCGAGAAATGCCGTTGGTTGCCAAAACAAAGCAACTGCTTTGCAGCTTTAAAGCTACTCGACTTTAATGAATTCCCCGTTGGGGGATCACAGTCAATACGCGAGTGCATTGCCTGTGGTATACCAGCTATGGCCTTAGAATATAGTAAAACCATCATGAAAGTGTCGGAGCAAATATTGTCGGAGATGAAGCAGTTTTGGATGGCAACAAAGACGCTTATGTTCAACAAGCCATTGCCTGGATAAAAGATAAAGACTTAAGGTATGCTGCCAAGCTTCGACTCGATCGGCGCTCTAAAGAACTTTACTCAGCTGAATCTTTTATAAATAAACTGGCTGACTTACTGGACTAGCTCTCAACTGAAAAAACTGCAGGCTTAAGAGACCTTTGTTTCCAGTTCTTTGATAACATCCGGGAAACGCTGAAGCTTTTCATCCACTTTATCAAGCTCATAATTGCCCAATAAGCGGCTGTATTCCTTAATCCAACAATCAACATATGGAATATGCAAATCATTCGTTAAACCATCCATAGACACTTCTAAATCTTGTAATTCATTGATCGTCATAGTCTCTCTAACAGAAAGGATTTTGACCTCCAATAGCTTAAGATCTTGAATGACTGGCTCAAGCTTTTTCTTCTGTTCTTCATCCAGAGAAGTTTCAAAACTGATAGTTTTCTCTTTTTCTTTCTTAAACTTATGAGGAAGGAAACGCGCCAACTCTGTATACATTTCAGCCTTGGAGTATGGCTTTCGAATAAAACCATCACACAACTCTCTAACCTGCTCTTCACTTTCTTTCATAGCAGAGGCTGTACAAGCAATAATCGGAATACCTTTGCAAAGATCCATTTGTTTCGCTTTTTGAGTTGCTGCAAAGCCATTTAGATTAGGCATTTTCATATCCATCAAGACCAGATCCACAGGTTCATTTAACATTTTCTCTAAAGCTTCTTCACCATCAGATGCTTCGATAATCCTAAATGGTTCTTCTGCTAAAAACTCATAGATTAATTCTCTATTTAAAGGAAGGTCATCCACTGCAAGAATACAGGCTTTCTCAAAGACTATTTCTTCTGTGTTTGTATCTCTAAATTTATCTTCTGTATCGTCACAGATAACTAAATCCTTAAGGGTAATAAAAAATGTCGTTCCTTCGCCGATTTCAGACTCAACGCGAATACTTCCGCCCATAAGATCTATGAGTTTTTTGCAGATAGCCAAGCCTAAACCCGTACCTCCATATCTTGCTGTGGTCTGAGCCGATGCCTGCTCAAAAGAACCAAAAATTTTCTTCTGGTGCTCTTCTTTAATTCCTATTCCTGTGTCGGATATGGACATAAATAAATCACAGGCACTGCGGTCTGCATTAATTTTTGAGTTCACTCTTAAGCGAATGGAGCCATTCTCTGTGAACTTTACAGCATTGCCTATAAGGTTAAACAAAACTTGACGGAGCCTGGTCTCGTCAATATTAATACTGATCGGCATATGCGGGTCATAATCAATTTCAAATTGAATTCCCTTCTGCTCAATTTTTTGAGCAAAGACACTATTAAACTCATAAACTAACTCTTTGATCATAACCGGTGAATACTTTAGATCCATCTTACCCGCTTCAACTTTAGAGAGATCCAGTATGTCATTTATAAGGTTTAAAAGTGAACGGCCACTGCTGTTGATAGAATTTAAATAGTTAACCGCCTTAGAACTTTGAACTTCTTTCGTTAACAGTTCACTAAAACCCAAGATGGCATTCATCGGTGTACGAATTTCATGAGACATATTTGCCAGAAACTCACTTTTCATGCGGTTGGCATTTTCAGCTTCTTCACGATGCTTGACTTCTTCTATGACTTTCTTTCGAGCTTCAATCGCTTCAACTGCTTTATTCTCAGCATTTTCACGTTCTTTCATCAATTCAACTGTTCTCTTCTCGATTTGGAGAAGCATGTGGTTGAAAGCATTTGTAAGGTCACCGATTTCATCATTATCAAAGCCTTTTGCCCGATAAGTAAAATCTTCATGTTCTGAGATATACCTAGCCGCCTTTGATAGTTCCAGAACCGGTGCAGTTACTGACTTTTGAAGTCTCAATGCTAAGACAAGTGTTAAGACAATAACCAGTAAAGTTACGCCAATTGTGGTGAGAATGTCTTCGAAAAAGTCTCGCTCCAGAGCATCCAAAGTACTGATAATAACTATGGTTGCTGTCGTATCGTCATTTATTTTTAACTCTTCTCTGACGACCAAACGGTCTTGAACATAAGAAATATTTTTGCCTGTATCTAAAGCAATCAGCTCAGAAACATCAGATTTTTCCGGGTAATGAACAAAGCTCTGCCCATTTACATAAATGTTTGCTTCTTCGATGCTCTCAACACTCTTCAAAGACTGTAAAATTACTTGTGCATCTTAGCGCTGTTAAACTCTATAGCTGCATTGGCGTTCTCAATGAGCACTTTGCTCAAAAGGCTCAGCTTCTCTTCTAGATCTCTGTGTTGGTTTTTATAAAGTTGTGTAAGGAGCATAAAACAAGCAGCTACAACAGCTAAACTTATCAATGACGTAATCATTAGGATTAATTGACTACGTATTGACTTCCGCGGCTTTTCTGTCATCTGGTACCGCCCTTAATCGCAAGGCGTAAGATTTTAGAGGACACCTTTAAAGTTTTATTTCGAATTGCCGGTTGGTTAACTTCCCACCCCACTTTCTTACCGACAATAACCAGATTCAGCATACCGCCTGAATTGATAAACCATTTATTGTCACCAACTGTAACAGTATTTGGCTTATCAATCCTCTTCAAAATATCTTTTTGATTTAACTGCTCTGATTTTGCAACAAATAAAATCTGACAATTAGCTCTGGCTGCATGATCAGCGTCTTTACCGAAAAAGTGAATGGAGATTCTTTTACCGTTATATTCTTTGCCATGAAAAGCTTTTAACTTGCCTCGAAAAGGGTTTTCCCCAAGTACGCCTATTTTGTATTCATTGATATTTCCATCGAAAGTAATGTACTTTAAAAAGGCACACAAATACGTAGCTTTAACCTGATACTCTGTTTTTATATCAGCAAAAGCCGGTATCATCATGTAGGAATTCACTACACAATAAAGAAGTAATACTTTAAAAACACCAATTTTCATAAAAATCTGCTAAGCTCAGGAATGTACACTCAGTTATCATTCCAATTGTGCACATTCTCGGTGGTGTCACCCTAATGACTGGCACCTATTTATTAATTACTATACAAATAGTTAAGCAAAGTATAAATAGTTAATTATAGTTGAGTCATCGTTTAAGCAGAAAAATCAATCTTTCCAAAGCCATTCCAGAATTTCTGGAAGGAGGTACATACCATGTTTTTTACTGTGAAGCCCTTTTCCCGATGTAAATTTAAAATCATAGCCGGCAAATGCCAAAGCTGTTGCCATACGTTCATTGTTTTGATACCAGTTCCCAAGCCTATTGTCCAGATCATTGACTCCATCTTGCAAGTAAACTTTAATCTTCTTAGATGGGACTGTCTTGCGAATTAGTGCTGGATAATCATGAGCCGTTTTGAAAGGGCCATATTCAGATTTAGGAGCAGTACTATGAGGATAATCATTTGTCGGCCTAAAGTCACAGTAACTTCCCACAAAAGAAACAACTTTCTGAAAAAGGTCATTCCTGTGCCAAGCCGCAGTAAATGCACAACTCGCGCCTGATGATGAACCGATGATCACATGGTCTGCAGGATCCTTAGAAATATTGTACTCAGCATACACTTGACTGAGAATTTCTTTTTCTATGAAATTCGCAAACTTAGGAGTACAGGTATCATATTCATTACCGCGATTCTTAATAGCTGCTTTCCCCTCACCTCGAGAAATATTTCCAGGGTTAACAAAAACTGCTATACTCACTGGCATCTTACCCGTATGAATCAAATTATCCATAACCGTGCAAGCATTGCCATCTCCCTTAATAAATCCACCGCCATCATTAAAAAGTAACAGTTTGGCAGCAGTATCTTTTTTGTACTGAACTGGTACATAAATCAACCAATTCCTTTCTGAAGCTTTATAAAACTCATCACTCGCTTTATAAACTCCTTTCGAAATAAGCTTACCTTCAGGAACTCCTGACTGCTTCAGACTCATTGGCTGCCACTTATAAGATTCAAAACCAAACCTATGCTCTTTTGCCATGTTTTGACGCACACCATTGATTGCATAGCGAAAATGAACTGAACTAAAGTTTGGAAACCTCTGAGAGGCTACATAAACTCCGCTTTTACCTAGTTCCTGCATCGACCAATGACGATTCTTCTCAGCAAAAATCTCTACAGTGTGGCCAGATTTAGCTTCCAGTGACCAAACCACAGTGCCACCACCATCTTCATGCCGTTGAGTTAAAACGCGACGATTAAAAGTTTTTAAACTTTGGTTTTTATAACGCTTTTTCAAATAAGCAATTATCTGTTCGGATTCAGTAGAGTTCACTTTCCCTTTTTGAAGAGCTTTGTGAATATCTCCTACACTTTTAATCTGAGAAGATAAAGAGAGAGAGAAAGTAAACAAGATAACAAATACGTAATACATTTCACACCTGATTTAATTACTAAGGCACCAACACACACCAGTAACTATACGTTGTGATTATCAGAAAACTTACAAAAGACTTAAGTTATAATTAGTCTTCTTTATAAGCATTTTGGTAGTACTCAAGCATTTCACCTTGTGGAAGGTAGAGTAAACGAATACCCATATAAGAGCGGCGCTTTTCAGGAGGAAAAGAAAACGTCTGTTTTCCACAGTATAAAAAGTCCTCTGGATTCTGCCAGGAGCCGCCCTTTAAAATATGCGGATCTCTTTCGTCGTCAAAAGAATCAATACACCACTCCCAAACATTGCCAGACATATCTAGACAACCATAAGGACTTGCTCCACTTGGGCGCATATTTATTTGACTGGTAGTTTTTGACTCCAGCTGATTAAAGCACGCCAGCTTTTCATTTGGAAATTCATCGCCCCAGGGAAATGGACGACCATCTTCACCACGAGCGGCTTTTTCCCACTCATCATTTTGCGGAAGACTGTAGTAATGACCGGTTTTCTTGCGCAACCAGCGACAGACTTCTTTGGCGTCTAACCAACTGACATTTACAGCCGGACAATCAGGCATAGGAGATACTTTAAGCATTTCATTTAAATCGCTCTCCGGGAAATCATATCCGGTATCTGCTAGAAACGCTTGAAATAAAGCAACGGTCATAGGAGAACGACTCAAGTAAAAGGGAGCTTTAATCTCCATTTCAGTCTTGCCACCCTCGCCACCTAAAAAAGTTCCTTCAGGGATAAAACAGAACTCTTGTCCAAGATTATCCCTGATGATCTCACCAGTGTTAAAAAATTTAAGTGCCATACTTAAATATTAACACCTAATATTAAGACTGAAAGTGGAAACCTACTTCACAATCCAATTGAGACTTAACTTTTTCAACAATTGCACCACTTACAGACTTATTCACCTTAAGTACTGCGATTGATTTGTTACCTTCGCTGTTGTGAGGAGAACGGATATCATCGATATTGATACCTTCAGCAGCAACTGCCTGTGTAATCTGAGCTAGAACACCAGGTCTGTCCTGGTAAGCAAAAACTACAGTGTGGCCAGTTGGCTCGTAGTAAAGTTTGTCGAAATCAGCGATTCTAGAGATGATGATATTACCTTCAGCCATAGTACCACGAACACTTACGCGCTCAAGGTTCTGCTCGCCCTGGATAAGATCAACAGTGATTGAATCTCCGTAGTTCTTAGACTCATCAGTTTCTCTGATCTTCAGTGCGATACCTTTTTCATCAAGGTAAGCTGCTGCTGCATCAGGATCAGTGATGATACCTTTGTTGTGGCTGATACCAGCAACAACAGAAGGAACTAACCATTTCTCGAAAGCATTTAACTGACCGTAGAAACTAACCTGAATTTCGTGTGGGTGAACTTCAGTACCAAGGTAGTTACGAGCAATGTTACCTAGAGTGTAAGCAAGCTCTTGGAACTGTTGGTCTAGGCCGTCTGGAACTGCTTTGTTAACTACAAAAGTAGAAATACCACGCTCAAGGTAGCCAACAACCTGGTTACCAGCCATGCGAGCAGCATTTGTGTTTGCTTCTAAAGAACTTGCACCAAGGTGAGGAAGCATGATGTCAGCGATGTCAGCACAAGACTTTTCACCAGCAGCATCTTTCATGTAAACGTCATTACAGAAAATGATCTTCTTGTCTTTCTTCACTTCGCGAAGTGCAGCTTCATCAAGAATTTCAGCTCTTGCACCATTAACTAGAACAGCACCGGCTTTTAGTCTTGAAAGAAGATCTTTGTTGATCATTTTGTTTGTTTCTTCAGTAGCAGGCATGTGAAGAGAGATGAAGTCAGACTTGTCGAAGATCTCTTCTTTAGTTGCTAGTGTTACACCAAAGTCTCTGGCTTTATCTACAGAAACGTACGGGTCGTAAATCAAGATGTCAGTTTCGAAACCTTTTAGACGCTTAGCTAAAAGCTGACCGATGTTACCGAAACCAAGAATACCAACAGTTTTACCAGTCAGTTCAGAACCCATGAACTTAGCTTTTTCCCAAAGACCACTTCTAGTCGAAGCATCTGCAGGAAGGAAGTTACGGCAACCAGCAAGCATAAGACCGATTACTTCTTCGGCTACTGCATTTGAGTTTGCTCCAGGCGTGTTCATCACTGCAATTTCTTTGCTGCGAGCGTATTTGATGTCGATAGTATTGTAACCAGCACCAGCTCTGACAATAACTTTCAACTCAGGTAGAAGGTCAATGATTTCAGCAGTGATTTTTTCACTGCGAACGATCATTGCAGTTGCTTTTTGGTTTGCTTTAGCAAGTTCAACCAGGTCTGCACCTGCTTGCTGTACAACTTCATAGCCGTTCTCTTCTAGAATGTCAGAAGCGACTGACGAAAGTTTTGTTGGAATTAAAACTAACATTATATATTTTCCTTAAAGGGTTTTCTCCAGCTTTCCCGAATGTAATTATCGCGAAGCTATTTACAAACTCTCTATTATAAAAATTTAATTTACTCTGAACGGTTTAGATTCTGACTTCCTCTTCATCTTCTGAAGCAACTTCATCCGAAGAAGATTTGTAGATAGAATCACAGATCTTTCTGTATTCGCCATTCAATTCTTTACTGTTCTCACGAGGGACATCTCCAGCTTCTCGCCATCTTTTCTGAAGTCTCTTCACAGCTCCAAAATTTGTCTCCTCTTCTGCAGCCAATTCTTTAAGTTCTGCAAGAAGTTCCTGCTTAACTTTCAAACTGGATTGCTGATCTTTTTTCTTATCGCCAAAGAATTCATTTCTTTTAGCATAGAAAGCGTCTGCGGCCTTGCGGAAACGCTCCCAAATTTTCTGAGATACTGCTTTTGGTACTGGGCCAATCTCTTTCCAGGCAGCTTGTAGTTCTCTGACTTCCTGGCTTGCCTCTTTAAATGAACGAGGGCTTGATGTCGAATCATGGTCACCAAAATTGTTATCAAAAGCATTCTGTAATTGTGCCGCCATATCTGCAACAGAAGCTGAAGCAGCACTGGAAGGACTATAGCTTACACCAGCCAATCTCTCCATTTGCTCACAAAGATTTTCCTTCTTCTTGAGATTTTCCTGACGCTTTTCATCTTGCTCTTCAAAGTGTTCACGACGACGATCGAAGAATGTCTGGCAGATACCATTAAATCTTTTAAACATGATGCCATCATATTTGTCATTCACTGAAGGAAGTTCTTTAAATTCTGCCTGTAGCTTCTTAAGCTCTTCTGCTGTATCTTTACATTCACTGGATTCAGCCAATAGTTCAACTTTTAGACAGAACTCTTCTTTGGCATTTAAATTTTCTTTATCTTCATCAGACAACTGATCGAAATGTTCATCACGAGCCGCAAAGAACTTATCGCAGACTTCCTTTAGCTCGGCACGCAATTCTTTATCGCGCTCAAAACCGGCACCTGGAAAGTCACGGAAATCTTTTTGGCTTTGACGGAATAACTGAGACAGAGCCGTCCAGTCACTTTCATCATTCAAAGATTCAAACTTCTCTTTAAGTGATGCTATAACATCGAGTTTAGGCTTAGCATTTTCTTCAAATGAAGCCTGCTGCTTTTCATAGTTTTCACGGCGTTTATTAAAGAATCCATCGGCAACTTCTCTGAAACGAGCCCATAGTTCATTTTCTTTTTCGCGCGCTGCCGGACCAACTTGCTTCCAGGCTGTTTGCAGTTGCTTAATTTTCGCTGCAGCTTCTTTTGAATTCTCTAACTCAGCTGCCTTTTCAATCTCTGCAACAAGAGCAGCTTTCTTCTCAGTATTTTCACCACGTTGAGAGTCACGCTCATTGAAAAACTCACTGCGCTTGTTGAAAAACTTATCGCAAGCCGCTCTAAATCTTTCCCAAAGTTCTTTATCTGCCTTACGTGGAGCAGGGCCTACCTCTTTCCACTCAGCCTGAAGGGCTCTAAGAGCTTCTGCTGTTTCTTTCCACTCTTCTGACTCAGAAATTTCTTCAGCTTTAACACAAAGCTCTTCTTTAGCTCTAGCATTCTTCTGACGAATCTCATCTTGCTCGGCATAGTGCGCCTTGCATCGTTCGTAAAGACTATCGCCAAGAGTTTTGAATTTTTCCCATATCTCATCGGCTTTATCCATTGGCACCGGTCCGATACCTTTCCAGGCAGTCTGCTTCTCTTTAAGCTTTTTGCCCAGTTCCACAGGATCCTCAATCGCCTTAAGCTCTTCCAGCTCAGCAATCAGCTTTTCCTTGGCAGTAAGATTGCCAAATTGATTCCACTCACGCTCTTCTATAGCGTCCTTAACTTTATCAAAGTAAGCATCACAGGCTTTTCTAAAGGCAATAGTCAGCTTCTCTAATTCTTTGGAAGGAAGCTTATCCAACTCTTTCCATTTTGCCTGAAGCTCTTTAACTTTTGCCGTTGTTTCTTTTGACTGCTGCTCTATAGCTGTAACTTCTGAAATAAGGGCTTCATATTGACCACGAATTTCAGCAAGCTTGGCATCTGCCTGCTCACGAAGTTTCATTAGGTGAGCTTCTACTTCGTAAAGTTTTGACTCTGCGTCTGTTTTGAGGCTTTCGAATTCCTCGGGAAGGCTTTTAGAATTTGCCGAGAGTTTACCTTTCAATGACTTAAGCTCTTTCGCAACAGCTTCGGTATCTTCATTTCCAAGAAGGATAATACCTGATTCATTAACTGCAATTAAAGCTTCCTTGATAGAATCTTTTTTCGCTGCCATGTCTTTAAGGACTGCTTGTTTAGAGGAAAAAGTCTCCATAGCTTTTTTAAATTTCGCTGCAATCTCTTTCTCTTGTTCTTCCTCGGTTTCGCCAATTGCTTCCCATGAAGCCTTAGCACCTGCTAGAACTGTAGATTCATCATTTTGCAGAACCTCAACAGCCTCATTTATACCCTGAAGTACCGAACGACGGCGCTCCATTCTGTCATTCACTTCTTTTTCTTTAGCAAGACGTGCAGCTTCACGCTCTTTGTAATCTTTGCGACTTTGATTACACTTATCAACAGCTTTATTATAACTGCTAGTCAATTCATCCGAAGCATATTCGGAATACTCTTTCCACTTGGTTTGTTGAGCCGCAAAATCACTTTCTAGTTTACTCCAGTCAGGCAGTGTCGCCATACCTTCAAGAAGTTTGATTATTTTCTCTAGACGACCTAATCCCGTCTGACGCTTTTCTTCAGCTTTATCTTCTTCCGCAAAGAGCTGATCATAGTGTTTGCGAATTAAGGATTTGAGGCCTTTACTTTTAGCTGATTTCTCAAGTTTATTCAGCTTGTCGCGATCATTAATTTTAACCAGTGCAAGCTGAGCCACTTTCTTGTCACCATGAGTAATCACTGCTGAAATTTCTGATTCGTTTGTAAGTTTTTCGACAGCTGCCTGCTGAACGGCTTCAGTCTTCGACTCTCGGGCAATACGGCTTAGTTGGTGATCGCTAAGCTCTGAAAGGCAGGCCTCTTCAAGTGAATCAGCTTTAAGGGATTTTTCGAAATAGGCTTTATGCAGCTGTTTATCTAAAACAGCTTTTTGTTCACCAGAAAGTTTACTTAAAACCTCCTGCATTTTTGATATGGTGTCTAAACTCGTCAAAACCGCTTGGCGCACGTTTGCATCTTCATCTGTATCCAAAATTTCTGCTAACACTGCAGTCTCTGTAACTTGTTCAATGCTTTTCTGTCTGACACGTGGATCGCTGTGCTTCCAATCTGGCTTAAAAAAGTCGAATAAACCCATATATATAAAATCCTACCGAGTATTAGGTTAAAATTATTAAGTTTTTGACAATACATCGGAATTTGCCATGGGCAAGGAAGGCTGTTCGCTCCTTTTGACCTTTTAAAAAAAAGATTTTGCTGTAGCTTGGGCGCAGACAATTAAGGAAAATTAAATGAAAATCAACGACAATGCCGTAGTCTCTGTAGACTTCGAAATGACCAACCAAGATGGTAAACTTATCGACAGCACCGAAGAAGGCGGTGCCATGGTTTATCTTCATGGTCACGAAAACATTATTCCTGAACTTGAAAAAAACCTAGCTGGACTTGAAGCTGGTGCTGAATTTACAGTTGAGCTCTCCCCTGAACAGGCTTTTGGTAAAAAAAGCGATGACAAGATTTTCACCGTTTCAAAATCTGACTTTGAAACTCCAGACCTCAAACTAGGTATGCAATTCCAAACTGTTGACTCAAACAATCAGCCAATCATCGCAACTATTGTCGACCTTAAAGGTGACAAAGTAATAATCGATGAAAATCACCCACTTGCTGGCATGACCTTAACTTTCAAAGGTAACGTTCAGGAAGTTCGCGAAGCTACTCTAGAAGAAATCAGTCACGGTCACATTCATCAACCAAAAGAAGAATCTAAAGGCGGATGCTGCGGTAGCTGCTAAGAAAGTTTTTCTTCAATCCCCGGTTGAGCTTCGATGTACCTGGAGTGAATTTCTTTGTAGGTCTCTTTATAGTGTTCGTTGATTTTATCTAGACTCCAAAACTGTTCTGAAAATCCAGCAACATCCTGATCAATTGTTACTCTGGCGACGCTGATTAAGTGCGCTAGAAGTACCCGGGGATCTTCATCTCCTACAGCAATGCGAATCGTCGTCCGGCTGATTCCGGCCTTTTCCAAATCTTTATCTGAAAGCTCCGAGTGACTCGTCAGTGCCGGGCACAAAACTACAGTATTCATTTGCCCTAAGCTTACCTGTAAACCAAAAACTGGCTCCAAAGAATCAAAGAATTTTTTGAAAGTTTGTACTCTCAATCCTTTGCCATAAATTTTATCAAAATTCATCGTAAATAAGGGCGCTGACAACTCTAAGTAATTGTTATCTTTCATCAACTGATGATTTTCATTTGACTTAATCGCATTGGACTTAACTTCAATCATAGGATGCGCTGCCAAAACATGTGTAAAGCATCTTGTCGAAATACATTTCCTAAGAACTCTAAGCTCCATAGTACGCATACCAGTCAAAACTTCGAAGGCTTTGTCTGCATCCAGAAAAGCACCTTTTATGTAGTAGACATTCCAAAACAGCGTATCATCCCAGGCATAATCGACTTGCTTGCCATCCCACCTAGCCATTTTCAAAGTTTCGCCTTTCGGAATAAACATTCGTTCATTGCGCCCTATAACCACTCCGGCAGTCGTCGTACCTGAACCAAGAATATCCTTGGTATATGAGTGAACGATGAAATCAGGTCTCTGCATGGGATTACCTTTTCTAAGAGTCGATGTCAGAAATGGCGTACCAACCGTGCAATCACAGATAACGTCTATTTCAGATTTATGAGATAACTCACAAATACCAGAAACATCTAAAACATAACCGTGCGGATTGCACGGCGACTCTATGAAAACGTAGATATGCCTCCCCTGCTCTAATCGTTCTATGTAAGCTTCTTTAACCTGATTTAGAAATGACTCAAACTCTTCACTCGTATACCCATCAAAAAACTCCAGGCTTATATCGAGATTACTCTTTTTGCCAAACCAATCGTTAAGCAATTGGTGAGTTCCGCCATAGACATTTCGGCTGGCAATAACTACATCCTGATAGCCCAACAGATGACTGAGAATTCCATCTATAGCAGCCATACCTGAATTAAAATTCCAAGCAAAATATTCATTGGCTAAATCCCCAGCTTCCAAATCAACGATATGATTGGCCAAACTAACCGATGTCGGATTCATTAAACGCGAGTAAATCTCATGTAAAGGTTCTCTTCCCTGAAAAGCATCGTCGATCCATTCTGTACAAGCATAAAGATAAGTTGCCGTCCTGGTAATTACCGGAGTCGCACTGAAGACCGCCGTTACATTATCAAACAAAGGGTACGGACCTTTTGCAGTTCTTGTTGACGAATGATTGACTATACTCTGGTAAGACTTTCGCAGTGGGTTCTGCATATTATCCAAAAGCTTAGCCAACTGGAAACAGATAAACCTTTTGGCATTAAAAAATGAAATTCGTTCTGACTTATCCAGACTTTGTAAAAGCTCTAAGGATTGCCCCCAAAGGGAATTAAGTTCTATTTGGCTGACATACAAACTTTCGACTAAACGGCCCAGGCTTTGTCCTAAAGGGCTATTCGAATCAATGGAAAAATGCTCTAATTGCTCGTTAGCTAATTCTTGCAGATCAGTTGCCTGAGAACTTTTTCTCAAGGGACTCAAACGCTTTGCTGATTCAAGATCACTCATAAACACCCTCCTTACACTTCGTATAAGTTTAATTTGCCACGAGTGTCATAAATTTGCAAAATTATATTACTAAGGACGCTCTCATAAAATACTTTATCAAGGTGTCATGAAGGTATTTTGTAAGAGTATATAAGCTCAAATTAACAAAGTATGCGACATTATGAAGTAGCTTCTTACACTACTGGCTCTATTTATTTCAGCATTTGCAGATGAACGCCCGAACGTCTCATTCATTCTAATAGATGATCAAAACCCGGATACCGTGGGCTGTTACAATCCAGAAATGGAAACACCACATATCGACTCCCTCGCAAAGAACTGTCTAAAGTTCACCCAGGGTCTCTCAGTCTCAACAATTTGTAGTTCTTCCAGATTTAACACCCTTACTGGCCGCTACTACAACAATTGCCAAAATCCTAAATCCACCATCTTTACCCAAATATGAAACTTCTTGTTTGACTAACAATATAGGCCTCGAAGAAGATGGTACTAACGTCACCGCTGTTCTTCAGGAAAATGGCTACTGGACCGGCTTTGTTGGCACAATTTCACTTAAGCAATCATGAACTCATAAAAAATACTAAAGACTGGTAGCAGTCAGGATAGAAACACACTCTTCGACTGAGCATCCTTCCGACCCTGAAATTATTGCTGGTACGAAACACAATCATCAGTGGTGGCAAAAGCGAATCTCTAAGTTTGGATTTGATTATGTAAACGGCGTTTATGCTGCCAATACGCGTGAAATTTTCAATGATCCTACCAAAGCTTACAATGTAGAGTGGACTGTGAAGCACGCCCTCAACTTCCTTGACGAACAAAAGGAAAACAAAGAGCCATTCTTTCTCTTTTTCTCGACAACCATTAATCACGGACCTGCTCCCGCTGCTGTCAAAAACGGCAAATACATCTATTCACTCGACTATTACCGGTTAAGGATACTTGCAATAAGACTACTCATTTATGCCGCCGCGATCTTCATTTGAAAATCCTAAAATTAAAAGGGGTCATGACATTATAGGTTCCATCCAATGGTGGGATGCCGGAGTTGGCACAATTCTACAAAAATTATTAAACCAAAACTAAGAAGAAAATACCCTGATTATTTATGCAGCTGATCACGATTTACGAGATGGCGGAAAGACGACCCTTTATGAAAAAGGCTGCCATGTACCACTCGTCATGCAATGGAAAAAGAAAATTAAAGAGCCGCGAATTTATAAAAACATTATGGGAAGTGTTGATTATGTCCCAACTATTCTCGATATATGTCAGGCTAAGATTCCCGACAACATGAAAATAGATGGCGTCAGTTACAAATCCGTTTTGGAAGGGAATGAAAAACTCGTGCGCAACAGCCTTCATCTTAAGATGGGTTATGCCAGAGCCATAAAAACATCGCTGTTCGTTACCTCGAAGAAATCGAAGAACAAATTGCTAGCAGCAAAAGTTTAAAGGTTTCAAAGGTGATGCCCCCATGCAGCTGCCATATTTAATTCTCCACAAGCAACTGGCTTAAAAAGCTTCAGCCAAAACCCCCTCTCTACTTTGAAAGAAACCAACTCTTTAATCTGAAGAATGATCCTACCCAGCAGAAAAATAATTTTTAGCAAACACCTGAAAAAGCTGTCGAAATGCAAAAGATAATGAAGGCTGTACTTAAGAAAAAATTTCGGCACAGGCCGTTTGGAGAATTCTCCAAGTAAACACACTAATATCAAATATCTACTCAGCTTTGCTGAGTCGTTTTTACATCGTGATTATAAAGGAAAGAAAAGCTTAACCGGTCTCGTTTTCAAGGCGTGTAATCTCCCTCGAAATCTTATTTATAATGCGCTTCTTGTAGACACAGACCGTATTGTAGTTAAAACCGGTCTTTTCACCGACTTCTTTCAGATTCATTCCCTGAGAAATCAACTCAAAACACTCGCGCACAGGATCCGTCAGGGTCTTACTGACACTTTCCCAGGCTTTATTCGAGATGAACTTTTGCCACTCATCCGTCGTCAATTTTTCAATCTCAGGAGACATTTGGTCTTCAGTATCCAAACTACCCAAAATGCGGCTTGTGGTATTCTTATTTCTAAAATAAGTTCGTGCAGTATTTGATACCACCAACCCCAGCCAATTGCGGAACTTGCCACGGCTTCGCTGATAATCAAACTTTGGAAGATTCTTCCAGGCCTTCAAAAGAATGTCCTGAACAAGATCGTCTATATCCGAAGGCGAAACGTTCATTTTGATCAAAATAGACCAGATAAATCCGCGGTAAATTTCGGCAAACTCTTCCCAGGCATTTTCATTGTACTGGTTCTTCAGCTTTATAAGCAGTGTTTCTCGAGTATTGTCGTTTTTATCCAAAAAATACACCTGCAACATCCATACTTTACAAACATAACCTATACGGCAGCCAAACACAACTTTTCGAATCAAATATATCCATATTTTGCCTTTTTAAGCCAAACCGAGTATTATAATTTTAGACAGCTGGGTACACCGTTTAAATATGAATGAAGATCTACTTTTAAATATCTACAAAGACACCTCTGCAAAACTCGATGAATCCGAAAGTCTTCTGGATCAACTTGAGCCATGTGGACAACGCTATACCAACCTCCAACAGATAAATTCTGGCGGCATGAAAGAGATTCACTCCTGCCATGATACCCATACGGATTGCGATGTCATCCTGGCTGCTCCCAAGAAACCAGAACATAACCCTGCATTTGTCCGTGAAGGTCGTATAAACGCATTCCTGCAACATCCAAATATCATGCCTATTTACGATCTTGGTCTACTAGAAGACGATCGTCCTTACTTCACCATGAAGAAACTCAACGGCAAATCATTGGACTCATGTATTTCTGAAAATAAAGATCATCAGTTCGAAACTTTAGTCGATGCTTTTATCAAAGTCTGTGATGCCGTAGCTTATGCTCACTCAAGATCTATCATTCATCAGGATCTAAAGCCAGACAACATTCTCCTCGATGACTTTGGCGAGGTTATAGTAGCCGATTGGGGACTTGCTGAAATAGATGACCAAATGAATGAAAATGAGTTCTCAATTCTCGACAAAGAACTCCATAACATTGTTGAATTGACTCTTAAAGGCTCTGAAGACAGCATGCATGGGACTCCTGGTTACATCGCTCCTGAACGCTACACAAAAAGTCCGCCTGATTGTCGTCATGACATCTATGCTCTTGGAGCAGTTCTCTACACAATTCTTTGTGGTGAAAAACCAAAGCAAATTAAACAGACCAGTCTCCCAGTGGCAGTCTTTACCAAAGAAAATCTACCTGCCAGTCTGAAGGCCATTTGTCACAAAGCAATGAACCCCAACCCAGAGTTGCGTTACGCAAATTGTAGCGAGATGCTCGAAGAACTGCACCGCTTCCGTCGCGGCTTTGCAACAGAAGCCGAAAATGCCTCTGTTATTCGCTTATTTGAACTGCTTTATAAGAGAAACAAGCGCCTCTTCATTAGCTCCACCATCTCACTTTTTATCATCTTTATCCTGATCATTGTTTCATTTGTACTTATCAACGACAGTCGTAGAAAAGCTCTTCAGGAAAAAGAAAAGGCCATTCAGGCAAAAGAGGAAATTCAGCAACTGTACAAAGACCTGGAAGAAAAAGAAAAGGCCAAAAATCACTTTATGAAGATGGGAGCCAAACGTCAGTTAGGTATCATCAAAAGTAGACTGAAGACAAGAAATCTTAAGAATTTTGATGAAGCCATTAAATTTACCCTATCGCTGGACCCTGAACTTGAGGAGACTCACAAATTTGTCGGCAGTTATCATCTCGCCATGTTTAATATTCCTAAATCACTTGAGTCTCTTGGAAAACTAAAAGACAAATCATTCTTCAAATTAGTCAAAAAAACTGATTTCAGTTCAACAAAAACAATCCTCACACAGATAGAAAGCATCTTAAAAGAAATAGAGCCATCTGCGATAAAGATTTTCCTTGAAAACTGCATAAAAAGAAGCAACGCTACTGAACAAAAAACGGCCTTTCTCATAAAGTCCATCATGGATCATCACCCTGGCATGATTCACATACCCAAGATTACCGTCGAAGAAAATAGTGGTCGTACTTTAATTAGTATGAAAAACAAAGTAGTGATTAAACATACGGGTCCTATTCATCTACTAAATCCATATTCTCTAGACATGTCTGGAACCAGTTTTGGCAATGCCCAGATAATTAATCTTTGCGATGAATTGCAAGAATTAAATGTTAGTCGTACGACTTTGGTTGGTGTTGGCAAAATAATCAATTCTAAACTCAAAAAGATAAACTTCAGTCACACTCACATAAAAAATGCAAATGAGTTCATATCCATGCCAAATCTGGAGTTCATCGACGCCAGTTTTTCCAAAATGATAAACTTCAAAGGCTTCACGGCTTTGCCTAAGCTCAAGACGCTAGTTGTCAGTAAAAATCAGCTTCGTTCTGCCCAAAAAAGCCTTCCAGGCATCGATATCATTGTGAATAATTCACCGGATCACTCACCTTTAGCAAAATAAACTTGCTTTTGAACCCTCAAAACCTTAGTTTATAGAGACGGGCAAAACATAACACAATTTTTTAAAGGGTACTTATGGATACTACTTGGGACATTTTTTTCTTTAGTGATAGCAAAATCGATTCTGAGGAAATTTTGGATTTCTTCAAGGAACAACCAAATATTCACATTTGCAAAAATAAAGCAGAATACTACAACAAATATACCAAAACTGAATTCGTTTTTGAGTATCACAAAAAGCATGAAAAAAATGAACTCATACCACTCTCCATGACACTAGATCTGTTAATGATGAATTCTGCTCATGCCCATGAAGCGGCCAAAGTAGCAGGGCGTTTATGTTCAGCAATGAATCTCAAAATTTTCTTCCCCTTTACCATGTCGACTCATGGAGAGGATTTCACAAAGAAACGCTTTCTTGAACGTTGGGCTAGAAATAAAGATAAAATCAAAGATTCCTACATGAAGCACCAACTCTACAAACTACAGTCAAAGCAATTAGTCAATGTATGGAAGTGGAACTATAACATCCCATGGACGCGAAAATTCTTAAATGATTCTGTGGAGATCCCTGAAATTCAGTATGCGAGTTTCGATGGCAAGCTTGCCTCTTTTGTGTACTTTGACCCGCAAACTGCTTCTGCGCTGCCCGAAGCCGACTTTTACATCATTATTAAAAGCAAGAGCACTGGTTTAATTAAGAAACATCTAACCCTCCAAAAGTTTATTCTCTCACAAGAAACTATGCAAGATGCTTTATCGCAAATGCGCTTTATGCCATTTGATGATGCACCTTTCTATAAATATCAATCAGACAAATTATCCCAGGAAATAGAACAGGCTTTAAAGTCATCTTTAGATTTTCATATTCAAATGATTGATTCCGAGAGCATCGTCGATCTAGAGCTGGTCAATGAAGATGAACTCATCTTTGAAGAAAGTATCTACTGATTCAAGCCAAATCAATTTTCTATACTAATAACCCGAGAGCATCGACGGCTCGCCTAAAGCCTCAAACTACAGCTAAAACCGTCGTAAACCTACTGGTCAATCAATTCTGGAGAGAGGTGATCCAAAAGAGTGATAGCAGCACCATAAGCAACCCCTTGAACAGGAGACTGAGCTCTGGTGATTTTTATCTCTCTTTGCCCTGAGCGATTTAATCGAGTATTTAGCTGATCATTCATCATTTCCAGGAGCCTTTCATTTTGCCAGCACATTGAACCTGCTAAAATAATTGAACCTGGATCAGAATATGACGCCAAACTCTCTAACCAGGGCATAATCCAATGACCTAGATTTTTCATAGCAGGAGTCAAAGGACCATCAATAGTATTCAGGTCTTCAAGATCCTGAGCCGATAACATAGGAGGGTCATTGGGGCGAAGTATACCGGTTAGTTCACCTGCAGAACTCCCAACACCATTAACCATTTCACCATTGATAAACAAGCTTGAACCAAAGTAACCTGGTTTAAAACCTTTACCGGCTTTGATAAAGTTTGTGTAGAAGAAAAGAAAATCGCGCTTTTCAAAGCCTTCACTGTGGTACTCAGCTAAAGCAGCCTGACGAACATCATTGTCAATAATAACTGAAATTTCCGGGAACAACTCGGCGAAATCATCTGCTATAGAATATTTGTTGACATTAAAGAATTTTGAATTTTCGATAATGCCCTTTTCCGGATTAACTGTTGCCGGTAAGCCAAGGCATAAGCCGCGCATTGGACCAGGTGGTCTACCTCGATCTTCATACCACTGCTCGAGACGATTTTTAAGATATTCAGGAAGTGTCGTTATGTCTTCACTAACTTCAAAGTTGCAAGAGTCTATTATCATTCCGGAGTAATCAACCTTCACCAACTCAGCATGAATATTCTGAATAACAATGCCAATAACCCAGCCAAGGTGTGGGTTTACCTGTAGCCAGGTTTGCTTCTTATTACCTGTACCAGACTCGCGTTTACCTCCTTCAACCACTATACCTCTGTTTATAAAGTCTCTTATGATGTAGGACATTGTCGAATTCTGTAAGCGAGTCACCTCAGCTAACTGAGTTCTAGTCAGTTGACGGTGCTTGCGCAAAAGGCGCAATATCAACAGCCGATTGTACACTGCTGCACTTTGTTGATTTAAACTTTTTTCTTTTGTAACCATGTCGTTTCCTGTCTGCCTAAATGTAACCGGCTCTTAAGAACTTACAAATTTTTTAGGAGACTGTTCCCCCGTCATCTTATAATATATTTCCTCTCCGATTTAACTACAGTAATACTTCAATCATTGAAGTTGCAAATTTATTACGAAATCGGCAAATTTTAGCACATTCAATTTTACGACACTAGGCAAATATTCTGACAAAAATTACGCTATCTCAAAAAGAAGCCCCCTTAAAATACGTTTTTGCTAAAGAAATGTTATTTTTTTTTATATTCTTCGTGTCACCAAGCCTTTTCGAGCTCGTTTAGCAGTTGATTCTTGATCATCGCCAATTAAGTTGAGCAGATCTGATTTAGATAAAGCTTGAACTTTAGAGAAAATTTAAAAAGAAATTCCAGGAGCAAAACATGTCGGATGTTGCTAAACTAACCATGCCGGACGGCAAGGAACTGACCCTTCCTGCATACACCGGTACCGAACAGGAAAAGTGCCTAGACATAAGCGCACTTCGTAAAGAAACAGGATACGTCACTTTTGACCCGGGCTTTGGCAATACCTGCCCAGCAAAAAGCTCAATCACATTCCTTAACGGCGAAGCCGGTATCCTGCGTTACAGAGGTTACTCAATCGAAGACCTTTGTGAAAAGTCAGATTTCAATGCCGTAATGTACCTAGTCATCTACGGTGAGCTACCAACAGAAGAAGAGCTTGCAACATTCCTTGAAAACTTGCAAAAATACTCTGAAGTCAAGCCTCAGCTACTAAAGCTATACGATGCTCTTCCACAGGACACTCACCCAATGATCATGGTAAGCAGCATGCTTGCTGGTCTTTCGGCTCATTACCCGCAGTTCACTAATCCTCAAAATGAAGAAGAAGTAGAAGAAGCTATCTTTGTTGCTCTTGGTCAGATCCTGCCTATCGTTGCTTCTGCTTACTGCAAGAACAATGATAAAGAGTTCAAATACCCTTCAGACAAAAACCTTTCTTATGGTGCTGGTCTTCTTAAGATGATGTTCGGCGATGACTACGAAGTTGATGCTGACGTAGATAAGATTCTTGACGAACTTCTTATCCTTCACGCTGATCACGAGTTTAACTGTTCTACTTCTACAGCCCGTCTTGTTGGTAGTTCTCAGGCTAACATTTTTGCTTCTCTTTCTGCTGCTGTTCAAGCTCTTTGGGGTCCACTACACGGTGGTGCTAACCAGAAAGTTATCGAAATGCTTGAAGAAATCGCTGGTGAAGGCGGTGTTGAAGCTATCGATAAATTCCTTGGTATGGCGAAAGATAAGAGTAACCCATTCAGACTTATGGGCTTCGGTCACAGAGTTTACAAAAACTACGACCCACGTGCTAAAATAATTAAGAAAACTTGTGACAAAGTTATCGAAAAGCTTGGTGTTGAAGACCCACTACTTGCTGTTGCTCAAAAACTTGAAGCTGCTGCTCTACAGGATGAGTACTTCACAGCTAGAAAGCTTTACCCGAACGTAGACTTCTACAGCGGTATCGTTTACAGAGCTCTAAATATCCCAACTGAGATGTACACTCCACTATTTGCTCTTGGCAGACTTTGTGGTTGGATCGCTCACTGGCGCGAGCAGAACCTCGATGCAGGTGCTCGTATCGGTAGACCTCGTCAGCTTTACGTTGGCCCTACAGAAAGAAGCCTGTAAGCTTTAATTAAAGCTTGGACTTTCAGGGATGTCGTTTTTAACGGCATCCCTTTTTTGTTTTTGAAGAGTTTGATAGCTCTTACCGGCAAGAGTATCGGTGCTCCTTTGATACTGCGAGGAAGCAGGAAATTACTGATTACTAAGACAAAGTCTACTCTATACTGATTACTAAGAGCTAAGCGACCTAAGTATGATTCTTAAAATCCCAATCAAGCGGATTTAAGCCACAGTATTTCTTCAAAGCTTCATAAAGCTCAGGATGCGTCTTACTCATCTGCCCCGGTTTTTCAAAAAAGCTTTCTGTCGAGATCGCAAAGAACTCAGCCTCATTTCTCGCACCATATTTATCCATCAGTGCTTTCTGATTCTTCATCGCCTTACGCACCAGCTTATCGTATTCCATACTGAGCATCACCGCCCAGGAAGCATAAGTATTCGTTGAAGTGAGAATTGGCACACCATCGGCAGCTCCACCATCCTGATCCAAGTGATGCGCAAACTCATGCAGGACGACATTTTGCCCATCTTCAAAATTAACTACTCCATGCCGACTGTGGCTCCATGACAAAACTATCGTTCCACCAGCCCACGATTCACCTAAACGAACAATTTCCTTAGTCTCTTCAAAACCATCGTCATTCATCTCTTTGATTTTAGCTTTGTAAGCTGAAGGATAAACCAGAACAGTGGTCAAACGGCTGTACCATGGCTGAGTCCGGTTATTCAGTAAAAGTAAACAGGCTTGCGCTACTATAGTGACGCAAATTTCATCGGTATTTCAAGCCCCTCACAACCTTGTAAGTCCTTCTCCTCCAAAAAGAGATTTACCAGGCCCTCAAGCTTCTTTTGTTGTTCTTCAGGCAGAGAAAGAATCAGCTTAAAGTTATTTTCAACTATGTCTCGATGTTTTTTGCTCAAAGGCTTTTTGTACTTTCTTGTCTTGGCCGTTGAAAGTCTCTCAATGATTATCCCAGCGACGATAAATATAACTATCAGCCCAAAAATTGTTTCCACATAGGCTCTCTAAAAGTTCCAGAAAAATCTAGCAGTTTTCTATAAACTTCATAGAAAGATATAAAATATCATCAATTCTTTTCGTATCGAATTATGAGAACCGCTATAGAATCCTGATGGTCTTACAAAAGGAGAAAGACATGTCTAAGGGAATACTAACTTTAATCACAGCCGCCACATTAGTCAGCTGCCAAAGCCACAATCCTCACAAAACACCAAATGCCCAGGCTCTGCAGCAAATTCAGACTCAGCAAAACATCAATATGAAGCAGCAGTCTATCGCTATTCCCACTTTGCCAAGATTTGACAGAAGCAGCGTCAACTATCGAAATATCCGACCTCACAACATGCCTCCTCAAAAAAACAATCCAAACTTAATTCAACTGGCTCTCCTTCTCGACACCAGCAACAGTATGGACGGTCTAATCAATCAGGCAAAAAGCCAACTGTGGAGCATTGTTAACGAACTTTCAAATGCCTATAAAAATAACCGTGACATCCAATTCGAAGTCGCACTTTTTGAGTACGGTAACAGCGACCTTAAAATGTCGGATGGATACATTCGCATGGTACAACCTTTAACCAGTGATCTGGACCAACTTTCACACGAACTCTTCAGCCTCGAAACTAACGGCGGTTCAGAATACTGTGGTCATGTGATCGCCTCTGCCTCAAACTGCCTCAACTGGAATACATCTTCTGAATCTCTTAAGTTAATATACATTGCCGGTAACGAAGCCTTTACTCAAGGGATGGTGGATTATAACGAATATTGTACTCAAGCCGCTTCAAAAAGTATAAATGTCAATACAATTTTTTGTGGTCCTTTTGAAACTGGTATAGAGACTAAGTGGCAACATGGCGCCCAACTTGGCAACGGTTCTTACTTCAGTATAAACAGCGATAAAAAGCTGGAAGGCATAGAAACCCCTTATGACGACGAGCTCCTAGAACTCAGCACAAAACTCAACGCCACATATATCGCCTATGGTGCCAACCGCAATTTTTATTTGAACAGACAAATGGCACAGGATAAAAATGCTTCCGGTATTTCTAAGTCTATTGGAGCTGGACGAGCTGCGTCAAAAGGCTCAAAACTCTACACAAATGAAAACTGGGACCTGATCGATGCCCTGAAGTCTAACAAGCTTCAACTTAACAATATCAACCAAAAAGAACTTCCTGAGAACCTCCAAAACAAATCTTTGCAAGATATCCGGACTTTCATAAATGTTAAGGAGGCCGAAAGACAACAAATTCAAAAGCAGATAAATAATCTTGGCCAAAAACGCGGCCAATTCATTAAAGAAAAACTCCAGGACCTCAATAAAAATGGCGAGGAAACTCTTGATTCTGCCATGATCAAAAGCCTCAAAGAACAGGCTAAGCAAAAGGGTTTTGCCTTCAAGTAATAAAGGCAACTAACATTTATTTCATATTTTTCACTTTTCCATGCTAATAAAGTCAAAGTTGGTGCGTCACAATGGTACAGAAACGTTATAATCAACCAATTGGTACTTAAGGAGCATAAGTTGAGATCATTCATAATTCTATTTACTCTGCTGGGTTCATTGAACCTATCGGCATTTGGCCCCATAGACAAACAAGGTGAAAAAATTTCCTTTGACGAGAAGTTCGTCTTTAAACCGGAACAAGCCCTTAAAGAGCTCATCCCCGGAACTAAGGATTACTATTACTACAACTGTCTGCACCTTCAGCATGAAAAAGAATTCCAAAAAGTAAATGAACTGCTCAAAGTATGGGGCGGTAAATTTTATAAAAGCGAGCGCTACAAAACTATTCTCAATCGCCAGATGCTCTTTCTCTATGAGCAATCTCCTTCTGAAACTCAAAAACACCTCATACGTGAACTCAAGCTACAGTTCAACCACCAAAAAATTGCTGCAGCTCAGGAAGCCAAGTATCCAAACGCTTTAGACCAAGAGCTCATCAACTGGGAAAAGTTTAAGAACTACCCAATTCACAAACTCACTGACATCGCTCTGCAAAAATCTCAAATAGAAAACTCAGTGTTAGCGAAAGGAGAGCCATGCTGCAAAGAGTTAAAGTAGCGGACTTTCCAGATCTGGTTAAGCACATCATTGCAGACTTAAATGCGACCAACAAGAAAACCTTTGGTTATATAAACATCCACAAACAGCTGACTGTCGAGCAAATGGGTGAATGTCTTAAACTGAAGCCTTCACTTAAAAGCAACCGAACTTTCGTGAATGAGTACATCAAGAGACTGACTCCGGCAGCACACACAAACTGGCAACAACAAGCATTTTTAAAAGAAGCTTACTTAAACAGCTTATGGAACTTTGTGAGTTCTCTGGGCTCGTCATTTAACTCACTAAAAGCTCACTCCTTGCTTCATAAACTCAAGCATGATCAAAGCCTGAAAAAATACAATGAAACCCACTTTTTAGAGTACCTCAAACTTCCAAGATACAGCATATTTGCCAAACAAGAGCGGCTCACTAACAATCAACATTTGGTCAATTTAAATAAGAATTTTGGTTCTGTAACTTATTTGCCAAACTTAGTACAAATAGAAAATGAACTGGTCATTTCTCTCATGCAGCACTTTTTAAAAGATGCTGATAACACCAAAAAGTATCTGCCTTATGTTCAAGAAGGTTTTCTAAATAAAATATTTGCCAAAACCAAAATTCTTTATGGTAAAGGTGATCCTGAAAAATGGTTCTCACTGATTGAAAAGCACACTGGTATCATTCAAGAATTAAAGGAAAAAGTTGAACTCAGGCTTCTACCGGAAAATAAGGAATTCATACGCAGTAATGAGGAGATTCAACTTTCTTTAGAAGTCAAAAATGCCCCCAATCTTTTGGTGAAAATTTTTAAGTTAAATCAGTTCAACTATTTCAAAGCCAACATGCGACAGCTGTCAACAGACCTCGATCTGGATGGCATGGTGGCCACTCAAGAAAAAACATTCAAGTACACACAAGCCCCGCATATTCGCCACACAGAAACTTTCAATTTCGACCTAAAAGATCCCGGAGCCTATGTCGTGGAATTCATCGGCAATGGCATCAGTTCACGTGCCCTTATCCACAAAGGGTCCCTAAGATTCACCCATGAGCCAAGTGCTGCAGGACACCTCTTCTATGTATTTGACGATCAAAATAATTTACTTGAAGATGCCAGTATTTACATAAATGGCCACACATACAAAACACATGAAAAAGGTTTCATTCTGGTCCCGTATACCTCAAAGGCCACAGTCCAAAAAATTATTCTCAAGCATGGTGAATTTGCCAGTTTGGAAAGCTTCGAACACAAAGCTGAAAATTACGATTTACAGACTAAGTTTTTCATCCATCGTGAATCACTTATTCCAAATAATAAAGCAACGGTATTGATTCATGGCTCACTGCACTTAAACGGTAGTCGCGTTCCACTCGAACTTCTCAAAAATGTCAGCTTAACTCTCAAATCCACAGATTCTAAAGGCATATCCTCAAGCCTCACCGTGGATGACTTTAAACTCAACAAATCCAAAAATACCCCCTTCACTTTCAATGTCCCGCAAAACCTGCGCAACATGAGTTTTTCTCTTAAAGCACAGCTTACCAAAATGACCGATGGCAAAACCATTGACCTTCAATCAAACTATAATCTTCCCTGCAACTCAGATAATAATGGCAGTGTCATCAAAAATGCCTTTCTCAGAGAAAATGATAAAGGTTACTATTTAGAAATTCTTGGTAGAAATGGTGAGCCTCAAAAAAGTCTTGCTGTCAACCTGAGCTTAACTCACGCTCTCATCAAAAATTCACTGCACTTTACCCTCAAAACAAATAATCAAGGCATTGCCTTTCTCGGTAAACTAAAAGACATAACCGCCATTCAAACTAAGTCTCTTAAAAACTCCCGATACTGGTACCTGCAGCCCAAAGACATATCCTGGCCATACAACCTGAATGTCGCTCAAGGAGAAGTTATCCGTTTGCCACTCCAACACAACCTTAAGGTAACTCTTGATCAATATTCCCTTACAGAAATTCGTGCAGGTCGCCCGCAAACTGACCTGGCAGCTAAGCTAAGTATAAATGGTAAATATCTTGAAATCACAAATCTGCCGGAAGGTACATTTAAGTTAAGAAATAAAATCAATAACAGCCTGACAAATATAAGCATCACTAAAGGTAAAAACTTTAAGAACTTCGTGCTTGGAGAATTTGTTACCAGTCTTCAGAACTATAAAAAATTACCCACCTTCAAAGACATAACCCACAAAGACAACAGGCTCACAATCCAGCTGGAAAACTACTCTCCTAAAACGACAGTACATGTTATCCAAAGCCGCTTTAATCTTGAAGCTTATCCAGGTTACCTGAATCAATCCTCTCCATCTTCTTTTTATCATGCTTACCTGCCTTCCTTTTATCTTTCAGGAAGAAATATTGGCGATGAATACCGCTACATTCTCGCCAGAAGAAACAGTCCGGTATATCCAGGTAATATGCTCACTCGACCAGGTCTTCTCCTCAATCCATGGGAGCTGAAAGATACGACAACTCAAGATCTAGATGCCGCATGGGGTGAAGCATTTGGAAAAAGAGGTGCACCAGGCAGAACAAGTAGAGTATCAAGACGTGGTGGCCCTACTCTGGAAGAACGAATCAACCCATCATCCCCTTCCTATAATTTTCTCACTCCGGGTCGGAAAACATTTGCTGATCTACGCCCGAATGATCAGGGCATGATCGAAATCCCCAAACTGGGTATGGGAGAAATGGTGCATGTCTTCCTTTTTGATAATAACTACCATCAATACCATAAAGTATTCTTACCAGAGCAAAAGCATCCATACCAGGACACTCGCCTTAAGGTCATCTTAAATCCAGAAAAACACTTTGTTGAGACAAAGAAAATTTCTCTTCTCAAAAAAGATGAACCATTTACCGTGAAAAGCATTTCATCTGCTAAAGTGCAAACCTACGATTCTCTGCAAAAAGTCTACGATCTGTTTAAAACTCTTCATGCCGACAAGCACCTGATCGAATTCTCTTTTATCCTCGATTGGCCAACTCTGGAGGAGAACAAAAAGAAAGAACTCTACTCAAAATATGCCTGCCATGAACTCAACTTCTTTATTTTCAAAAAGGACCCCAAGTTCTTTCAGGAGGTTATTCTGCCTTATTATCAAAACAAGAAGCACGACACCTTCCTGGATCACTGGCTGAAGAACTCGAAGAATATTGCGCAATTCACCAATGAGTGGCACTATCACCGTTTAAACATAGTCGAAAAAATTCTCCTCGCCAAAAAACTCAATGCTTCTGGAATTGCCCAGGAAATACAGGACAAATTTCAAACTCTGCCAAGAGACAGAAATAAACTCTCCCGACTGTTCAACAATGCTTTGCAAAGTGAAAGCCTCGCAACTGTGAAATCAACTCTGCAACAATCTCTAAACAAAAAGAAGATGGCTGAAAGACTAAGGCATGGAAGAAAGATGCCTTCACAGCTAACTGGGCTTGTTCTCAATGATGCCCCTGCTGATACCATGGACTTAGTTGGCGGAATTGAAGGAGGGACTTCTTTAAAGTCTCCAGTCATGGAAGTTGCAGAAGCTGCAAGCGACGAATTTGATGCTTTTGGTGCAGACGAAGATGATCCATTTGCAGATGATCTTTTAGCAGATTCGACAGATCTTAGCTCTAAAGAAATCATCGAGGCTCGCGCTAAACAGACTCAGTACTACAGAGAAGTTGGTCCTGTGAAAGAATGGGCCGAAAACAATTACTACAAACTGCCAATCAATCAACAAACGGCAAATCTGGTTACCGTAAATGCTTTTTGGCGTGACTTTGCGGCCCATACAGACGGACCTTTTATTTCAACAAACTTTGCCGAAGCCACGAAAAACTTCACTGAAATGATGTTTGTTCTCTCTCTACTGGATCTGCCATTTACTTCAAACGATGTAAAAGTCGATTTCAAAGATAACCAGATGCAAATCACACCAGCATCTGACCTTGTTTTATTTCATCGCGAAGTCGATACCGTTGATTCCGAAGTCACCAAAAACATTCTTGTTAAACAGCAATTCTTTGACTATCTGGATCGCTATAAAAATAATGGTCACGAAAAGATCGAAAAGTATGTTTCCAGTGAGTTCCTGACCGGCCGAGTTTATGGGGCCAAAATCATCATAAGCAATGCCAATGCTCAACGCGTTAAAATGGAAGTTTTAAAACAAATTCCAGCGGGCGCTATTCCTGTACAAAACTCACAGGAAACGATGACTTCTCTGCTTACAATGAATCCTTATGCGACCACAACTATGGAATACTTTTTCTACTTCCCACAAGCAGGAAACTTTAAACACTTTCCAGTGCATGCTTCGCAAGAAGGTGAGCTTAGCTCATTTGAAAAGCCCTTCATCTTCAAAGTTGTTGATGAAGCAACAGAAATTGACACAACTTCCTGGCTTTACATTTCACAGTCAGGCTCTACTGAAGACGTCATAGCATTTATGAATAAAGCCAACCTCAACCTGTTGAATCTTCAGTTAGTACTTTGGCGCCTGAAAGACAAACAATTCTGCTCAGACTTTCTGGCATTTCTTAAAAAGAAAAACTATTACCAGCATCAAGCCTACTCATATGCACTGAAACACAATTTAAAGAATTATCTCAGTGAATACTTAAAACACTCACCTGTAGCCGACCAAGTCGGACCTTACCTCCAAACTGAACTCTTATCCGTCAATCCAGTTAAACGGTTCAAATACGAGTTCAAAGAGTACAGCCCACTGGTTAATGCCCGCAGTTATCAATTAGGCAAGAGAAGAAGTATTGCCAATAGAGAACTACTGAGTCAGTATAATCACTACATGCATTATATGACTTACAAGGATAAGAAGTCTGCCGCAGATCAATTAACTCAAAGTTATCTACTTCTCTTGCAGGATCGCATAACTGAAGGCATAAAACTCTTCGAAAAGATTAATCGACATGAGATTGCTGAAAAGATTCAATATGACTACATGCAGGCTTACCTTTACTTTTATCTGGAGCAACCGGATAAAGCAGAGAAAATAGCTTTAGAGTACACCAACTATCCAGTTAATAAGTGGCAGTCAAAATTCAAAAACATCCTTTCACAAATTCGCGAGATTCGTGGGGTAAATACCAATTCCAGGGTAACCGAAAATCGCCAGGAAAGCCAAAATACTTTGGCCAACCAAGAGCCTATTATCGAGTTTAGTATTTCTAAAGATGAGATAAATGCTTACATCAAAAATATCGATGCAGTGACCGTCAACTATTACCCCATGGACATAGAACTGCTCTTCTCCAGAAAGCCATTTATCAGCAGAGTTCAGTCCGATTTCTCCATCATTAAAGCAAAATTCAGAGAGCAGAAAAAGGTGACTGATAACAAGCTGAACTTTAAGATTCCCGATTCCATCAAAGATCTAAATGTCATGGTCGAAATTACGGCCAAAGGAATCAGTGCTTCTCAAGCTTACTATTCGCATAACATGAAAGTAGCTGTCAGTCAAAACTATGGTATGCTGCAAGTTCTTGGGGCAAGCCAAAAGCCTCTCAGTAAAGTCTATGTTAAGGTATACTCAAAGAGTCACAATGGCGAAGTAAAATTCCATAAAGACGGCTATACCGATCTTCGTGGTAAATTTGATTATTCATCAATTAACAATGGCGATATTTCTCAAGTAAATTCTTTCTCTCTACTATTGCTTAGCGACCAGCACGGCGCCATGATAAGAGAAGTAAAACCTCCCAAGCTATAAA